>NZ_CP150484.1:4776874-4792044 GCF_037997115.1 Amycolatopsis coloradensis
CGATTCGGGTTAGAACCCGAATCGCCACTCACGACCCACGTGAGCGTCAGGCCTTGGTGATCGGCTGCTGCAGCTCGGTGACCCACTTGTCCCCGTCCTCTGGGCACTCGAGGTAGAACTCCCGCGCCGGGCCGCTTGTGCGGTACCCGTGGGCGTCGACCCACTTCGCCAGTGCCTGATAGCTGGAGAGCGCGGTCGCCATCGAACCTCGGTGCAGGATCGTCGCCGCAGTCGGGACTTCGGCGAGGCGGACCGTCGAGAATCCTTCCGTACCATCGGTTTGGGCCGAGATCGGGACCGCGGCGTGGATCAGCACTCGTTCGCCGTCGGTGTCGTCTTCGTAGTAGGCGATGAGCGGGCCGGACGGCGTGATCGGGCCGAGCGCGCCGAACAACTCCTTGTAGAGCCCTTGCACGATGGGCCCGATCTCGTCGTTCACGTAACCGCTCGCCGTCCCGGTCAGTTCGGCGACGCGCACCGCGGGCAGGCTTTTGACGACGACGTCTTCGGAAGGCATGGTTCCCTCGCTTTCGATGGACCGGAGCCTCGCTTCGACGGCCTTGAGCCGCGCCTCGTCGGCCTCGATGGCCGCTTCGAGTTCGGCACGCCGCAGTCTCAGCATGCCGCGCAGTTCGTCCGCGCCGATCTCCGCGTCGAGGATCTCCTGCACCTGGGTGAGGGTGAAGCCGAGATCCTTGAGCGCGATCACCCGGTTGAGCCGGGCCAGCTGCTCGCCGGTGTAGGACCGGTAGCCGCTGAACGGATCGACGTGGGCGGGACGCAGCAGCCCGATGGCGTCGTAGTGACGCAACATCCGGACCGACACCCGGCCGTGCTTGGCGAAATCTCCGATACTGAACATGACGCCTCCCAGCGCACAGCCTGACACGGTGTCACAGTCAAGCGGTCAGCGCACGAGCCGGAAGAACGACCGCACCTCCTCGGTGAACACGCCGGGCTGTTCGAAGGCCGCGAAGTGGCCGCCCCGGTCGAGCTCGTTCCAGTACCGGATGGCGGTGAACCGGCGTTCCGCCCAGCGGCGGGAGGGACGCGGGGTCTCGCGCGGGAAGATCGAACAGCCGGTCGGCACGGTGATCGTGTCCACAGTGGATTCGGCGAACCAGCTCGACACCTCGGCGAAACTCTCCCAGTACAGCCGGGCGGACGAGGCGCCGGTGCCGGTCAGCCAGTAGAGCGTGATGTCGTCGAGCATCGCGTCGCGGCTCAGCGCGTTCTCCGGGTGACCGTCGCAATCCGTCCACGCCTGGAATTTCTCGACGATCCACGCGCACAGCGCGACCGGCGAGTCGGCCAGCGCGTAGCCGATCGTCTGCGGCCTCGTCGCCTGCTGGATCGCGTAACCCGAACCGTCGGCCTTGGCGCTTTCGAGGTCGGCGAGCGACTTCCGTTCGGATTCGGTCAGGTCGTCGAACGTCGCCGGGTCCGGTGCCGCCAGCGGTGGGTTGAGATGGATCCCGGCCAGCCGGTCGGGCGCCGTCCGGCCCATGAGTGTGGTGATGCTGGTGCCCCAATCGCCGCCTTGGGCGCCGTAACGCTCGTATCCCAGGCCCTCCATGAGGCGGATCCACGCGTCGGCGATGCGCTGGATCGACCAGCCGGCACGTGCGGGTTTGTCGCTGAAGCCGTACCCGGGCAGGGACGGGACCACGACGTGAAAGGCGTCCGCCGCGTCACCGCCGTGGGCGACCGGATCGGTGAGGGGGCCGAGTACGTCGAGGAACTCGAAGATCGAGCCGGGCCAGCCATGGGTGAGGACCAGCGGCAGCGCGCCGGGATGCGGGGAGCGGACGTGCAGGTAGTGGATGCCGAGCCCATCGATCTCGGTCCGGAACTGGGGGAACGCGTTGAGTCGCGACTCGGCTGCTCGCCAGTCGTAGGTGTCCGCCCAATAGGCGCACAGTTCACGCAGGTAGGCGGCGGGAACGCCCTGCGACCAGTCGGCGACGGTCTCGTCTTCGGGCCAGCGGGCACGGCGGAGCCGATCCCGGAGGTCTTCGAGGTCAGCCTCCGGGATCCGGGCTTGGAAGAGCGTGCTGTCCATGCCGGCTGACGCTAACGAAGGGGTCCGACAATTCCCCGGTTTGCCGGTATACCGCCCGTTGACCGAGGGCAGGCCGGCGGGCTATTCTCGATATACGAAAGAAAGTTTCCGCAGAGCGAAATTGCAGAGGTTTTAATGGCTGATCTTGCCGGTTCGCGTCATGCGCTGCCGTACGTGCTGAACCTGTCGCTGGTCTTCACCGAGCTGCCGCTGCTCGACCGTGCGGAGGCGGCGCGCGCGGCGGGTTTCACCGCGGTCGAGTACTGGTGGCCATTCGAGACGCCGGTGCCGGACGCCGCCGAGGTCGACGCTTTCGTGGCGTCGGTCGGGCGGGCGGGCGTCGCGGTGACCGGGCTGAACTTCTTCCCCGGTGACATGGCGGGCGGCGACCGCGGCCTGGTCACCTGGCCCGGCCGTGAGGACGAGTTCGCCCGCGGTATCGCCTCGGCGATCGACCTGGGCGAGCGGCTCGGCTGCCGGCGGTTCAACGCGTTGTACGGCAACCGGATCGACGGCGCGGATCCGGCCGGGCAGGACAAGCTCGGCCTGTCGAATCTGGCGCACGCGTCGGACGCGGCCGCGCGCATCGGCGCGGAGATCGTCCTGGAGCCGTTGTCTGGGGCGGAGAAGTACCCGCTCAAAACCGCGGACGACGTACTGAAGGTGCTCGACGAACTCGGGCGGGACAACGTGAAGCTGCTGGCCGACCTGTACCACCTGGCGGTCAACGGTGACGACCTCGACACGGTCACGACCGTCCACACCGGACGGATCGGCCATGTGCAGATCGCCGATTCCCCAGGGCGTCACCAGCCGGGTACCGGAACGCTGGACATCGAGGGATACCTGGAAAAGCTGCAGACGGCGGGATACCGCGGGCAGGTCGGCGTGGAGTACAAGCCCGACGGGCCGAGCGCGGATTCGCTGTCGTGGCTGCCTTTCGAACGAAGGGGACTGGCATGACCAAGCTGGGATTCATCGGCCTGGGCATCATGGGCGGGCCGATGGCGGGACACCTTGTCGCCGCCGGCCACGAGGTGAGCGGATTCGACACGAACGCCGACGCGCTCGCGAGGCTGGAAGCCGCGGGCGGCAGGGCCGCGAACGGGGTGACGGACGCGGTGGCGGGCGCGGAGGTCGTCATCACCATGCTGCCGAACCATCCTCAGGTCGAGGCCGTCGTGCTCGCGGCGGGCGGGGTGCTGGAGTCGGCGAAAGCGGGCACCCTGCTGATCGACATGAGCACCATCCGGCCGGAGACCTCCGTCGAGGTGGCAGAGCGGGCGGCGGCACGGGAGATCCGGGTGCTGGACGCGCCCGTTTCCGGTGGCCAGGCCGGAGCCGAGCGGGCATCACTGTCCATTATGGTCGGTGGCGATGGCGAGGACTTCACCGCGGCGCTCCCGATCCTGGAGTCTGTCGGCAAGACGATCGTCCACGTCGGGCCGCACGGCGCCGGCCAGGTCGTCAAGGCCGCGAACCAGCTGGTGGTCGGCGGCACCTACGGGCTGATCGCCGAGGCCATCGTGCTGCTGGAAGCCTCCGGCGTGGACGCCGGTGTCGGGCTGGACGTCCTCGCGGGCGGCCTCGCGGGCAGCCGGATCCTCGAACTCAAGCGGAAGTCCATGGTGGCGCGGGAATTCGCGCCGGGCTTCCGGATCGACCTGCACCACAAGGACATGGGCATCGCGCTCGCCGCCGCCAGGCAGGCCGAGGTCGCGCTGCCGCTCACCGGGCTGGTCGCCCAGCTCGTCGCCGCCGGACGGGCGATGGGCCACGGCTCGCTCGATCACTCCGCGCTGCTGAAGGTCGTCGAAACGCTGTCCGGCGCGGAAAACAAGGAGTGACGCATGCCCAGAATCCCCGCCATGCAGGCCGTCGTCGACGTCCTGGTCAGTGAGGGCGTCGACACCGCGTTCGGCTGCCCCGGCGCCGCGATCCTCCCGCTGTACCACGCGATGCAGGACAGCGGTATCGAGCACCTGATCGTGCGCCACGAAGAGGGCGCGACCCATATGGCCGACGGCTGGGCGAGGACCACCGGCAACGTCGGCGTCGCGATCGGCACCTCCGGGCCCGCCGGGACGAACATGATCACCGGCCTCTACACCGCGCAGGCCGACTCGATCCCGATCCTGTGCATCACCGGGCAGGCCGACTCGCGGAAGCTGCACACCGAGGCGTTCCAGGCCGTCGACATCGTCGAGATCGCCAAACCGGTGACGAAATGGGCCGTGCAGGTCAAGGAGGCGGCCCAGCTGCCGTGGGTGTTCCGGGAGGCGTTCCGGATCGCGCGGTCCGGCCGTCCGGGACCGGTGCTGATCGACCTGCCGATCGACGTCCAGCGGCAGGAGATCGAGTGGGACTCCAGTATCGACTCGCCGCTGCCGGTCACCAGGGCGACGCCGTCACCGGCCAGGGTCCAGCGCGCGCTGGATCTGCTGCTGGCCGCCGAACGGCCACTGATCCTCGCCGGTGGCGGCGTGGTGCTCGGCGACGCGAGCGACCGGCTGCGGACCGCGGCCGAGCTGCTCGGCGTCCCGGTCGGCGTGACGTTGATGGGCAAGGGGACCTTCCCCGAGGACCACGAACTGTTCGCCGGCATGGCGGGTATCCAGACCTCGCAGCGCTGGGCGAACGCGGCCTTCCTCGAAGCGGATCTGGTGCTGGCGCTGGGCGCGCGGTTCGGCGATCGGCACACCGGTGACCTCGACGTCTACCGCGGGAACCGGAAGTTCATCCACGTCGACATCGAGCCGACGCAACTGGGCAAGGTGTTCGGGCCGGACCTCGGCATCGTGTCGGACACGGGCGCCTTCCTGGACGCGCTGATCGAGGCGGCGTCGAAGCGTTCGCCGGTGCGGGATCGCGCGTGGCCACAGCGGATCGGCGAGCTCAAGGAGAGCCTGCCCCGGCGCGAGGACTTCGAGGACACACCGATCAAGGCGCCCCGGGTGTTCAAGGAGATCAACGAGTTCTACGGTGAGGACGCCTACTTCGTCACCGCGATCGGGCTCTACCAGATCTGGTCCGGGCAGTTCCAGCGCGCGCACAAGCCGCGGCACTACCAGGTGTGCGGCCAGGCGGGGCCGCTCGGCTGGGAGATCCCGGCGGCGATCGGGGTCAAGAAGGCGAAACCGGAGGCCGAGGTCGTCGGCGTCGTCGGGGACTACTCGTTCCAATTCCTGGTGGAGGAGCTGGCGGTCGCCGCGCAGTACGACGTCGGGTTCGTGCTGATCATGCTGAACAACGAGTACCTCGGGCTCATCCGGCAGGCCGAGACCGGCTACGAGATGAACTTCGAGGTCGACATCCACTACGACAAGATCGGCACGGACAACGTGAAGGTCATGGAGGCCTACGGCTGCTCCGGCACCCGCGTCACCGAGCCGGGCGAGATCCGGGCTTCACTGGAGTGGGCACGCAAGGAGGCCGAGCGGACGTCGCGGCCGGTGCTGGTGGAGATCATGATCGAACGCGAAGGGAACGCCGCGATGGGCAAGGCACTCGACAGCGTCGTCGAGTTCGAGCCGATCGCGGGCTGAACGACGGTGTCCCGGCGGCTCGCCCGCCGGGACACCGTCGTCCGGTCAGGCCTTGCCCTGGTCGTTGCTCAGCCACTTCTCCGGCCGGACGCGGACCAGCACGGAGTTGTCGCCGAGCGCGCCGTCGACGTACTTCGTGCCCTCGTCCTCAGGCAGGTAGCGGTGCGCGATCTTCAGCGCCTGCTCCCTGGTCGGCGGCGCGTCGTTCGCGATGACCGGACCCTCGGCCGTCACGTACTTGTACGGCAGCGTCTCCGACTGCGCGACCAGGCTGAGCCTGCCCGCCTTCTTGATCGCCTTGTCCTTGACCGAGCCGCCGTCCATCCAGATCAGGAGCTCTCCGCCTGGCTCGTAGTCGTACCAGACCGGCACGGCCAGCGGCGCCCGGCCTTCCCGTTCCACGGCCAAGACCCCGATGTGGACCTCGCTCAGGAAGGCTTCCCGTTCTTCGGCGGTCATGACGAATGACGACATCCGTGTCTCGCTTCTCTCGGTTGGTGGCTACGAGAAGCGGTAACGCGGAACGGGTTCAGGCCATTCCGGGCGCTGAGTCGGCGATGTTACGTGATTGGACGGACGACACGCGTGATCCGGTGGACGACACGCGTGACTGGATGGACGACACGACCCGCGGCCGGTTTCCGCCGCGAGTCGTCCGTCCGATCACGCGAAACCGCCACCCGCGCACCGGCAGAACCTACTAAGCGAGCGTGGCGGTCCCAGAGGTGGTGAAGGCCTCCTTCCCTACCCTCAAGGTAGGCAAGGAGGCCTTCACGACGCCAGCAGGTCCTCCGCGGTCCGCGTGTTGATCACCCGGTCCGGCTCGATCCCCAGCTCGGTGGCCCGCGCGCAACCGTAGACCAGCCAGTCCAGCTGCCCCGGCGCGTGCGCGTCGCTGTCGATCGCGAAGTCGCAACCCAGGTCCACGGCCAGGTTCAGCAAGCGCGTCGGCGGGTCACGGCGCTCGGGACGCGAGTTGATCTCGACGGCGACCCCGTTGTCACGGCACGCGGTGAACACCGCCTCCGCGTCGAACTCCGACTCCGGCCGCTTTCCACGGCCTCCCATCACCAACCGCCCAGTGCAGTGACCGAGCACGCGAACCCGCGGATGCCGCACCGCGGCGATCATCCTCGGCGTCATCTCCTTCGCGGGCATCCGCAGTTTCGAGTGCACGCTCGCGACGACGAAGTCCAGCTGTTCCAGCAGTCCTTCCTCCTGGTCCAGCGTGCCGTCGAGGAGGATGTCGACCTCGATACCGTGCAGGATCCGGAACGGCGCCATCGTCTCGTTCAGTTCCGCGACGACGTCCATCTGCCGCCGCAGCCGTTCCGGCGAAAGTCCGTTGGCGACGGTGAGCCGCGGTGAGTGATCCGTCAGCACCATCCATTCGTGGCCGAGCGCGCGGGCGGCCTCCGCCATCTCCTCGATCGGGCTTCCGCCGTCGGACCAGTCCGAATGGGTGTGGCAGTCGCCGCGCAACGCCGCCCGCATCGGGCCGCCGTCGGGCAGCTTCGGCTCGCCGAGCTTCTCGAAATACGCGGGACGGCGTCCGGCGAGGACGTCTTCGACGACGGCCGCGGTCGCCTTGCCGATATTCGGCAACGCGGTCAGCGTGCCCGCCTCGGCGCGTTTGCGCAGGTCGTCGGGCTTGACCTTGGCGATCACCGAAGCCGCTTGCCGGAACGCCCGCACCCGGTAGGTCGGCTCGCCCGCGCGCTCCAGCCGGAACGCGATCTCCCTCAACGCCTGCGCCGGTTCCATGGCTACCTGTCTACCCGGTCAGCGGCGAGGCGGCAGCTCATGAAGAGCCACGTCGTGCAGCTCGCCGTCGCGGATCTCGGCGGTCTGATAGGTGCAGAACGGCTGACGCCGCCGGTCGGTCGGCGAGCCGGGGTTCAGCAGGCGCAACCCCTTCGGTGTGACCGTGTCCCAGGGGATGTGGCTGTGCCCGAACACGAGGACGTCGGTGTCCGGGAACTGTTCGTCACAGCGGCGCTCACGCCCCTGCTTACCGCCGGTTTCGTGGATGACCGCCAGGCGGACGCCGTCGAGGTCCGCCCGCGCGATCTCGGGGAGCCGCGCCCGCAGGTCCGCGCCGTCGTTGTTGCCGTAGACCCCGATGAGCCGCTTGCTCCGGTCCTCGAGTTCGTCGAGCAGGGCGACCTCGACCCAGTCACCGGCGTGGATGACGACGTCCGCCGCCTCGACCTCGCGCCAGACTTGAGCCGGCAGCACCTTCGCGCGCTGAGGCAGATGCGTGTCGGCGATGAGCAACAAGCGCATCATTCGTCGCCGATGGTCTCGAGGATCCGGTCCAGGAAGTCGCCGATGTGGGCGCGCAGCAGCCCCGCCGCGCCGTCGGCGTCACCTTTCTTCGCCGCCGCCAGCACCGCCTTGTGCTCGGCCCATTCCCCGCGCCAGCTGGGATTCGCCGCCCAGCCGACCACGCTGATCAGCGCCGCGCGGTCCTTGAGGTCGTCCAGCATCGAGACCATCAGCGGATTGCCGCAGCCGCTGTAGAGCGCGCGGTGGAACCGGCGGTTGAGCAGGCTGAGCGCCGCCTGATCCTTGGCCGAGATCGCCGCCGACGCCTCCTTCAACGCCTCCGCGGCGTCTTCGAACAGTTCCGGCGAGCGGCGTTCGACCGACCGGCGCACGGCCTCGGGCTCCAGCACCATGCGAACGTCGTAGACGGACTTCGCCAGCTCCGCGTCGACCACGCACACCGAAGCGCCCTTGTACGGGCTGAAGGTCACCAGTCCCGTGTTCGACAGCACCTTGAGCGCCTCACGGACCGGTGTCTTCGACACCCCGAGCCGGGCCGCGAGTTCGGCTTCGACCAGTGGCTGGCCGGGCTTCAGCTCCCTGGTGAGGATGCCGCGGCGGATCTCTTCGAGCACCACTTCGGTCCGTGAAGCGGGCAGGCTGAAGGTCGAAGGCATGGGGCGATCATATATGAGATGTCATACTCACGGTCATGAGGAACCCTGAGGCACTCCGAAGCCACCGCTGGTTCGGCGGCGACGAACTACGCGGTTTCAGCCACCGGGCCCGGAGCAGGCAACTCGGCTACAACCCGGAGGAGCACCTCGGGAAACCCGTCATCGCGATCCTCAACACCTGGAGCGACATCAACCCCTGCCACATGCATCTGCGAGAGCGGGCGGAACAGGTCAAACGCGGGGTGTGGCAGGCGGGCGGCTTCCCGCTGGAGTTCCCGGTCGCGACCCTGTCGGAGACCTTCCAGAAGCCGACACCCATGCTCTACCGGAACCTGCTTTCGCTGGAGACCGAAGAGATCCTGCGGTCCTACCCCGTCGACGGAGCGGTCCTCATGGGCGGCTGCGACAAGACGACACCGGCGTTGCTGATGGGCGCGACGAGCGCGGGACTGCCCGCGATCTTCGTCCCCGCCGGCCCGATGTTGCGCGGGCATTGGCGGAACGAAGTGCTCGGCAGCGGCACCGACATGTGGAAGTACTGGGACGACAAGCGGGCCGGGCTGATCGGCCACGAGGAACTGTCCGAATTGGAGCGTGGGCTGGCCCGTTCTCCCGGAACCTGTATGACGATGGGGACCGCGTCCACCATGATGTCGGTCGCGGAGGTGCTCGGCCTGACCTTGCCCGGCGCCGCGTCGATCCCCGCCGTCGACTCGGCGCACCACCGGATGGCCGCGGCGAGCGGAGCGCGTGTCGTCGAGATGGTGTGGGAGGACCTCACCGTCACGAAGATCCTCGACGAGCGCGCGTACGCCGACGCGATCACCACCGTGCTGGCGCTCGGCGGCTCGACCAACGCCGTCATCCATCTGATCGCGATGGCCGGGCGCGCGCGGATCCCCTTGTCCGTCGACGATTTCGACGCGATCGCGCGCCGGGTCCCCGTGCTGGCGAACATCCGCCCCGGCGGTGACTGGCTGATGGAGGACTTCTACTACGCCGGCGGGCTTCCTGGCCTGCTCTCCCGGCTGACCGACCTGCTGTGCACCGATCGGGTCACCGTCACAGGCCGGACTCTCGGCGAAAACCTGGCTTCGGCGCAGGTGCACGACGACGACGTCATCCGTACGCGTGACAACCCGGTCGCCGCCGAGGGAGGGGTCGCGGTGCTTCGCGGCAATCTGGCGCCGTCGGGCGCGGTGATCAAGCACATCGCCGCCGATCCCCGGCTGCTCGTCCACACCGGACCCGCGGTGGTCTTCGACGACTACGAGGACTTGAAGAACCGTGTCAACGACCCCTCGCTCGGCATCACCGAGGATTCGGTCCTCGTCCTGCGCGGATCCGGCCCGCTCGGCGGTCCGGGGATGCCTGAATACGGGATGCTGCCGCTGCCGGATCACCTGCTGGCCAAGGGCGTCCGGGACATGGTCCGCGTCTCCGACGCCAGGATGAGCGGCACCAGTTACGGGGCGTGCGTGCTGCACGTCGCGCCGGAATCCCACGTCGGCGGACCGCTCGCGCTGGTCCGCGACGGCGATCGGATCACTTTGGACGTTCCTTCGCGACAGTTGAGCCTCGACGTCGATGATGCGGAATTGCAACGTCGCCGGGCACGGTGGAACCCGCCCGCTCCACGGTACGAACGGGGTTACGGCGCGTTGTACGCCGAACACATCACGCAGGCCGACGAGGGCTGTGACTTCGACTTTCTCGCCAGAGTGGGTGAAAATCCCGAACCTGACGCCCGGTGACCACCCGACGGAGTGACCCGCTCACCCAACCGGGCGAGTTGCACGGCCACAAAACGCGCCCCGTATCTTGAACCTACGTCCGGAACATGTGGAAGCCCGGATGTTCGATCACGACGCCCGGCTACGCCGGACCGTGGAGGGTGGAGAGTTGCCGCAGGAACCGCGCTGGCCCGAGTCCCACGCTGAGCAGACGGACATTCTCCCGGTCGTCACGCCCGGGTTCGCGGAGTCTGCCACGCCGGAGGAGCCCGCGCCACCGAAGCGCCGCCGCAGCTACCGCAAGGCCGCCTTCATCGGCGGCGGCGTGTTCGGCCTGCTGGTCGTCGCGTACGCCCTCGACGTGCTGGTCTCCCAGGGCAGCGTCCCCCGAGGCGTCACCGTCGCCGGGGTCGACGTCGGTGGGATGGACCGCGCGGCGGCCGAGAAGGAGCTCCGCGGCGGCATCGAGCCGCGGCTGACCCGGCCGGTGAAGGTCGTCGCGGGCGACGCCGAGGAGTCGCTGGCGCCGAACAACGCGGGGCTGCGCCTCGACTGGCCCGCCACCCTCGACCAGGCCGGTGACCAGCCGCTGAACCCGTTCACCCGGATCGCGTCGTTCTTCTCGACCACCGAGGTCGGTGTCGTCACGCAGACCGACGACGCCAAGCTCACCGGCGCGCTGGAGAACCTGCGCGACAAGGTCGACCGCGACCCCGTCGAGGGCACCGTGCGCTTCGAGGAGGCCAAGCCGGTCGCCGTCGAGCCGAAGACCGGGCAGAAGCTCGACCTCGAAGCCGCCAAGAAGACCATCCTGGAGCGCTGGGCCAGTGGCGAGGCGCTGACGCTCGCCGTCACCCAGACCCCGGTCAAGGTCTCACCGGAGGCCGTCCACGCCGCTCTCGAGCAGATCGCGAAGCCCGCCGTGGCGTCGCCGATGGTCGTCAAGGGCGAGGGCAAGGACGCGATCGTCAAACCCGAGCAGATCGCGGCCGCGCTGACCTTCGAGCCCGTCGACGGCGGCGTGCTGAACCCGAAGGTGGACAACAACAAGATCATCGAGGCCGCGGGCCCGCAGCTGAAGTCCACCGAGAAGGAGGGCAAGGACGCGCAGATCGTCTTCGAAGGCGGCAAGCCGACCGTGCAGCCCTCCGAGGACGCCAACGTCGTCGACTGGGAGCCGAGCCTCAAGCCGGTGCTCGACGTGCTCAAGCGCGCCGCACCCCGCGAGCTGCCCGTGACCTACAAGAAGACCCCGGCCAAGGTGACCACCGAGCAGGCGAACCAGCTCGGCATCAAGGAGGTCGTCAGCGAGTTCAAGACCGGCGGGTTCGCGCCGGACTCGGGGACGAACATCCGGGTCGTGGCGCAGAAGGTCAACGGCGCCATCGTGAAGCCGGGCGAGACGTTCAGCCTCAACGGGTTCACCGGGCCGCGCGGCACGGCGCAGGGCTACGTCGAGGCCGGTGTCATCAAGGACGGCGCGCCCGGCCGCGAGGTCGGCGGCGGGATCTCGCAGTTCGCGACCACGCTGTACAACGCCTCGTACTTCGCCGGCATGAAGGACACCGAGCACAAAGAACACAGCTACTACATCAGCCGCTACCCCGCCGCGCGCGAGGCGACCGTGTTCCAGAACCACAACGGCGGCAGCGTGATCGACCTGAAGTTCACCAACGACACGGACACCGGTGTCGCGATCCAGACCATCTGGACGCCGTCGGACATCACGATCCGGCTGTGGGGCACCAAGAAGTACACCGTCGAGTCGATCCCCGGCGGCCGCACCAACTCGTCCGAGCCGCCGACGAAGCCCGGCCCCGCCGAGAACTGCAAGCCCAGCAACGGCGCGCCCGGCTTCACCACGTCGGACACCCGGGTCATCAAGGATGCCTCGACCGGCCGCGAGATCCGTCGTCACACCAGGAACGTGCACTACAACCCGCAGCCGAAGATCACCTGCGGCACGGAGTAACCCGGGGCTGAAGGGGACTTTCCCCCCATCTCACGAGGCGAAGGGCGCTTTCCCTGCATCACATGCGGGGAAAGCGCCCTTCAGCCTCTTGACGGTTCACCACGCGCGTCCGGGGCGGTACGCTCGGTGACTCACCCGACCTGGCGGGGGTGGTCACCTCGTGGAGTCCAAGGCGACCTTCCGGCAGATCCTCGCGGTCGGCGAACTGCGGGCGATCTGGTTCGCGGAACTCCAGTCGATCCTCGGTGACCAGGTGGCCAGGGTCGCCCTGTCGGTGCTGGTGTTCGAGCGGACCGGTTCGGCGACCTGGCCCGCGCTGACCTACGCGCTCACCTATCTGCCCGATCTGATCGGCGGGCCGCTGCTCGGCGGTCTGGCCGACCGGTTCCCGCGCCGCGCGGTGATGGTCTGCTCCGACGTCGTCCGCGCGCTCCTGGTCGCGGTGCTCGCCGTCCCCGGCATCCCGTTGCCCGTGCTCGCCGCCGTGCTCGTGGTGGTGCAACTGGCCAACGCGCCGTTCACCGCCGCGCAGGCCGCGGTCCTGCCGTCGGTGCTCAGCGGGGATTCCTACGTCCTCGGCCAGTCCCTCATGAAGATCACCAACCAGGTCGGCCAGCTCGCCGGATTCGCCTTGGGCGGCGCGGTGATCGCCGCGATCGGGCCGGGCCGCGGGCTGGCACTGGACGCGGTGACGTTCGGTGTCTCGGCGATCGTCCTGCGGCTGGGCGTCCGCGCCCGGGCGGCTTCGGGAGCGAGCGGACCGGCGACGTCGACCCTGCGGCGGCTTTCGGCCGGTGCCAGGACGATCTGGCACGATCGACGGCTGCGCGCGCTGGTCGGGCTGGCGTGGCTGGCAGGGTTCGTGATCGTGCCGGAAGGGCTCGCCGTGCCCTACGCCGCGGAGATCGGCGGCGGCGCGGCGACGGCGGGACTGCTGCTCGCGGCGCATCCCGCGGGGATCGTGCTCGGGGTGTTCGCCTTGGGCCGTCTGGTGCGGCCCGAAGTCCGGTTGCGCATGGTCGGCGGGCTGGCGCTCGGCGCGATCGTGCCGCTCGCGGCGTTCTGGTTCCGGCCTTCGCTCCCCTACGCCGCCGGACTGCTCATACTGTCCGGGATGTGCGCGGCCTACCAGGTCACCGCGAGCACCACGTTCATGCGGCTGGTCCCCGACACCGAACGAGGCCAGGCGTTCGGCCTCGCCGGGTCGGGACTCATCGCCGTGCAGGGAATCGGGCTGATCGCCGGCGGCCTGCTCGTCGGCGTGCTCGGTTCACCCGCGACGACGGTCTCGGTCATCGCACTCGCCGGTCTCGTAGTGGCTGTTCCGGCCACCCGGGCTTGGCGCCACGTGGCCCCGCTTCACCCCCTTTGACCGGAACCGGGTATTCACCAGTTCTGCCCGCGCATGGAGCTCACCCCCTCCACTTCCCCGATCCGGTCACGCGTGGTGCACCCACGCCTACCCATACAGCGTAGTGACACCTAGTATCCAACCGGTTACGTTCGTCTCCGTGGCGCTAACGAATTGGGCGCTGTGGCGGCTACCCAACCGCGGCTTGATCGGCTTCGTCCTCCTGGTGGACGTCGCGGCGATCGCCGGATCCGCCTGGTCTTTTCTCCGGATCCCGTTCACTCGGGGCGACGCACTCCCCTTCGCGATCCTGATCGTCAGTGCCGTGGCGTACACGGAGTTGTCGCGTCCGGTCGAGCGGGTGCGGGAACGGTTCGCGGGCACGCCGCACATCTCGCTCGACAGCGTGTGGACGTTCGCGGCCGTGCTGCTGGTGCACCCGGCGCTCGCCGCGCTGGTCATCGCCGTGTCGTTCTTCTACCGCTGGTTCCGCGGGCAGCCGAACCCGTTGTTCCGGCGGATGTTCTCCACCTCGGCGACCGTGCTCTCGGGGTTCGCGGCCGCCGCCTTCCTCTCCCGGTACGCGGCCCCGTTCGACATGCTCCCCCGCGACGTCTCCGCGTTCGGGTCGATCGTCGCGGCGGGCGGGGTCTTCCTGCTGGTCAACACCGTGCTCATGACCATCGCGGTGTACTACGGCACACCGCACGAGCGGCTGCGCGACGCGCTGGCGAAGCCGTTCGAATACGCGCTCGAAGCGGCGACGATCGCGCTCGGCGTCATCGTCGCGTGGGCTTTGCGGGACTGGCCGGTGGTGCTGCTGCTGGTCGTCGGGATCACGCTGGTGCTGCACCGCGGCGTCCTGCTGCGGCAACTGAAACGGCAGGCGCGCAGCGACGCCAAGACCGGACTGCTCAACGCCAAGGCGTGGCGCGAAGCGGCGGCCGACGAACTCGACCGCGCGCGGCGCGCGGGGCGGCACACCAGCCTGCTGATGGTCGACGTCGACCGGTTCAAACTGATCAACGACCGGCACGGGCATCTGGTCGGCGACCGGTATCTGGCGGCGATCGCGGAAACGCTGCGCACCGAGGTGCGCGGCACGGATCTGGTCGGGCGGTTCGGCGGTGAGGAGTTCGTCGTCCTGCTGCCCGGCACCCCCGCCGTCCACGCCCACGCGATCGCGGAACGGATCCGGTCGAGCGTGGCTTCGCGTGCCGGTGACCTGCCCGAGCACGTCACCGTGTCGATCGGCCTCGCCGACCGGCCGGGCGTGACCGACCTCGACGCGGTGCTCGCCGTCGCGGACCGGGCACTCTATGAGGCGAAGAACACCGGGCGGAACCGGACGTCGGGCTACCAGGTGACCGGCTGACCCGCTCGCGTTTCGCCCTCTGGACGCGTGGCGGAGTTGGCGGCAGGAGCGGGACTCGCCAAGGAGATCCAACCCCATTCGACTATCCACAAGGGACACTTACCGAGCCGAAGTGCCTGATTTGGGCATTTTGCACGTCTTCTCGATGGGGTCGTGAGTGGCAAGGAGCGTTCTAACCCTCCTTGCC
>NZ_CP150484.1:4792054-4817587 GCF_037997115.1 Amycolatopsis coloradensis
AGCGTTCTAACCCTCCTTGCCACTCACGACCCCGACCCAGAAAGGTATATATCTTTATCAAACGGGCATTTTGCCGCGATGCGGTGTCTCTTGTGGACGATCAGGAGCAGGTGACCAGCTGACCCGCTCGCGTTTCGTCCTCTGGATGCGGTACTTGCACACGCAAGGACCGCATCCAGAGGACGAATTGCGCTCAGGGGAGGCCGGTGAGGGACTTCTCGAGGACCTCGTCGGACAGCGCGTGGTCGGAGATGTCGCCCGCCAGATACGCGCCATACGCCGGGAGGTCGAGGTGCGCGTGCCCGCACAGCGCGGTCAGAATCACCTTCTCATCCCCGGTTTCCTTGCACCGCAAAGCTTCCTGGATGCACGCGGCGAGCGCGTGAGTCGGCTCGGGCGCGGGGATGATGCCCTCCGCGCGGGCGAACCGCACGCCTGCCGCGAAGCAGTCCTCCTGCCCGATGGCGACCGCGTCGATCAGCCCGAGTTCGTAGATATGCGAGATCAGCGGCGACATCCCGTGGTAGCGCAGGCCGCCGGCGTGGATCGGGTCGGGGATGAAGTCGTGACCGAGCGTGTGCATCTTCAGCAACGGCGTCAACCCGGCGGTGTCCCCGAAGTCGTACGCGTACTTCCCGCGGGTGAGGGTCGGGCAGGCGGCCGGTTCGACCGCGCGGATCACCGGGTCCATCCGCCCGGCGAGTTTTTCGCGCAGGAACGGGAAGGCGAGCCCGCCGAAGTTGGATCCGCCGCCGGTGCAGCCGACGAGGACGTCCGGGGTGTCCCCGGCCAGTTCGAACTGCTTGAGCGCCTCTTCGCCGATGATCGTCTGGTGCAGCAGCACGTGGTTGAGCACGCTGCCGAGCGCGTAACGCGTGTTCTCCGCCCGCGCCGCCTGCTCGACCGCCTCGCTGATCGCGATGCCGAGGCTCCCGGTCGAGTCCGGGTCCGCGGCCAGGATCGCACGACCGGATTCGGTCAACTCGGACGGGCTCGGATGCACCGTCGCGCCGAAGGTCTCCATCATCAGCTTGCGATACGGCTTCTGGTCGAACGAGGCGCGGACTTGCCACACCTCACACTCGAGCCCGAAAGTGGCGCACGCGAACGCGAGCGCGCTCCCCCACTGTCCGGCGCCGGTTTCCGTGGTCAGCCTCGTGACACCCTCCGCCGCGTTGTAGAACGCCTGTGGGACCGCGGTGTTGGGTTTGTGCGAGCCGACCGGGCTGACACCCTCGTACTTGTAGTAGATGCGAGCGGGAGTGCCGAGCGCCTTCTCCAGCCGCCTCGCGCGGAACAGCGGCGACGGCCGCCAGAGCCGGTAGACGTCGAGGACCTCTTCCGGGATGTCGATGTATCGTTCGGTGCTGACTTCCTGGGCGATGAGCGCCTGCGGGAACAGGGGCGCGAGATCGTCCGGGCCGACCGGTTCACGGGTGCCCGGATGCAACGGCGGCGGTGGCGGCTCCGGCAGATCCGGGACGACGTTGTACCACCTGGTCGGCATGTCCGCTTCGTCGAGGATGTATTTCGTCCGCTCCGCCATTGAGCCTCCTCTGTCCGTCCCCTTCAACCTAAAGGGACGGACGGCGTCGCACCAGGCGTCACTACTACGGTGGGGGCATGGGGAATTTCGTACTGCTCGACGCACCGTCCAATCTCGGACTGCGCCCGCCCGCCGAAGGTGTGGTCCCCGGCTGCTACAAGGCTCCGGGCGCGCTGCGTGACCACGGTCTGCTCACCCGTTTGGGCGCGAGGGACGGCGGTGTCGTCACCCCGCCGCGGTATCTGCCCGCTTGGTCGCCCGGCAGCGGCGTGCGCAACGCGGCAGGGATCGCGACCTACACCGCGGCCCTCGCCGCACGGCTGGCGAAGATCCGCGCGGACGGCGGCTTCCCGGTGGTGCTCGGCGGCGACTGTTCGATCGCGCTCGCCGCCATGCTGACTCTGCGTCGCGAAGGACGCTTCGGCATCGTCTACTTCGACGGGCACGACGACTTCCGGCATCTCGGCAATTCCGACCACGTCGCCTCGGTCGGCGGTGAGGCCCTCGCCGTCGTCACTGGCCGTGGCCGGCCGGAACTGGCCGATGTGGACGGTCTGGGTCCTTACGTCCGGGACGAAGACGTCCTCGTGCTCGGAGTCCGTGCGGAGGAGTCCGCCGAGGCGCGGGAAGCCGGGCTTCGCGTCGTCACGAGCCAGGAGATCATGGCGTCCGGCACCGGCGGCGCGCTCGCCGCCGCCCGCGAGATCTTCGCGCCGCTGGACGGTTTCTGGATCCACATCGACATCGACACGCTCGATCCGGAATTCGTGTCCGCTGTGGACAGTCCCGATCCCGGCGGGCTCAGCCCGGACAAGCTCGTCGAACTGCTCCGCGGCCTGCTCGCCATCCCCGGCGTCGCCGGGCTGGAGCTGACCATCTTCGATCCCGACCTCGACCCCGACGGCACACAGGCCGCCCTGGTGGCGGACTGCCTCGTGCGCGCACTGGAAGGAACCCGATGACCAAGGTCACCGTCGCCGACGGCTCGTTCGACGCCCCGCTCTGGCTGCCCGAATCCGGCTCCGGCCCGGGTCTGGTGCTGATCCAGGAGATCTTCGGTCTCGACGACTACCTCAAGTCGGTCGCCGCCGACCTGGCCGCCCTCGGCTACATCGTCGCCGTGCCCGAACTGTTCTGGCGGATCTCCCCCGGCTGGTCGGCCACGCACGACGAAGCCGGGGTCTCGGCCTCGATGGCCGTCGCCGGCCAACTCGACCCGGCACGCGCCGTCGGTGACGTGCTCGCGACCCTCGCGACGCTGCGCGGGCTGCCCGGAACCGAGGGCCGCGCGGGCGTCTTCGGCTTCTGCCTCGGCGGTTCGATGGCCTTCGCGGCCGCCGCCGAGGGCGACCCGGACGTCGCGGTTTCGTACTACGGCTCGCGCGTTCCGGAGCAACTTCCCTTGCTGGACGAGATCACCTGCCCGATCCAGTTCCAGTTCGGTGGCGCGGATCCCTACATTCCCGTCGAGGGGGTGCGGAAGCTGGCCGAGGCGGTGGCTTCCCACGACGGGGCGGAGATCCACATCCACGAGGGCGCGGGGCACGCGTTCCACAACCATGTGGCGCCGATGTTCCATCAGCCGGAGCCCGCCGCGGCGGCTTGGGCGCTCACGCTGGAGTTCCTCGGGCGGACCTTCCCCGCGTGAGCCCGCACCACAAATGGCAGGCAATCTCCGGAATATGTCGGTGCCTCCCGGTAGTTTCCCCACCATGGCCACATTGGTGAGTTTTCACGCCCACCCCGACGACGAGTGCATCGTCGCGGGCGGCGTCATGCGCAAAGCCTTCGAGGAAGGTCACCGTGTCGTGCTCGTCGTCGCGACCAGGGGGGAGGTCGGCGAGGTGCCGGACGGTTTCCTCGACGACGGAGAGGAGCTGTGGCAGCGCCGCGTGCAGGAGACGCACGCTTCCGCCGAGGTCCTGGGGGCCAAGCGGGTGGAGTTCCTGGGGTACACCGATTCCGGCATGATGGGCGAGCCGCGCAACGACGTGCCCGGCACCTTCTGGCAGGCCGACGTCGAGGAGGCCGCGCAGCGTCTGGCCGCGATCCTGCGCGAGGAGCAGGCCGACGTCCTGACCGTCTACGACGACAACGGCGGCTACGGGCATCCGGATCACATCCAGGTGCATCGCGTCGGGATGCGGGCGGCCGAGCTGGCGGGCACGCCGCGGGTCTACGAGGCGACCAGCAACAGTGACGAGATGCGCCGCGGCATGGAGGAGGCGGTGCGGACCGGGCAGATGAAGGCGGAGGATCTTCCCGATTTCGAAGACGGTTCCGAGTTCGGCAAGCCGGAAGCCGTCCTGACGGCGAGGGTCGACGTCACCGCGTACCTGCCGTACAAACGTGCCGCGATGCGCGCGCACGCCAGCCAGATCAGTGAGGATTCGTTCTTCCTCGCGATGCCCGACGAGGCCTTCGCGCAGGCGTTCGGCGTCGAGTGGTTCATCCGCGCCGGGCAGGGGCCGGGCATCACCGAGACCGACCTGATGGCGGGTCTCTGACCGATGGGCATGTGCGGGGCGTACCTGCGGGTCACGCCGGACGAGTTGCGTGAACTGACCGAGGAGCCCGAGCGGTACTGGGCGTATGCCGAAAAGGCCGCCGGAACCGAGCGGGCGGTGGACATCGACAAGGCGTGGAACGCGCTGTGGTTCCTGGCAGGGCGCGCCGGGTTCGAAGTCGATTTCGTACTGGGCGGGACTTTGCTGGGGGAAGCGGACAGTGACGGGCCGCCGCGGCATTTCAGCGCGGAGGAAGTGCGGACGATCTCGGCGGAGATGGCGCGGACCGGGTTCGATCGGCTCTCGCAAGGCGTCGAGCTGTCGGTTCTCGAGGCCGAGGGGGTCTACCCGTCGATCTGGGACGAGCCCGACGCGCTGGATTACGTGCGCGGGTACTACGACGAACTGGTGACCTTCTTCGCCGGGGCCGCGAAGGCCGGAGAGCCTGTCGTCACGATCATCACCTGACGAAGGCAGCGGTCCGTGAAGGTCTCCTTGACTGGGGACCGGTTCGCCGAAGAACTGACCGGCTGGCGGNAGACCGTCCTTCCCGCCGAGTATCGCGTGCTCGAACTGCGCACGGTCGGCGAACTCGTCGACGCCATCCAGCGGCTGGCGGTGCGCGGGGCACCGGCGCTCGGCGCGGCGGGGGCGCTCGGTGTCGTGCTCGCGGCCCGCGCCGGGGGCGACGTCGAGGCCGAGGCGCACCGCGTCGCCCAGGCCCGGCCGACGGCGGTCAACCTGAGCTGGGGTGTCTCCCGCGCCCTCGCGAAGCTCCCGGACGGACCGGAAGCCGTCCTCGCCGAAGCGCTGGCGATCCTCGACGAGGACGAGCGGATCAATCACGAAGCCTCCCGGCTGGCGGCCGGAGTGGTGCTCGAACACTGCGGTCGGCGGCCGTTGCGGCTACTCAGCCACTGCAACGCGGGCCACCTCGCCACGGTCGCCTGGGGTAGCGCGCTCGGCGTCGTCTGGCATCTTCAGGCGCGTGGCCTGGTCGAGTCCGTGCTGGTCGACGAGACCAGGCCGCTGCTGCAGGGCGCTCGCCTGACCGCGTGGGAACTGGCCGAAGCCGGTGTCCCGTACCGGATCCAGCCCGACGGCGCGGCCGCCGCCGCGCTGGGCCGCGGCCTGGTCGACTGCGTGCTCGTCGGCGCCGACCGGATCGCCGCCAACGGCGACGTCGCCAACAAGATCGGCACCTACGGGCTGGCGATCGCGGCGAAGCACCACGGAGTCCCGTTCGTGGTCGTCGCCCCATCGTCCACTGTGGACAACGCGATGCCGGACGGCGCCGGGATCGTGATCGAGGAGCGCGATCCCGGCGAGGTTCTGGGTTTCGGTGGTACGAAGGTCGCTCCCGAAGGCGCCGAGGTGTTCAACCCGGCCTTCGACGTGACACCGTTCGAGCTGGTCACCGCGGTCGTCACCGAGCAAGGGGTGCTGCGCCCGTGAGCAGCTTGGTGAACAGAGCGGCCGTTTCCGCGTCGTCGTAGCTCAGCGGGAGCGTGTCGAAGTAGTAGCGGAGAGGGCCGGATCCGGTGCCCACTACCATCCCGAAATCGATCGTCCGCCCCTTCGCCCGCACGGTCCCGCGGTACTCCTGGAACTTCGTGCGCGGCCCCGCCGCCGCCTGATCGGGTGCCAGCCGGACGTCGGTCATCGCGCCCGAAAGCCTGCCGAGGTAGGCGAGATGGCACACCGGGTCCGTCACCGGCGCGGTCAGCCCCGGGCCGGTGAAGGCCGGGCCCGGTCGAGGACAGTTGTCGCCGATACCGGCGAAAAGCTCACGAAGGCCGTCGTTTTCGACCGGACGGAACCATTCCGTCCGATCGTGATAGCGACGGCCTTGGGTGACCTCGCCGTCCCCGAGCACCACCCGGTAGACGGCCGGGTACCGCACCATCCGGCCGTGGATCACCGCTTCGTTGGCCGCCTCGTAGAAGACGGCGTCGCCGTTCACCACGATCTTCACCGGGGTGAACCGGAACGTCGGGAACGCGCCGAGCAGGGTGCGCAGGTTGTTCTCGATGTTCGCCCTGCCTTGGATCGGCGCGGCGCCGCCCGATTCCGCGAGCGTGCCGTCGGCGGCGAAAATGGTGCCGTACAAACGAACGCGGGCTTCCCGCGCTTCGGGGGTGTCCGAGCGCATCGCCCCGAATTCGGTCTGTTTGGTGATGAAGGCGCAGGCGGACGGCGACACCGCGCCTTCGACCAGGTCTGCGAGTTGCTTCGGCATCGAGCAGTCCTCGGTCGTCTCGGCCACCGCCGCCCCGCTTCCCATCACCGTCGCTCCGAGGAGAACCGCCGCCACACCAAGGAATCTCTTGATCTTTCGCACCAGGTCACCTTGGCAAGAGCGACCACGCGAAGTCGATTACCCGGCAGGTAATGCCGGCTAGAAGGATTCGAGACAGGACGGCTCGCGGTCGGTGGCGAACGCGGCCGTCGCCCGGGAAACCGCGCCGGCGGTCCGCTCCTTGATCCGGCCCGCGGCGGCCAGCGTGCTGGGCCTGGTGCCACCGAGGAAGATCGCGCCGAGGTCGTCCACGCCCAGCTCGAGATCCGGCGCGTCCTCCACGCGCGTCACCTCGGCGTTCCCGTCGGCATCGGTGACGAGCCGCCAGTTCCCGGTGTTCCAAGGACAGAAGGTGTCGCGGACGCCGAACACCAGATCCACCGGAGCGCCGTAGCGGCGGGTGACGAGGCCACGGTCGACGTCGACCAGCCGGAGCCACAAGGAGTCACCGGCCGACCTGGTCATCTTTCGGGGGTCGGCGAGCAGATGGACGAGCGGCTCGTCGAGCGCCGCGTTCAGCTCTATCGTGCCGATCAGGTCATAGTCGAGCAGGAAGCGGTACAAGGTCGCGTACGTCCGCGGCGTGGTCGCGACGAGCTCCTGCAGGCTCAGCGTCCCGCGCGGACCTTCCTCGTCCCAATCGCTCTTCACCCGGTAGATCGCGTAACCGTCCGGCAGGACAGCGAACTTCATCCCCGACGAGCCCTTGTGCCGGACCTCCCGGTCGTCGAGGTTGAACTCCCACGCCGGCCCGGGCCGGTCGAGCGCGCCGACCCGCAGCTGCGCCTCCTTCTCGTAGATCGCTTTGATCAGCGGGATCGCCTCCGCGCGGGCGATTTCCCGCACCCGCTCGGTTTCGAGTTCGACGCCGGGCCGGAAGGCGGACTTCGCGCGCACCTTCGCGCGATGGAACTGCGCCGCGAGCCCGTAGCCGAAGCGGGGATAGATGGTCGCTTCGGAGGCCCACAGGGCGGCGATCGGCTCGCCGCCATCCTCGTGCAGGCCGTGCAACTGCGCGCGCATGACGCGGGTGAGCGCGCCGCGCCTGCGATGTCCGGGCGCCACCCCGACCGAGGTCACCGCGGCCAGCGGGGTCTGCCCAGCGCCGGGCACGGTGATCCGGCGGGTGAGCAGTTCACCCGTCCCGATGAGTTCGTTCCCGTCGAAGACGCCGTGCGAACGCTCGGGCTCGAAGACCAGCGCTTCGCGGAACCGCACGCCTTCCGTGTCGTCGGTGAGGAACGCTCGCGCGAGCATCGTGGCGAACGCGGGCAGGTCGTCGGTGGTCAGGGTGCGGAGGGTCAAGCCGTCATCGCTCACCCTGTCGTCGTACGCCTCTTCACCGACGACCGCCACGTATTAAAGAGCGGTCATCAGGGCCGCGGCCCGATCACCTCACCCTTTTCCGTCACCTCGATGGCCATCGCGGGGCACGAGTCCGCCGCGTCCAGCACCGTCTCGTCCGGCTCCACCTCACCCGTGACCACCGTCGCCGTGGCACCTTCGAGTACGAAGACCTCCGGCTTCAGCGCGGCGCACATCCCCGAGCCGATGCACGTATCGCCATCGACGTCGACTTTCCAGCTCATGCTCACCATCCGATCGGCATGGAGCGGGGCCCCCGCACCAGCATCTGCGTCTTCCACACGATATCGCCGTCGAGGTGCAGTCCGGGGAGATCTCGCAGCAACGCCCGCAAGGCCTCCTGCAATTCCAGCCTCGCCAGCGGGGCGCCGAGACAATGGTGCACGCCGTGCCCGAAACCGAGGTGAGGATTGGACTCCCTGCCGAATTCGAGGGTGTCCGCCGACGTGAACTGGAGCGCGTCCCGGTTCGCGGCGCCGATCGCGACCATCACCGGCTCGCCTTCCTTCACGAGCACGTCACCCACCTGGATGTCTTCGGTGGCGTAGCGGGCGAACCCCGCCCCGGCACCCAGGGGGATGAACCGCAGCAGTTCCTCGACCGCGGCCGGGATCAGGTCCAGGTCCGCGCGGAGGCGGGCGAGCTGGTCCGGCTGTTCGAGCAGGGCGTAGACGAAGTTGGGGATCTGGCTGGCGGTGGTCTCGTGCCCGGCGATCAGGATGCCGATGCACATGTCGACCAGTTCCAGCTCGCTGAGCCTGTCGCGGACGTCGCGCGCCTCGATCAGCGCGGTCATCAGGTCGTCCTGGGGCTCGGCGCGATGCTGCTCGACGAGCACGTGCATGTACGCCCGCAGCTCGTCCTGATTCGCCATCATCTCTTCGGTGGTCAGCGGGCTGGTCGAGAGCGCGGCGTCGCTCCACACGCGAAACTTGGGCCGGTCCTCGACCGGGACACCGAGCAGCTCGCAGATCACCGCGACCGGGATCGGCAGCGCGTAGTCCTCGACCAGGTCGGCGGGCTGTCCCTTGGCCTTCATGTCCTGGATCAGGCCCGACGCCAGCTCGGCGACGCGCGGCCGCAGCAGTTCGACGCGGCGCATGGTGAACGCCTTCGCGACCAGCGTGCGCAGCCGGGTGTGATCCGGCGGGTCCATGCTCAGGATCCCGCCGGGCCGCCTGCCCGGCGCCATTCGCGGCTCGTCCCGTTCCACCGCCATCGCGCGGGAGAAGCGCCGGTCGCCCAGCACGAACCGCGCGTCGGCGTACCGGGTGGCGAGCCACGCCGGCTCACCGTGCGGAAGACGGACCCGGAGCATGCCCTCGGTGGCGCGGGCCGCCGCGTACGCCTCGTTGAGTTCGAGCCCGGCGTCTTCGTTGAAGGGATAGGCGACGAATTCGGTGTCTGTGGTGGTCATTTGTCCGGAAACCCCCCGGCTCGGCGGTTTGTAAGCAACTGCTTACAACGCTAACCATGATCACGGTGAGCGTCAATGCGCCTACCGTGCGACGTACGGCTAGCCTTTGGCGATGACGGAAGAACCGCAGGTCCGCAAGCGCGACGCGGCCGCGACCAGGGCTGCCCTGCTCGACGCGGCGGCGGCTCTCTTCGCCGAACGTGGTTTCGACCGGACGACCGTGCGCGACATCGCGAAACTCGCCGGAGTCAATCAAGCCTTGCTGTTCCGCTACTTCGGTTCGAAGGACGCGCTGTTCGAGGAGGTCCTGGCGCGCGGCGGACGCGAGCAGATCGCCACCACCCCACCGGACGAACTGCTCGGGACGGCGTTGCGCAGCATGCTGGAATCCGACACCGGCCGCGACCGCACCCTCGACGCGTACCTGCGCTCGACGGGGCACGACAGCGCCGCCGCCGCGGTCCGGCGGCAGCTCGGCGAGGAGTACGCCAAGGTGCTCGCCACGCTGACCGACGCCGAAGACGCGGACCTGCGCGCGGACCTCGTCCTCGCCTGGCTGCTCGGGATCGGCCTGGTCCGCGACATCACCGGCAAGGAACCGCTGGCCAGCGCGGATCCCGACGACGTCTGCCGTCTGGTGCTCGGCGCGGCGCGGACCCTGCTGGAGCGCAGCGGCTAATTACGTCGCCGTCCACAGCGCGCTGCTCTACGGTCGTGCCGTGATCCCGTTTCCGCCTGCCGGCACCGAAGCCGAGTTCGACGCGCTGACCAGGCAAGACCTCCTTCCGGCGGTGAGGTCGCTGGGGTTCGGCGAAGTCGTGCCGTTCACCGAGGGTTCGCTGCCGGTCTACGCCGTCGGCGACGATCGGGTGCTCAAACTGTTCCCGCCGGTGCATCGCGACGAGCTTCCCACCGAGCGGACGATGCTCGAGGTCCTGCACGGGAAACTGCCGATCCCGACCCCCGCCGTGCACGACACCGGCGAACGGGACGGCTGGGGTTACGTGCTCATGGAGCGCCTGCCCGGCGAAACACTGAAGGACGCTTGGCCGAAACTGTCCACGGAGGACAAGCACCGGCTCGCTCCAGAACTCGGCGAGGCGCTGGCCGCCCTGCATTCGCTGCACGACCCGCGGTTCGACGTCCTCGGCCCGCCGGACTGGGCCGCGTTCGTCGCCGGGCAGCGCGCGAAGGTCGTCGAGCACCACCGCCGGACCGGGCTCGACGAGGCCTGGATCGGCCGGATTCCGGCGTTCCTCGACTCCGTCGATCTCGGCAGCCCGCCGATCGTCCCTCTGCACACCGAATTCATGCGTGACCACCTCATGGTCGCCCATGACGGCGAACGCCCGCGACTGACCGGGCTCTTCGATTTCGAACCGGCGATGCGGGGTGCGGCCGAGTACGACTTCGTCGCCGTCGGCCTGTTCGTTTCGGGCGGGGACAAGGACTTCCTGCGGCGGCTACTGGCCGGATACGGCGTCGAGCCGGACGAGGAGTTCTCCCGGCGTTGCCTGGCATACGCTCTTCTGCACGTCTACAGCAACTTCACCTGGTACTTCAGGGTTCTTCCGGCACCGGAGGAACCGACGCTGGAGAGCCTCAGCCGGGCTTGGTGGTAGCCCACGTCACCGGCACGGCTTCCGGGCCGCGGATCGAGAGCGGCGGACGCCAGGTGATGGCCGAAGCGGGGACCGCGAGATCCAGCCCCGGCAGTCCGTCGAGCAGCGTCCGGAACGCGATCTCCCCTTCGAGCCGGGCGAGTGCGGCCCCGAGGCAGAAGTGGAGGCCGTGCCCGAAACCGAGCTGCGGCGCGTTCCGGCGCCGGATGTCGAACCGCGAGGCGCCGGGGAAGGCGGCTTCGTCGCGGTTCGCCGCGCCGGTGTGGGCCAGCACCGCCTCGCCGCGCCGGACCAGACCGGCGCTCAGCTCGACGTCCTCCAGCGCGACCCGGAGCAGCGACGCGTCGGCTGGCCCGTCGAACCGCATGATCTCTTCGACGGCCCCTGCGGTCAGACTCGGATCCGAGCGCAGCGCGGCGAGCTGATCCGGGTTTCCCGTCAGCAGCACGATCCCGGTCGCGATGAGGCTGACCGTGGTCTCGTGCCCGGCGAGCAGGAGCTGGGTGGCCAGATCGATCAACTCGGCCTCGGTGAGCCGATCGCCGTCCTCGTCGCGAGCGTGCACGAGGACGCTCAGCAGATCCTCCCCCGGCGTCGCCCGCTTGACGGCGACGAGCGCCGCCATGTCGTCCGCCCCGTCACGCCGGGCCTGCGCCACTTCGGCCGGGCTGTACGCCATGGGCGTGACGATCACGCGTGACCACTGGCGAAACCGTTCCCTGCCCTCGAAAGGCACGCCGAGGATCTCGCACATGACCGCGGTGGGCAGTGGAAAGGCGAACATCTCCACCAGATTCACCGGCGGACCGTGTTCGGCCATCGCCCGCAGAAGCGTGTCGGCGATCTCCTGGATCCGCGGCCGCAGCCCGGCGATCCGGCGGACGGTGAAGGCCTGCGCCGTCAGCTTCCGCAGCCGCGTGTGATCCGGCGGGTCCATGTTCAGGATGCTGTGCTCACCGGTGGAGAAGTCGCCGGGTTCGATGAGGCACGGCGCGCCGGGCGCGAGCAGGTTCCGGGAGAACCGCGTGTCCGAGAAGATGAGCCGGACGTCCTCGTACCGTGTCACCAGCCAGCCTTCGCAGCCGCTGGGGAAGACGACCCGGGACATCGGCGGGTACTCGGCGTAGATCGCGCCCATCGGGGTCGCGGGATCGTCCTTCGCCGCGGGATACGTGGCTGTCATGGAGCATGATGATGAGCGGCGGGCGGGGTGGCAGGAAGGATCCGGCCGGTCACCCGCCCGAAGAGCCGAAGATCCTTCTCACTCGGTGATAATCCCGCGCAGGAACTCCAGGTAGCCCGGTCGTTCCGTCGCGGGCAGGAGCGTTCCGCCACTCGCCCGTTGCGCCTGGATCAAACCGATGAAGGCCGTGTACGCCAGCAAGCCGCGATGCCGGGCTTCGGTTTCCGGGCGGCCCATTTCCCGGAAGCACCGGACGATGAAGCCGACGCGTCGCGCGGTGACTTCGGCGAGGAGCGGGCCGATCACCGGGTCGCCAGCGTGGGCGAGCAGCGCCGGCTCGGCCCGCTCGTCGTCCTTGGCCCCGAAGACGAGCGCGAAGAGCTCACGCAGCCTTCGCTCCGGATCCGAGATCCCGTCAAGCAGCGTGATCAACGCCTCGGTGTCCTGCTCGGCCCACCGGCGCACGGCGGCTTCGACCAGCGCGCCCCGATTCGCGAAATGCCAGTAGAAGCTGCCTTTCGTAGTCCCGAGTTTCGCCGCGAGGGGCTCGACGGCGATCGCGGCGACCCCGCCATCGCACAGCGCTTCGAGCGCGGCGTCCGCCCAATCCTCACGCGCGAGCTTCCGTTTCACGCCCCGTACGCTACCGTATGGAAAAACATACGGCACCGTACGGAGGCGGCCATGCCCTTCGGATCACCCGCGAACTGGGGCGCGACCCCGGAGGAACGCCGCCGCGCCCAACCGGCGGACATCCTGCTCGACGGCCCTCTCGCCCGCTTCGACCGCGCGGTCACCGTGCACGCGCCCGCCGCGCTCGCCTACCGCTGGCTCTGCCAGATCTCGGTCGCGCCCTACAGCTACGACCTGCTCGACAACCTGGGGCGCCGCAGCCCGGACAGCCTCACCCCCGGCGCCGACGAACTCGCTCCCGGCGACACGCTGATCGTGTTCGAGCTGACCGAGGTCGACCGCGGGCACAGCCTCACCGGGCGGACCTTCGCCAAGTCCGAGAACCTGTTCGGCCCGGTGGCCGCCACTTACTCGGTCGAACCGATCGACGAGAAGTCGTGCCGCATGCTGTGCCGCATCGTCGTGACGTCGAAGGGATTCCGCGGCCGCCTCAAGGAGTTCCTGCTCGGCTGGGGCGACCTGGTCATGATGCGGAAGCAACTGCTGACGTTGAAGAAGTACGCCGAACGTGACGCGCGCCTCGGTCACGTCTCGTGAGTGGTGAGGACGGTTCTAACCGTCCTCACCACTCACGAGGTCGGCAACGCGCGCCGCAGCAGTTCGGCCAGGTGCACTGCCCGCCGTCCGTCGAGCTGCTCGATCTGCGTCCGGCAGCTGAAGCCGTCCGCGACCACTTCGGTGCCCTCGGCCGCGGCACGGATCGCGGGCAGCATGCGGTCTTCGGCGCAGGCGACGGAAACGTCGTAGTGCCCGCGTTCGAAGCCGAAGTTGCCCGCCAGTCCACAGCAGCCGGAGTCCATTGTGGAATTGTGGACACCCGCGGCGCGCATCGCGGCCTCGTCGGCGTCGAAGCCGAGCACGGCGTGCTGGTGGCAGTGCACCTGGCTGAGCACTTCGACGTCCAGCGACCGGAATTCGAGCGGCGAGTCCTCGACGAGTTCGGCGAAGGTCCTGGTCCGTTCGGCGAGCAGTTCCGCGACCGGGTCGCCGGGCAGGAGCGCCGGGAGATCACCGCGGAAAAGAGCCGTGCAACTCGGCTCCAGACCGGCTACCAGGTAGCCGGAGCGCAGGTACGGTTCGAGTACGGAAAGCGTGCGGCGCAACACCTTCTTCGCCGCGTCGAGCTGTCCGGTGGACACCAGGGTCAGCCCGCAGCAGACGCCGCGATCGGGCAGGACGACGTCGTAACCGGCGGCGGTGAGCACTTCGGCCGCGGCGTCGAGGACGTCCGGGGTGAGGTAGTTGTTGAAGGAGTCGGGCCACAACACCACGGGCCGCGAGCCGGTCGCCCAGCGCTTCAAATCGGCGCGGCGTCGCGTGAACGGCGCAGTGGCGAACGTCGGCAGCTCCCGTTCCGGCGCGATCCCGCCGAACTTCTTGAGCAGACCGGAGAACCGGCGTGACATCGTGTTCGCCAGCCGGGGCGCCAGCGACGCCGCGCGCAGCCACAGCGGCAGCCAGCCCATCGAGTAGTGCGACGCCGGGCGCAGCCGTCCCTTGTGGTGCTGGTGCAGGAACTCCGCCTTGTACGTCGCCATATCGACGTCGACCGGGCAATCGGACAGGCATCCCTTGCACGACAGGCAGAGATCCAGTGCTTCGGCGACTTCTTCCGAGCGCCAGCCGTCGGTGATCAGCTCACCGTTCACCATTTCGGCGAGCAGATGCGCGCGTCCCCGCGTCGAGTGCTTCTCCTCGCGCGTGGCGCGGTAGCTCGGGCACATCACGCCCGGTCCGGTGGTGTTGCGGCATTTCCCGACGCCGACGCAGCGCCGCATCGCCTGCCCGAAGTTCCCCCGGTCCTCCGGGTACGCGAGCGCGGTGACGTCTTCGAGGTCCAGTGGCGCGCGCCGGACGCGGAGATCGGCGTCGACCGGCCTGG
The DNA here is from genome assembly GCF_037997115.1 of Amycolatopsis coloradensis. NCBI lineage: Bacteria > Bacillati > Actinomycetota > Actinomycetes > Pseudonocardiales > Pseudonocardiaceae > Amycolatopsis > Amycolatopsis coloradensis. The sequence continues at coordinate 4,806,569 of NZ_CP150484.1, forward strand.
GGTTCACCAGGATGCCCGGGTTCATCATACCCACCGGATCGAAGATTCCCTTGAACCGCGCGAAAAGCGCGAGGATTTCGGGGCTGTACATGCGGGTCAGCAGTTCCGAGCGGGCCTGCCCGTCGCCGTGTTCCCCGGAGAGCGAGCCGCCGTGCGCGGCGACCAGGTCCGCCGCCTCTTCGAGGAACGACCGGAATCCGGCGATCCCTTGGGGTGACAGCAGATCGAAGTCCAGCCGCAGGTGCAGGCAGCCCTCACCGTAGTGGCCGTAGACGACGCTCTTGCGGCCGTGCTCACGCATGAGCTGCTTGAACTCCCGCAGGTAGGCGCCCAAACGCGCGGGCGGGACGGCCGCGTCCTCCCAGCCGGGCCAGGCCTCCTCGCCCCCGGCCAGCCGCGTCGCGAGACCGGCGCCCTCCTCCCGGATCCGCCACAGCCGCTTCTGCGCGGCCGCGTCGTCCAGCAGCGCGGATCCGGTCAGCGCGCCGCGGAGTCCGTCGATCAGCCCGCGCGCCTTTTCCGGATCGGCCATCTCGACGAACAGCCACGCGCCACCCGGCGGAAGCCCGTCGGCGCGACCGGGCTCCAGCAGGGCGACGAGGTCCGCGTCGACGCCCTCGACGGTCAGCGGCGACCACGGCAGGATCGCCGGGACCGCGTCGGCCGCGGCGATGTCGGACTCGAAGCCGAGCACCGCGAGCACCTTGCGGCGCGGCACCTCGGCGAGGGAAACCGTCGCCTCCAGCACCGTGACGCAGGTACCCTCGCTGCCGACGAGCGCCTTGGCGACGTCGAAGCCGTTCTCCGGTAACAGGTGCTCCAGCCCGTACCCGGACACCCGCCTGCTGAACGAGGACAGCTCGGTCCGCAGTAACGCCAGGTTGTCGTGGACGAGCGCGCGCAGCTCCGAGAAGACCCGGCCTTCCGTGCCGGGCATGGCCGCCCTCGCGTCCACTTCGGACGGCGAGGTCGGCCCGACGGTGAGCCGGGTGCCGTCGTAGAGCAGCACGTCCAGCTCCCGGACGACGTCGACCGTGCGACCCCAGGCCACCGAATGCGATCCGCAGGCGTTGTTGCCGATCATCCCGCCGATCGTGCAGCGCGAGTGCGTCGACGGGTCGGGGCCGAACCGGAGGCCGTGCGGCGCGGCGAGCCGCTGGAGGTCGTCGAGGACGGTTCCGGGGGCGACCCTCGCCGTGCGTGCCTCCGGATCGAGGTCGAGGACGCCGCCGAAGTGGCGTGACGTGTCGATCACGACGCCCGGCCCGCACGAGTTGCCCGCGACGCTGGTGCCGCCGCCGCGGGCGATCACCGGCAGCCCGGCCTCCCGGCAGGCCTCGACGGCCGCGATCACCTCGTCGACGCTCCGCGGCAGCACCACCCCCTTCGGCACGTGCCGGTAGTTGGAGGCGTCGGTCGTGTACAGCGCCAGTGTCGCGGCGTCGGCCAGGATCTCCACGGGTCCATTCAAGACAACCGCGGGCGAGAACGCATCGGCGAACCTCTCCGGACGGGTGTGTCGGAAACCACGTCGGATATGCGATCGTGAGCGCGTGACGGCGAGACGGCACGCCGCTGAAGACCTCGCCGCCGAGCACAGCGCGGTGCTCGGCGGGCTTCTTCGCGAGCGCGAAGAGCTGCTCGCCACCCTCGACCGGGTCGCGGCGCTCAACGGCACCGCGCGCCTGATCCGCGAGTCGATCGGCACGCATTCCGGCTTCGTCGCCGAGCTCACCGGGCCCGAACAGGCGGTGATCCGCTGGATGTCGGGCACCCGCACGGACGCGCTGCAGGACCTCGCCGTGCCCATCGGCCAAGGAATCGGCGGGCGGGTGCTCGCGCTGGGCAAGCCGGTGAGGGTCAACGACTACGTCAACTCGCCGAGCATCACCCACCAGTTCGACGCGCAGGTACGCGGTGAGGGCCTCGCCGCGATGATCGCCGTCCCGATCGTCAGCGGGACCGAGACGGTCGCCATCGCGTACGCCGCCATGCGCGAGCGCCGCGACTTCGGCGACGACGCGGTCCAGTCCCTCGAAGACATCGCCACCGAGGCCGGCCGGGCGCTGAAACTGGCGTCGGTCGCCGAGTCAGACCGTGAGACCGCGCTGTCCGCCGAGCGGCTCCGGATGCAGAGCGCGCTGCACGATTCGGTCGGCGCGCTGCTGTTCTCCATCGGCGTCCAGGTCCGGAACCTGCACGAGGACATCAGCGACAATCCGGCGCTCGAATCGCGGCTACGACGGCTGGAGGGCGACGTGTCGGCCGCGTCGAGGGCGCTGCGCGAGTCGCTGCTGGCGTTGTCGGAGTCGAGCCCGGAACGGGCGTTGCCGGTGGAGCTGGCCGAGCACTGCCGCTCGTTCCAGGCCCGCTGCGGCGTCCCGGCGCGCTTCGTCCAGCTCGCCCCGGTGCCGCGGCTGGACGCCGAACGCACCGGCCTGCTGGTGGCGGCCGTCCGGGAAGGCCTGCTCAACGTGGAGAAACACGCCGACGCGCTGTCCGTCGTGGTCAGCCTGCTGCCCAGCGACGACGGCGTGCAGGTGGTCGTCGCCGACGACGGGACCGGGCATCGCTCCGAAGACGAGGAGCCCGAGCCGGGGACCAGGATGGGGCTGCGCGCGCTGGCCGAGCGCGCCGCGCGGCTCGGTGGCCGGGTCAGCCTGGTCCGCGACGAGGACGACGGGTGCACGCTGCGCGCCTGGGTGCCGGAACCGTGCCGTCGCCGGTGACGGTCCTCGTCGTGGACGACCATCCGGTGGTCCGCGACGGGGTGAGCCTGCTGCTGCGCTACGACCCGGCGATGACCGTGGTCGGCTCGGCCGAGACCGGCCGGTCCGCGATCCGGCGGGCGGGTGAGCTGAAGCCGGCGCTGATCCTGCTGGACCTGCGGCTGCCGGACATGCTCGCGCCCGAGGTCATCGCGGAGCTCCGGCGCGTGCACCCGGCCGGGCGGATCGTGGTGTTCACGGCGCACGGCGACCATCAGGGCGTCCGGGCGGCGTTGGACTCCGGGGCGCACGGCTGCCTGCTCAAGGACGTCGCCGGGACGGATCTGGTGGCGGCGCTGCGGCAGGTGCTCAAGGGTGAGCGCGTCGTCGATCCGCGCATCTTCCCCGACGACGGCCAGCGGTCCGACGCGCTGGCCCGCAGCGGCCTGACGCGGCGTGAATACGAGGTCCTGCGGCTGGCGGCGCAGGGGCAGACGAATCCGGAGATCGCGGAATCGACCGGCCTGGCGCGGAACACCGTGAAGACCTATTTGCAGTCCGCGCTGCACAAACTCGGCGCCCGGAACCGCGTCGAGGCCATCGGGAAAGCCTCCGAAGCCGGCCTCCTCTAGCGGGGGCTGAAGGGAACTTTCCCCGCATGCGACGCGGTGAAAGCTCCCTTCACCGCGTGAGATGCGGCTATGGGCCCCTTCAGCGCCTGTGTCCGTTTTGTAGCCGTGTGGGTCTCCAGGTGGGGGTAACGCGGCGGAGGGTGCCCACGCAGGATGACCGCCACCGATCGTGACTCGGGTCACACGGATGGAGGAGGCGGCTTGCTGAGTGTCCGTGATCTTCAAGTGCGGTACGGCCGATCGGTGGCCGCACTGCACGGGGTCGACCTCGACGTTTCACCTGATGGAGTACTGGCCGTCCTCGGCAGCAACGGCGCCGGGAAATCGACCCTCCTGCGTACGGTTTCCGGCACGCTGCGTATGCACCGCGGCTCGGTTTCCGCCGGCGAGGTGCGCTACGACGGCAAACCACTGACCAAACTGGACCCGGCCCGCATCGTCGGTCTCGGCGTGGTCGGCGTCCCCGAGGGCCGTCAGGTCTTCGCGCGGATGACGGTCGAGGAGAATCTGCGCGCGGGCGGGATCGGCGCCCGCTCCCCCGGGCAGCGCGCCGCCGCGCGCAAACGCGTCGACGAGCTCTTCCCGGTCCTGGCCGAGCGGGCCAAACAGCGCGCAGGCCTGCTCTCCGGCGGCGAACAGCAGATGCTCGCGATCGGCCGCGCGCTGATGTCCGGCCCGCGGCTCCTCCTGCTCGACGAACCTTCGCTCGGTCTCGCACCGAAGATCGTCGAGCGGATCGGCGACATCATCCGCGAGATCCACGAACAGGGCACCGCCGTGGTGCTGGTCGAGCAGAACGCCGTGATGGCGTTGCGCGTCGCCGATCACGCGATCGTCCTGGAGGTGGGCCGGGTCGCGCTCGCCGGGACGACGGCCGAACTCGCGGCGAGCGAGGAGGTCCAGCGGCTCTACCTCGGCGGCCACGCCGAATCGCAGGCCACCGCCGAAGCCGAAGCCGCCGACGCCCGCAGGCAGCTCGCGGGCCGAAGCCTGTCGAGGTGGGCCGGATGACGCCGCCCGAGCTGCGCGTCGAGAACGTGACTCTGCGCTTCGGCGGGATCAGGGCGCTCGACGACGTCTCCTTCACCGTCGGTTCCGGTTCGCTGCACGCGCTCATCGGGCCGAACGGCGCCGGCAAATCCAGCTGTTTCAACGTGATCAGCGGGCTCTACCGAGCGAACACCGGCAGTGTCCGGCTCGGCGACGCCGTCCTTTCCGGACTCCCGCCGCACCGGCTGGCGGGTCTCGGCGTCGGCCGGTCGTTCCAGAACGCCGCCCTCTCCCCCGGCTCGACCGTGCTCGACAACGTCATGCTCGGACGGCACGCGCTGACCAAGGGCGGCTTCCTCGCCTGCGGGCTCCGGCTGCCGTGGACGGTCCGCGCCGAACGACGGCATTCCGCGCGGGTGCGGGAGATCTGCGACTTCCTCGGGATCGGCGCGCTGGTGGATCTCCCGGTCGGCGCGCTGCCCTACGGCGCGGTGAAACGCGTCGACCTCGCCCGCGCGCTCGCCGTCGAACCGGTCCTGCTGCTGCTCGACGAACCCGCGGCGGGCATGAACGCGACCGAGACCGCCGAGCTGGCCGGGACGATCCGCGACGTCCGCGACGAGCTCGGCATCTCGATTCTCCTGGTGGAACACGACATGGGACTGGTGATGGGCATCGCGGACCGGGTCACCGTCCTGGACTTCGGCAGGCGTATCGCCGACGGCACACCGGCCGAGGTCCAGTCGGACCCGGACGTGATCAGGGCATATCTCGGCACGGAGGCCACGGCGTGAACACTTTCCTGCAACTCGTGGTCAACGGACTCGGCAAGGGCGCGGTGTTCGCGTTGCTGGCGCTGGGTTTCGTGATCATCTTCAAGGCCACCGAGGTGGTCAACTTCGCGCATGGATCACTCGTGCTCTTCGGCGGCTACCTGGTCGTCGTGACGCGCGAATCGCTCGGCTGGGCGGGCGCCTCACTGGTCGGCATCGTGTCGGCCGGTCTGCTCGCCCTCCTGCTGGAACGGTTCCTGTTGTCCCGCTCGCGGCACGCGGACGCGAACAGCCTGGCGCTGCTGACGATCGGCGTGGACGTGATCATCACCGAGGAGATCGTGCGCCGCCTCGGCGTCACGCTGCCGTTCCTCGGCGACGCCTGGGACGCGCGACCGTTCCAGATCGGCGGGATCACCCTGTTCCGCACGCATCTGGTGGCGCTGCTCGTCGCCGCCGTGCTGATCACCGCGTTCACGGTGGCGTTCAAGTACTCCAACTGGGGCGTCGCGATGCGGGCACAGGCCGAGAACCGCGAAGCCGCCGCGCTGATGGGAATCCGCAGTTCCCGGGTGACGGCGACGGCGTGGGTGGTCGCCGGCGTGCTCGCCGGGGTCGCGGTGCTCTTCATCGCCACGCAGGACTTCTCCGGCGCGGGCCTGTCCCGCGGCACGCACTCCATCGCGCTCGCGGCGTTCCCCGCGGCCATCCTCGGCGGGCTCGACTCGACGGCGGGCGCGGTGGTGGGCGGCCTGGTCGTCGGACTGGTCGAAGCGCTTTCGGCGCAGTACGTGTCGTTCGACTTTTCCAAGAGCGCGGTCTTCCTGGTGATGCTCGTGGTCCTGGTGGTGCGGCCGTCGGGGTTGTTCGGGACGAGGGAGAGCACACGTGTCTGACACCGCCGTGAAAGCCCCACCCGCCGCCCCGCCGACACCGCCCGCGAAACGCGACCGGCGACGGCTGGTCAAGGCGCTGGCCTGGATCGCGCTACTCGTCGTCCTGCTCGCGATCCCGCTGTACCTCGACGCCGCCTGGCTGAAGGCCGGGCAGTACATGATGATCGGCGGGGTCGGCGCGATCGGGCTGACCATGCTGGTCGGGCAGGCCGGGCAGTTGTCCCTGGCGCACGCGTTCTTCCTGCTGGCGGGCGCGACCGGGTACACCGTCCTTTCCGGACCGGTCGACGACGAGCGCGTGTTCGGACTCGGCCTCGATCCCGGGCTGTCGCTGGTCGGCGCGGTGGTCATCGCCGCGCTGCTCGGCTTGGCGTTCGCGCCGGTTTCCGGACGGCTGCGCGGGATCTATCTCGGTGTCGCGTCGCTTTCGCTGGTGTTCCTCGGGCTCTACTTCGGACAGTCTGCCGAGACACTGACCGGCGGGACGTCGACCGGGCGCAGTCCCGAACCGTTCTCGCTGTTCGGTTTCCCGTTCACCAACGGCGGCCCCGAAATCGAGCTGATGGGCGTGCCGATCCGGCAGGCGGAACGGCTCTGGTACCTGTTCCTGCTGCTGACCGTGCTCGCGTTCGTGGTCGCCAAGGCGGCTGTGCGCAGCCGGGTCGGCCGGTCGTGGCGGGCGGTGCGGGACAACGAGGCCGCCGCGTCCGTGATGGGCGTCAGCGTCACGCGCGCCAAGGCCGGCGCGTTCGCCGTCTCGTCGGCGTACGCGGGGCTCGCCGGCGCGATGACCGTGCTGTGGTTCGACATCCTCAAACCCGACGAGAGCGAATTCGGCACGTACGGCATCAACATCTCCATCGCCTTCCTGGCCATGGTGATCATCGGGGGACTCGGCTCGGTGCCCGGCGCGCTGGTGGGCGCGCTGATCGTCAACGGGCTGCCGCAGGTGCTTTCGCTGTACTCCGCCGATCTCGGCTGGTTCTCCGGAACCGGCGACGGCGCCCTGACCCCGATCCTGGTCAGCTCGTTCGTCTACGGCGCCGCGATCATCCTCGTGGTGCTCTTCGAACCGGGCGGGCTCGCCGCGATCGGACGCCGGATCACGTCAGCAAGGAAACCTCATCTCCCGGAGGAGCAAGACAAATGAAGCGCACATATCCGGCCGTCGCGCTGGCGGCGGTCCTCGCCCTCTCGGCGTGCAGCACGAAGGCGGGCGACTCGGGGTCCTCGGGGGCGGACGGTTCGGGCGTCAAGACCGACAAAGGAGTGACGGCGTCGGAGATCACCCTCGGCGTGATGACCGACAAGACCGGGGTGTTCAAGAACCTCGGGCTCGGCATCACGCAGGGGAACGAGTTGTGGGCCAAGGACTTCAATGCCGCGGGCGGGGCCTGCGGCCGCCAGGTCGAACTGGAGACCGTCGACCACGGCTACAAGGCCGACACGGCGAAGACACTGTATCCGCAGATCGAGCCGAAAGTCCTCGGCTTCGTGCAGCTGCTCGGTTCGCCCGTGGTGGCCGCGCTGAAGCAGAACATCGCGTCGGACAAGACCGTCGCCGCGCCCGCGTCGTGGTCTTCGGAACTGCTCGACAACCAGTACGTGATGATCGTCGGGACGACGTACGACCTGGAGATCATCGACGGGCTGTCGTACTTCCAGGAACAGGGCCTGGTGAAGGACGGCGACACGATCGGGCACGTCTACATCGACGGCGAGTACGGCAAGAACGGGCTGCGCGGCTCGCAGTTCTACGCGAAGAAGCACAATCTGACGGTCAAGGAGGTCAAGGTGACCTCCACGGACAACGACCTCACCAACATCGTCACCGGACTCAAGGGCGACGGCGTCAAGGCCATCGTCCTGACCACCACGCCGGCGCAGACCGGTTCCGCGCTCGCGGCGAACAAGGCGCTCGGGCTGAACGTTCCGGTGCTCGGCAACAACCCGGTGTTCGACCCGGTGCTGCTGAAGAGCCCGGCGGCGAACGCGCTGGACAAGCTGACGATCGTCGCCAGCAGCGTGCCGTTCTCCGCCGACCTCCCCAAGGCCAAGGACGTCGCGACGAAGTACAAAGCGACGTACAAGGAGACCCCGAACGGCGGGATCCCCTACGGCTACGCGGTCGGCGAGGTCTGGGGCACGGTGCTCAAGAAGGCCTGCGAGAACAAGGACCTCACGCGGGACGGCATCGCCGCGGCGTTGAAGCAGACCACGTCGGCGAGCACGGGTGACCTGGTGGCGGCGCTGGACTTCTCGAAGGCGGGCACCCCGGCGACACGCCAGGTGTACGCGGCGACACCGGACGCGTCGGCCGAGGGCGGGGTCCGCTACGTCAAGCCGCTGTTCGAGGCTCCCGAGGCGAAGGAGTACGTGGCCCCGCACCAGAAGTGAGTCTCGCTTCGGCGAGTGCGTCCGCTTCGGCCAACGGTGTGGTGCCGTTGGCCGAAGCGGCGTCCAGGATGCGTTGCGTCGTCGCTTCCAGGGTTTCGACGCGGGCGAGCGCCTCGGCGTGGGTGAGGTTCTCCTTCTCGCGGCCGAGTGTGTAGACGACTCCCCCGGCGCTCGCGACGAAATCGGGGATCCACAGGATTCCCTTCGCGGCGAGGCCTGCCGCCACCGTGTCGTCGGTGAGCTGGTTGTTGGCCGGGCCGACGACCAGCGGCGCGGCGACCTCGGTTCCCGGGCCGAAGACCCCGCCCAGGGCGGCCGGGATCAGGACGTCGGCTTCGATGCCGAGCACCTGGTCCGGCCTCACCGGCTTCAGGCCTTGTTCGCGGGCCGCGGCGAGGCGTCGTTCGTCCACATCGGACACGACGACCTCGGCGCCCTGCCCGGCGAGTCCGGCGGCCAGGTGGGCGCCGACCGAGCCGTATCCGCTGAGGACCACCTTGCGGCCCTTCATCTCGTCGTCACCGAAGACCGCCCGCGCGCCCGCTCGCAGCGCGGCGAGCACGCCGACGGCGGTCGGCCCGCTCGACGAACCGGTCCCGCCGTGCTCCTCGGGAAGGCAGAACACGTGCGGGGTCCGCTCGCGCAGCACGAGCATGTCGTCCGGGCCGGTTCCGACGTCCGGTCCGGCGAGATACGCGCCGTCGAGTGACGCGATGAGGTCGGCGTGGTCGAGCAGGATTTCGCGCCTCAGCTCGGCGGTCGGCACGGCGTCGAGGGCGACGACACTCTTGCCGCCGCCGAAGTACAGGCCCGCGACCGCGCATTTGCGCGTCATCGCCGCGGACAGCCGCAGGACGTCGTCGATCGCGTCGTGGACACGTGGATAGACCTTGAACCGGCAGCCGCCGACGGCCGGGCCGAGCGCGCTCGAATGCACGGCCACCATCGTGGTCACTCCGGACCGCTGTCCCCTCCGGACGACCAACTCCTGTACGGACATTTCGCTTCCTCCCACGCATTCAGTCGGCTGATTGCGCTGAAGCTAGGCTGATTCCCAGGCTTACCGAGGAGTTGCCGAACGTTATTCGGCAGATGAGGTCAAGGAGCAGGCGTGGACGAACTTGATTCGGCGATCATCCGGGAACTCCAGGCGGATGCGCGGCAGTCGAACCGCGACATCGCCCGCAAGGTCGGCGTCGCGCCGTCGACCTGCCTGGAACGGACGCGGCTGCTGCGGGAGCGCGGAGTCATCCGCGGCTATCACGCCGACATCGACCTGCGCAGCCTCAACCGCGGCGTCCAGGCGATGGTCTCGGCGCAGGTGCGGCCCTTGAGCCGGGAGGTGATCGACTCCTTCCAGCGTTCGGTCGCGGAATTGCCGGAAGTCCTTTCGGTCTTCGTCACCGCCGGCAGCGACGATTTCCTGATCCATGTCGCCGCACAGGACGTCGATCAGCTCCACGCATTCCTCGTGGATCGTTTGGCGAAGCGCAAGGAGATCATCGGCTTCCGCAGTTCGATCATTTTCCGGCATCTGCGCAAGACCGAACTGGAACCGCTTCCGCCGCGAATACCGGGTGATACCCCTTAGTGGACGACTCGCCGCCCTTCAGTCCGCCCGAAATCCCGGACTTCGCAGCCAAGGAGACGGAAACTGTCGGGGGTATGGGTTTAACTGGTCAGTGCGGGACGGAAAGGAGGCACGCCATGGACCTTCGGACGGACCTCAACCATCGTGAGCGGGCCACCCTGAGAGCCGTGGCCGAGGGCCACGCCGAGATCAGCTGCAGCCGCGAGCCGGACCTGTTCGTCGACGGCCTCGCCTGCTGCGACCAGCACACCGCGCATCGCCTCGCCCATCTCGGCCTGGTGGCGCCCGCCAGGGACGGCCGGTGGGGCGAGCGCGTTCCGGCCCTGCTCACCGACGCCGGAGCGGCCGCGTTGGACGATCTCGCGGGCCCCGGAGCGGCCGCGTAAAACGGGTTGCCGAGAGGGCTCCCCGGCGCCATGCTCTGCCGATGCGTGTCTTTCTGGAGACCGAGCGGCTACTGCTGCGACAGTTCACCGGCGCCGACGTCGACCCTCTGTTCGCGCTCTACGACGACCCCGAAGTCATGCGCTACCTCAATGGGGGCGAACCCGCCGACCGGGCGGAGATCGAAAACCACGACCTTCCCGCCTTTCTCGGTTACCACGAGCGTTTCCCCGGTTACGGGTTCTGGGCGGCGATCGAGAAATCGAGCGGGGATTTCCTGGGGTGGTTCCATTTCCGACCGTTGCGCGGTCACCACACCGATGATCCCGAGCTGGGTTACCGGCTGAACCGGTCGTCCTGGGGCAAGGGGTATGCGACCGAAGGTTCGCTGGCGATCCTGGAGAAGGGGTTCACCGAATTCGGGGCCCGGCGGATCTGGGCGGCGACCATGGCGGTGAACCTGGGGTCCCGGCGGGTCATGGAGAAGATCGGGATGCGGCACGTCCGGACCTTCCACGAGCACTTCGACAACCCGATCCCCGGCACCGAGGAGGGCGAGGTCGAGTACGCGATCACGCTGGAGGAGTGGCGGGCCCGCGTCGGCCTCGTGAGTGGTAAGGACGGTTAGAACCGTCCTTAGATCGGAAG
>NZ_CP150484.1:4817597-5102557 GCF_037997115.1 Amycolatopsis coloradensis
GGACGGTTAGAACCGTCCTTACCACTCACGAGGTGGGCAGCCAGGTTTCCCCGATCTCCTCGGCGAGGGCCTCCCCGCCGGTGAGGTCGGCGAGCCAGGCGTGGAACGTGTCTCCCTGGTCGGGCGCGAGTCCGACGTCGAAGTGCGCGACGTCTTCGAAGCGGGTCGCGTGCAGGAGATACGGCGACGAGCGGATGTCGTTCTCCAGCCGTCCGGCCCGGTCGTAGTCGACGACGACCTCCACCAGCCGCAGCCGCCGGTACTCCCGGACACCGATGACGTCGACGGCCTCCGCGACGGCCTGCCCGTACGCGCGGATCAGCCCACCGGCGCCGAGCAGCACCCCGCCGAAGTACCGGGTCACCACCGCGACCGCGTCGGTCAGCTCCCGGCGACGGAGCACCTCGAGCATCGGGGTTCCCGCCGTGCCCGCGGGCTCGCCGTCGTCACTCGAACGTTGAGTCCTGCCGTCGGCGCCCAACACGAACGCGTGACAGTGGTGCCGTGCCGCCGGATCGGCCTTCTTCCTGGCGGCGATCACCTCGCGGGCGGCCTCTTCCGAGGTGACCGGAGCGAGCGCGCAGAGGAAGCGCGACCGCCGGATTTCGATCTCGTGGACCCCGGTGCCCGCCACGGTGAGATAACGATCCGCCATCGGCCAAGCCTCTCAAACCGGCCGGGTCACTCTGCCGTTCGGGCGATTCGACGGTCACCAGGGGCCACCGCAACACCGGCGAAACCCACTCTCCCACGCGACCCAGGTCACACTTCTGGACGAGCCTGTCAGCAATAAGCGCAGGTCAGCGCGCCAATGCTCCACTCAGTGGACATGTCATTCCAGCCAGTGGGCAGATGATGTTTGAAGTCAACGCCCGCGTGGCATTTCCCACCCCGACCAAGCGACGTATGTCGATAACAGCGATTTCACACTATCGTCATAAGACCGGCGAACCCGGGAGTAACACGTGTACCCGTCAGCCGCCCACCACAGTGGCCAGACGGCACCCACGTGCACAGCAGTACCGATATGCGCATCGGCCGCCCAGTGCAGTGCGGCTCTACGAGGCCTGCCCCCGTTTCCGCGGGCGGGATCGTTCCCTCTCGACTGACCATCGCGGTCCCGGACCACTCCGTTAACTGGTTCACGCACGAACCACCCGAACGGAGTGGTACCGGTCGCGCCGACGCCTTGGGAGGCGGCCAGCCGTGACCCACCATGCCAGCTACAAGGGCAGCAAGGCCCCCGAAGGCCTGTATGACCCGGAGTTCGAGCACGACGCCTGCGGTGTCGCGTTCGTCGCCGATCTCTCCGGTAAACGCGATCACGGCATCGTCGCCAAAGCGCTGATCGCGCTGCGGAACCTGGAACATCGCGGGGCCCGCGGCGCCGACCCGGAGACCGGCGACGGTGCCGGGATCCTCATCCAGGTCCCCGACGAGTTCTATCGCGAGGTCGTCGGCTTCGACCTTCCCGAGCCCGGCGCGTACGCCGTCGGCACGGCTTTCCTTCCGCAGGACGAAAACGCCCGTGGCCGGGTGATGACGACCATCGAGCGCGTCGCCGCCGAAGAGGGCATGCGCGTCCTCGGCTGGCGTGACCTTCCCGTCCACACCGAACACGTCGGCACCGGCGCGGCCGAGACCATGCCGTATTTCAGCCAGCTGTTCCTTGCCGGACAGGACGCGCTGGAGGGCCTCGCCCTGGAACGCGCCGCGTTCGTGGTGCGCAAACGCGCCGAGCACGCGCTCGTCGAGGACGACGTCTACTTCCCGAGCCTGTCTTCGCGCACGATCGTCTACAAAGGAATGCTCACCGAGCCGCAGGTCGAGAAGTTCTTCGCCGACCTCACCGACGAGCGCGTCACCAGCGCCATCGGCCTGGTGCACTCCCGCTTCTCCACCAACACCTTCCCGTCGTGGCCGCTGGCGCACCCGTACCGGTACGTCGCCCACAACGGCGAGATCAACACCCTGCGCGGCAACCGGAACTGGATGGACGCGCGTGAGGCGCTGCTCGAATCCGACCTGATCCCGGGGGACCTCAAGCGGATCTACCCGATCATCACCCGCGGCGCGAGCGACTCGGCGTCCTTCGACGAGGTGCTGGAGCTGCTCCACCTCGGCGGACGGCCGCTGCCGCACGCGGTGCTGATGATGATCCCGGAGGCCTGGGAGAACCATCAGGAGATGGACCCCGCGCGCCGCGCGTTCTACGAGTTCCACTCGACGCTGATGGAACCGTGGGACGGCCCGGCGCTGGTCTCCTTCACCGACGGCACCCAGATCGGCGCGGTGCTCGACCGCAACGGCCTGCGCCCCGCCCGGTACTGGGTCACCGAAGACGGCCTCGTCGTCCTCGCCAGCGAGGTCGGCGTGCTGGAGTTGGAGCAGTCCACGATCGTCCGGAAAGGACGGCTGGAGCCGGGCCGCATGTTCCTCGTGGACACGGCCGCCGGCCGGATCGTCGAGGACGAGGAGATCAAGGACCGGCTCGCCACCGAGCACCCGTACGACGAATGGGTCGAGGACGGGCTGCTCCCGCTCGACGGGCTTCCCGAACGTGAGCGCGAGATCCCGCCGCACGCCGCGCTCGTGCGCCGCCAGCAGGCTTTCGGCTACACCGAAGAAGAACTCGACGTCCTGCTCCAGCCGATGGCCCGCACCGGCGCGGAGCCGATCGGCTCGATGGGCAACGACTCCCCCATCGCGTCGCTGTCCAGCCGCCCGCGGTTGATCTTCGACTACTTCATCCAGCTCTTCGCCCAGGTGACCAACCCGCCGCTGGACGCGATCCGCGAGGAACTGGTCACCGCGCTCGGCACCCAGCTCGGCGCGCAGCCGAACCTGCTGACGGCCGACGCGTCGTCGTGCCGCCGGATCGTGCTGCCCTTCCCGGTGCTGGACAACGACGAGTTCGCCAAACTCGTGCACGTCAACGACGACGGCGATCTGCCCGAGTTCCAGGCCGTCACCGTGCACGGCACCTACGACGTCCACGGCGGCGGCGAGGCGCTCGTGCGGCGGCTCGACGAGATCCGGGCCGAGGTGTCCGCGGCCATCGCCGAGGGCGCGCGGCTGATCGTGCTCTCCGACCGCGGCATCGACGAGGACCACGCGGGTATCCCGTCGCTGCTGCTCACCGGCGCGGTGCACCACCACCTGGTGCGCGAGAAGACCCGCACGCAGGTCGGCCTCATCGTCGAGGCGGGCGACGCGCGCGAGGTGCACCACATCGCGCTGCTGATCGGCTACGGCGTCGCGGCGGTGAACCCCTATCTGGCGATGGCGACCGTCGAGGAGATGGCCGATCAGGGCCTGATCCCCGGCGTCACCGCGAAGCAGGCGACCGCGAATCTGATCAAGGCGCTGGGCAAGGGCGTCCGCAAGACGATGTCGAAAATGGGAGTGTCCACAGTGGCCTCCTACACCGGCGCGCAGATCTTCGAAGCGGTCGGGCTCGGCGACGAGGTCATCCAGAACTGCTTCACCGGCACCACTTCCCGGCTCGGCGGCGTCGGCTTCGACACACTCGCGCTGGAAGTCGCCGAGCGGCACCGCCGGGCGTTCCCGCGCGACGGTTTCCGCGCGAACCACCGCGAGCTGGAGACCGGCTCGGACTATCAGTGGCGCCGCGAGGGCGAGCCGCATCTGTTCAACCCGCAGACGGTGTTCAAGCTGCAGCACTCAACCCGTGCCGGGAAGTACGAGGTCTTCAAGGAGTACACGAAGGCCGTCGACGACCAGGCGCAGAAGCTGTACACGCTGCGCGGGCTGTTCGACTTCAAGATCGGGCAGCGGCCCGCCGTACCGATCGAGGAGGTCGAACCGGTCTCCGAGATCGTCAAGCGGTTCGCCACCGGCGCGATCTCCTACGGCTCGATTTCGGCGGAGATGCACGAAACCCTGGCCATCGCGATGAACCGCCTCGGTGGCAAGTCGAACACCGGTGAGGGCGGCGAGGATCCGGAGCGGCTCTACGACCCCGAGCGCCGCAGCGCGGTCAAGCAGGTCGCGAGCGGCCGGTTCGGCGTCACGAGCGAGTACCTGGTCAACGCCGACGACATCCAGATCAAGATGGCGCAGGGCGCGAAGCCCGGCGAAGGCGGCCAGCTGCCCGGCGCGAAGGTGTACCCGTGGATCGCGAAGACGCGGCACTCCACGGCGGGTGTCGGGCTGATCTCGCCGCCGCCGCACCACGACATCTACTCGATCGAGGATCTCGCCCAGCTGATCCACGACCTCAAGAACGCCAACCCGGCCGCGCGTATCCACGTGAAGCTCGTGTCCGAGGTCGGCGTCGGCACGGTCGCGGCCGGTGTGTCCAAGGCGCACGCGGACGTCGTGCTCATCTCCGGGCACGACGGCGGCACGGGTGCTTCCCCGCTGTCGTCGATCAAGCACGCGGGCGGCCCCTGGGAACTCGGGCTCGCCGAGACGCAGCAGACACTGCTGGCCAACCGGCTGCGCGACCGCATCGTCGTGCAGACCGACGGCCAGCTCAAGACCGGCCGTGACGTCGTCATCGCCGCGCTGCTCGGCGCCGAGGAGTTCGGTTTCGCGACCGCGCCGCTGGTGGTCTCCGGCTGCATCATGATGCGGGTGTGTCACCTCGACACCTGCCCGGTCGGTGTCGCGACGCAGAACCCCAAGCTGCGTGAGAAGTTCAGCGGCAAGGCGGAGTACGTGGTGAACTTCTTCGAGTTCATCGCCCAGGAGGTCCGGGAGTACCTGGCGGAGCTGGGTTTCCGGTCCATCGCCGAGGCCGTCGGCCACGCGGAGATGCTCGACAAGCGCAAGGCGATCGACCACTGGAAGGCCGCCGGGCTCGACCTGTCGCCGATCTTCCACGTGCCCGACATGGCCCCGGCCGGACTGCGGCACCAGCAGACGGTGCAGGACCACGGACTGGAGAAGGCGCTCGACAACACGCTGATCCAGCTCGCCGAGGGCGCGCTGTCCTCCGGGGACAAGGTGCGGCTGGAGTTGCCGGTCCGCAACGTGAACCGGACCGTGGGCACCATGCTCGGCCACGAGCTCACCAAGCGGTGGGGCGGCGAAGGCCTGCCGGACAACACGATCGACGTCACCTTCACCGGGACCGCCGGTCAGTCGTTCGGCGCGTTCGTGCCCAAGGGCATCACGCTGCGGCTCTACGGTGACGGCAACGACTACGTCGGCAAGGGCCTCTCCGGTGGACGGCTCATCGTGCGGCCGCCGAAGGTGGCGCGGTACAACGCCGAAGAGCACATCATCGCGGGCAACGTGATCGGCTACGGCGCGACCAGCGGCGAGATCTTCATCCGCGGCAAGGTCGGCGAGCGGTTCTGCGTGCGCAACTCGGGCGCGCTGGCCGTCGTCGAGGGCGTCGGCGACCACGGCTGCGAGTACATGACCGGCGGCCGTGTCGTCGTGCTCGGCAGCGTGGGCCGCAACTTCGCGGCCGGGATGTCGGGCGGCGTCGCCTACGTGCTGGACCTGCCCGCGCACCGGATCAACCCGGAGATGGTCGACGTCGACCCGCTGGATTCGTCCGATGTGGACTTCCTGCGCGAAGCGCTCGAAAAGCATTACGACGAAACGGAGTCCGCGGTCGCGCGTGCGCTGCTCGCCGATTGGGACGCCGCCGTCGACCGGTTCGGCAAGGTCATGCCGAAGGACTACAAACGCGTGCTCGCGGCGCAGGCTGAGGCCGAGCGCGACGGGCGTGACGTGAACGAGGCGATCATGGAGGCCGCACATGGCTGACCCCAAGGGCTTTCTGACCACCACTCGCGAGACGCCCAAGAGCCGTCCCGTCGACCTGCGCCTGATGGACTGGCGCGAGGTGTACGAGGACTTCGCGACGTCGAAGCTGCAGAAGCAGGCCGGACGCTGCATGGACTGCGGCATCCCGTTCTGTCACCAGGGCTGCCCGCTCGGGAACCTCATACCCGAGTGGAACACGCTGACCTGGCGTGACGATTGGCGCGACGCGGCCGAGCGGTTGCACGCGACCAACAATTTCCCGGAGTTCACCGGGACCCTCTGCCCGGCGCCGTGCGAGACGGCGTGTGTGCTCGGGATCAACGACGATCCCGTCACCATCAAGCGGGTCGAGATCTCGATCATCGACCGGGCCTTCGAAGAAGGCTGGGTCACGCCGGAATCGCCGGTCGTCAAGACCGGCAAGAAGGTCGCGGTGGTCGGATCCGGCCCGTCGGGACTCGCCGCGGCGCAGCAGCTCACGCGCGCGGGCCACAGCGTCGTGGTCTTCGAGCGGGCCGACAAGATCGGCGGGCTGCTGCGCTACGGCATCCCCGAATTCAAGATGGAGAAGCACCGCCTCGACCGGCGCCTCGACCAGATGCGGGCCGAGGGCACGGAGTTCCGGACTTCGGTGAACGTCGGCGTCGACCTCACCGTCGAGGAGCTCAAGTCGTCCTACGACGCCGTCGTCCTCGCCGGCGGCGCGACCGCGTGGCGCGACCTGCCGATCCCCGGCCGCGAGCACGCCGGTATCCACCAGGCGATGGAGTTCCTGCCGCACGCCAACCGGGTCGCCGCCGGAGAGCTGGACGTCTCGCCGATCAGCGCCGAGGGTCTCGACGTCGTGGTCATCGGCGGTGGCGACACCGGCGCGGACTGCGTCGGGACGTCGCACCGCCAGGGCGCGAAGTCGGTGACGCAGCTGGAGATCATGCCGAAGCCGCCGCTTTCGCGGTCGGACGCGCACCCGTGGCCGACGTACCCGATGATCTACCGCGTCTCGTCCGCGCACGAAGAGGGCGGCGAACGGCTGTACTCGGTCAACACCCAGGAGTTCCTGGCCGACGCCGGCGGGCGCGTGCGCGCGCTGAAGCTGGTCGAGGTGCGCAACGAGGGCGGCAAGTTCGTCCCGGTTCCCGGAACGGAACGCGAACTGCCCGCGCAGCTGGTGCTGCTCGCGATGGGCTTCGTCGGCCCGGAGCGGGAAGGCCTGCTGGAGTCGCTCGACGTCGAACTGGACCAGCGCGGCAACGTCGCCCGCGACAAGTCCTTCAAGACCAGCGTCGACAACGTGTTCGTGGCGGGCGACATGGGCCGCGGCCAGTCGCTCATCGTGTGGGCGATCGCCGAAGGCCGCTCCGCCGCGGCCGGGGTGGACGCTTTCCTCACCGGGCGGGACGTGCTGCCCGCGCCGATCGCGCCGACCGACCGGCCGCTCACCTAGGCGCCTTGAGCGCGTGAAGGCCCCCTTCCCTCGGCTGAGCCGAGAGAAGGGGGCNGTTGCTGGCCGACCGGGTGGGGGAGCGGAACGATCCCACACTGGGGGTGACCGGCGCCCGCCCATTTCGCTTTCTCCCCGGCGTCCCGAGCCTGCCCCTTTCGCGACGCGTAGTACTTTGTCCGGTGCGGTAAGCGACATCGGGCTTCGGGGAGGGAGCTGGGGATGAATCGGCATGAACGACTCACGGCATTATTGGACATGGTGGGCGAGCGGGAAAAAGTCGACGTCGAGGTTTCGGCGGGCGAACTCGGTGTCTCCCCCGCGACGATCCGCCGGGACCTCGATCACCTGGCCGGGCGCAATCTCGTGGTCCGCACCCGCGGCGGCGCCGTGGCGAGCAACGTCGCCTACGACCTTCCGTTGCGGCACAAGGCGGCGCGCAACGCGCCCGAACAGCAACGGATTTCCGCCGCCGCGGCCAGAATGGTCGACCCCGGCATGGTGGTCGGCCTCAACGGCGGCACCTCGAGCACCGAAGTGGGCCGCGCGCTCGCGACCCGGCCGGACATGGGCGAGCCGACCGGCGGGCCGTCGCTCACCGTGGTGACGAACGCGCTCAACATCGCCCACGAACTCGCCGTGCGGCCCAATATCAAGATCGTGGTGACCGGCGGGGTCGCACGGCAGCAGTCGTTCGACCTGTCCGGGCCGCTGTCGCACCTGTTCCTCGACCAGATCTCGCTCGATCTGGTGTTCCTCGGGGTGGACGCCTTCGACCCGGTGCACGGCGCGCAGGCGCATCACGAGGGCGACGCGAGCACGAACCGGCTGATGGCGGCCCGTGCCCGGCAGGTCGTCGTGCTCGCCGACAGCGGGAAACTCGGCGGTCACGCGTTCGCGAAGATCTGCGCGACCACCGACGTCGACGTTCTCGTCACCGATGGCCGCGCGGATCCGGAGCGGGTGCACGCCTTCGAGGAGCAAGGCGTGCGGGTGGTCAAGGCTTGAGCCCGATTGGCGAAGCTGAGAAGGACCCGCTATCGCGGTGGCAGGACGCCTTGCTCGCCATCGTGAGATGGCTGACCAGGCAGCGTCCTGCCGACGTCGATCGCGGACGCGGGTTCACCATCAGACACTGAGCCGGTCCAGCGCCAGCAGCGCCGCGCCGAGCCTGCCCGCCTCGTCGCCGAGCTGCGCGATCCGCAGTTCGGGCATCCGCTGAAATTGCAGGTTCGCCGCCAGCCACGCGCCTACGGGTTCGAGGACGTAGTCGCCCGCGGTGAACAGTCCGCCGCCGAGGACGACCACTTCGGGCGCCAACAGCGTGACCAAGGTCTTGATGCCGTGGCCGAGCCCTTCGAGCGCGTCGTTGACCACGGAGATCGCGGCCTCGTCGCCGTGCCGGGCGGCGTCGACCACCTGCTCGGCGCCGTCGGCGGGACGTCCGGTGTGCTCGCTGTAGCGGCGGGCGATGGCCGACGCGGAGGAGATCGCCTCGAGACATCCCGTCGCGCCGCACCCGCACGCCAGCCGGTGGCCGACGTCGATATGCCCGATCTCGCCGCCTTGCCCGCCCGCGGCGTACAGCTTCCCGTCGAGCTGGAGCGCGGCCGCGATCCCGGTGCCGACCGGGATGAAGGCGGCGTCGGTGCAGCCCTTGCCCGCGCCGACGCGGAACTCCGCGAGCCCGCCCGCGCGGACGTCGTGCCCGAACGCGAACGGCAGCCCCAGCCTGCGGTCGAGCATCTCGCCGAACGGCACGTTCCGGAAGTCGAGGTTCGCCGAGAACCGGGCCACTCGTGCGACTTCGTCGACGATGCCGGGGATGACCACGCCGACGGCGTCCGGCGTCCCGGTCCCCGCCTGCTTGCCCAGCGTTTCCACGATCCGCGCGACCTGATCGGCGAGCGCCTCGCCGTCCGCCCCGCGCGCCGTCGGCTCGCGCAGGCTGGCGAGGTCTTTCAGGTCCGCGTCGTACAAGGCCGCCTTGATGGACGTTCCGCCGACATCGAGTGCCGCCACCGCAGGTGTCATGGCTGGATTTTGGCATGCGCCCCACCGCGGACCGCAAGGATTCAGCCGTCGCCGCACCGTCAGCCGCGCGGTGTCAGATACCCCTGGGAGAACGCCGTGGCCACAGCGGCCGCCCGGTCGTTGACGCCGAGTTTCGCGTACACGTGCAGCAGGTGTGTCTTCACCGTCGCTTCACTGATGAACAGCCTCTTCGCTGCCTCGCGGTTCGTAGTGCCCTGGGCGATCAGTTCCAGGACTTCCCGTTCACGGTGTGAGAGCGGGCCTGAGGTCGGCTGCCGCATCTGCCCCATCAACCGGGTCGCGACGGAGGGAGAAAGCATCGCCTTGCCCTCCGCGGCCGCCTCCACCGCGCGGAACAGTTCGTCCCTCGGCGCGTCCTTCAGCAGGTATCCGGTGGCACCGGCTTGGATGGCAGGCAGCACATCGCTGTCCGTGTCGTAGGTGGTGAGCACGAGGATCCGCGAGGTCACCCCGCGTTTCGCCAGCTCCTCGATGGCGGTGACGCCGTCGATCCGGGGCATCCGCAGATCCATGA
Source organism: Amycolatopsis coloradensis (assembly GCF_037997115.1). Lineage (NCBI taxonomy): Bacteria > Bacillati > Actinomycetota > Actinomycetes > Pseudonocardiales > Pseudonocardiaceae > Amycolatopsis > Amycolatopsis coloradensis. The sequence goes on from NZ_CP150484.1 coordinate 4,827,353, forward strand.
GGATCACGTCGGGCCGGAGTTTCACCCCGGCGGTGATGGCCTCCTCGCCGTCCCCGGCCTCACCGAGGACCTCGAAGCGCGGGTCGGCGCTGAACATGCCCCGCAGCCCGTCCCGTACCACGGGATGGTCGTCGGCGATCAGCAGCGAGATCACCGCTCGGCTCCGGCCGGGATCGCCGGCACGGACGCCGAGATCGCGGTGCCCCCGCCCGGCTCCGACTCGATGTCGAGGCGGCCGGCGAGGCGCCGCACGCGCTGCCGCATACCGGTCAGCCCGAACCCGCCGTCGGCAGAACCGTTGGCGCGCTGGGCGGTGGGCTCGAAGCCCACGCCGTCGTCACGCACGTCGAGCGTCACCAGATCCTCCATGTACGACAGGGTCAGGCCGACTCGGCCGGCCTTCGCGTGCTTGGCCACGTTGGCCAGTGCTTCTTGCGCGGCCCGGAGCAGCGTCACCTCGACGTCGGCGTGCATCGGCCGGGGGTCGCCGGTGGTGATCAGCACCGCCTCGATGTGGTTCACCTCCGACCAGCGTCTGGTCACCTCGCCGATCGCGTCCTGGAGCCTGCCCTCGGCGAGCGGCTCCGGCTGCACCGCGTGCACCGTCCGGCGTGCCTCCGTCAGGCTTTCCCTCGCGAGGTTCAACGCGTTCGTCACGTGCCGGTGCGGCACCGAGGGCTCGTCCAGGGTCTGCTCGGCGGCCTGGAGCTGGGTGAGGATGCCTGCCAGGCCCTGGGCCAGGGTGTCGTGGATGTCCCTGGCGATCCGCTGCCGCTCGTCGAGCACCCCGGCTTCCCTGGCCTGGACCAGCAGCTGGGCGTGCAGGCCGGCGTTCTCCTCCAGCGCCGCCTCCAGCCTGGTGTTCGCCTCGTGCAGTTCGGCGAGCGCCTGCTTCTGTTTGAGGTTGCGCTGGTCCGACTGCTCGGCGATCCGGGAGAAGGCCCCGGACAGCACGGTGATGATCACGCTGAGCGCCACCCAGCCCACCCACATGTTCTCGTCCTGGATCCCGGTCAGCCCACCCAGATACGCCACTGCCGAGATCACGGACGTGGCGGCGACCCCGACGTACCGCCAGCGGCCTTTCAGGTAGTGGAATGCCTGGGGGTAGCCGATGAAGGCGAACAGGCCGTACCACGGCGCGACCGCGACCAGGCAGGCCGTCAGCATCATCAGCCCCGTGTAGTACAGGCCCATCAGCGGGCCGTTCCGGTGCCATTCCGGGTGAAGCGTGTGGAACCAGAAAGACCAGGCCAGGATCCCGGCCGAAAGCGCGAGCACGGCCGGCAGGTGCACCGGCACCCGCCAGATCGGCAGCAGCACCGAGATGAGGACGTCGATCGCCAGCAGGACGTACGGAAGGACCTTGAAGACCGTCGTCTCGACCCGTTCCCAGTGGTCGGACTCCGCGCGCAGCTCCGCTTCGATGCCCACGACTCACTCCCAGCGGAAGTACCGGGCGGCCAGCCCGCCTGCCGCGATCGTCCACCCCAGCAAGACCGCCACCTGCAGTGGTTGCGGCCAGTGACCGGCGGCGGCGTCCTGCAATGATTGCACGCCCGCGCCCAGCGGGGTGAAGTCGCTGATCTTCCGCAGGACGTCGTTCATCTCGGCGCGCGGCACCCAGAGACCGGCGAAGAACAGGATCGGGAAGAACAGCAGGGTCCCGATCGCGCCCGCGCTCTTGCCGGTCGGCGCGACGGAGGCGACCAGCAGGCCGATCGCGAACATCGCGAGCGCCGTCAGCAGGTAGGCGATCAGGTACGCGGGCAGCTGCCGGGGCAGGCCCACGTCGTACATCACCCTGCCGATGGCCAGCAGGACCAGCATCGTCGCCACGGACATGATCGTGGACATCAGCAGCTGCGCGCCGAGCATGACGTGCGGTTTGACCGGGGTGGTCCGCATGCGCCGCAGCACACCCTTCTCCCGGTAGGTGGCGAGCAGCTGGGACACGCTGTTGAGCGCGAACATGGCGAGCCCCATCGTGACGATGATCGGCAGGTACAGGGTGATCGCCCTGGCGCCGCCGAGGTCCGTGCTGGGTTCTCGCAACGCGGGGAACGCGCCGAGGACGACGAGCAGGAGCGGCGGGAACGCGAGCACGAAGAACACGAGCATCGGCTCGCGGAAGAAGAGTCTGGTCTCGGCGACGGTGAGCCGGGCGAGGGCGGACATGGTGTTCTCCTCAGGAGTCGATGGTGCGGCCGGTGAGCGCGACGAACGCGTCGTCCAGCGACGCCTGCTCGACCCGCAGGCCGGCCGCGGTGACCTGGTTGCGGGCGAGCACGGTGGTGACGGCGAGTAGCAGGTTGCCCGTGCCGATCACGACGAGCTGGTCGCCCGCGCGGTCGACCGAGGTGACCTCGGGCAGCGCGGCCAGCACGGAGTGGTCCAGCGGGGCGGACGGACGGAACCGGATGCGTTGCCGGTCGTCGACGCCGGCGACCAGCCCGGCCGGGGTGTCGAGCGCGACGACGCGGCCGGAGTCGATCACCGCGAGCCGGTCGCACAGTCGTTCCGCTTCCTCCATGAAATGCGTGACCAGCAGGATCGTGACGCCGCGGTCGCGGACGCGCTCGATCAGGCCCCACGCGTCACGGCGCGCCTGCGGGTCCAGGCCGGTGGTGAGCTCGTCGAGCACCGCCACCCTCGGGTTGCCGATCAGCGCGAGCGCGATCGACAGCCGTTGCTTCTGCCCGCCGGACAACCTGCGGAACTGGGTGTCGATCTTGTCGGTCAGGTCGAGGATGCCGAGAAGTTCCCGCCAGTCGGCCGGTTCACGGTAGAAGGAGCCGTACAGCTCCATCGCCTCGCCGACCTTCAGCTTGTCCGGCAACTCGCTTTCCTGCAGCTGCGCGCCGAGCAGCTGCCGCAGCTCGCCGGTTTCGCTTCGCGGGTCGATCCCGCAGACCCGGATGGTGCCGCCGTCCGGGACGCGCAGCCCCTCGACGCACTCGACCGTCGTGGTCTTGCCTGCCCCGTTGGGGCCCAGAATGCCGAAGATCTCGCCCCGCTCGACGGCGAACCCGACCCCGTTCACCGCGGTGTGGTCGCCGTAGCGCTTGACGAGGTCTTCCACCTCGATGATTGCCATACGAAGACCATGCCGCGCGGCTGGGGTCCGCCGAATCAACCGCGTGGCCACGGCTGAGGCGGGCGACGGTGGAGCCCCCATCAACCGATCGGTGGATGCCCGTGATGTCACGAGCCTGCGCCGATCGGGTTCCGTCACATTGACCGGACGCTTCGTGGCGACCTACGCTCGACCGGCCAGACGACGGCACCCGGAACGCGGTGAGAATCCGCGCGGTCGCGCCACTGTGACCCCGAGCCATCGGGGAAGCCAGACCCGGAGCCGTCGTGACACCCCTGAAGAGGCCGCGCTAGCCCGAGGAGGTCCCACCGCCATGTCCGAAGCGGTAGCCGCAGTACCCGTCCCCGTCCGGATCCCCGTCCGCGAGATCCTGCCCTGGGCGGTGCTCGTCATCCTCCTTTCGCTGATCACGCTGTACTTCGTCAGCGCCGAGCAGGGCGCGGTGTCGGTGTTCGCGAACTCGTACGTCCACGAGTTCGTCCACGACGGCCGGCACCTGCTGGCCTTCCCCTGTCACTAGGGCGGCAAGCGCCCCATGATGAGGACCTTGCTGGTCCGCGGCATGCTCGCGGGCCTGGTCGCTGGTGTCTTGGCGACCCTTTTCGCGTACTTCTTCGGTGAGCCTTCCGTCGATACCGCCATCGGTCTCGAAGGCACCGCCGCTCATTCGCACAATGCTCCGGGTGCCCACGAACACGCCCCGGCCGAGGGCGAGGCAGCGGAGGAAGAGCTCGTCACGCGTGGCGTGCAGAGCACCGTCGGCCTGTTGACCGGCGTCGGCCTGTACGGCGTCGCCGTCGGCGGGCTGTTCTCGCTCGCGTTCGCCTTCACCTACGGCCGTCTCGGCACGCTGCGACCGCGGGTGACCGCGGCTCTGCTCGCGGGCGGTGCCTTCGTGGTCGTGTTCCTGGTGCCATTCTTGAAGTACCCGGGGAATCCGCCTGCGGTCGGCCAGGCGGGCACGATCGGGAGCCGGACTTCGCTGTACTTCGGTTTCGTCGCGCTGTCGCTGCTGATCGGCATCCTCGCCGCGGCGTTCGGGCGGAAGCTGGCCGACCAGCTCGGCGCTTGGCGCGGTGGCCTGCTCGCCGCAGGCGGGTACGTCGTGCTGATCTCGGTGGCGGCGGCGCTGCTGCCGTCGATCGACGAGGTCCCCGACGGGTTCCCCGGTTCCACGCTGTGGACCTTCCGGATCGCTTCGGTCGGCACGCAGGTGGTGCTCTGGACCGCGCTCGGCCTGGCCTTCGGCGCTTTGGCCGAGAAGGCTTTGAAGAGCAGGGACGCCGTTCGGGCCTAGACCCCGGGCGGCACGAAAGGCAGAGAGCCGTCGGCACCGTCCTCGATCAGGCGCAGAAGCCTGGCGGTGTCGACGTGCTCTTCGACGGCGTCGGCGAGCCTGTCGAGCATGGACTCCCGCAGCGCGCCGAAGCCCGGTGCCCCGGCGGCCGGTGACCAGTCCGCCACCTCGCCCAGCCAGGCGCGCCGGAATCCGTCGTTCTCGAAGGCTCCGTGCCACATCGTGCCCCACACCGCGCCCCGCCGGTGTCCGTCCAAAAAGGACTCGGCGGGGCCGGTGGCGGTCACGGTGCCGTGGTGGATTTCGTACGCCTCCACGGGTTGCCCGCGCCAGGAGCCCGTCGGGCGGGCCAGCACCTTGTCCGGGCTGAACGAGACGCGGGTCGGCAGCAGACCGAGACCGGGAACCGTTCCCGCGCCGGATTCGACGTCGTCCTCGATTTCGGCGGCCAGCATCTGGTACCCGCCGCAGATGCCCAGTACCGGACGCCCTGCCCCGGCCCGGGCGCGGACGGCGTCCGCCAGGCCGCGCGCACGCAGCCACGCCAGGTCGTCCACGGTCGCGCGGGAACCCGGCAGGATCACCACGTCGGCGGAAAGGACCGTGTCCGGGTCTGCGGTCAGCGCGACCGAGACCCCGGGCTCGGCGGCGAGCGCGTCGACGTCGGTCGCGTTGGAGGCACGCGGAAAACGCACGACGGCGACCCGGAGCGACCCACCCGAAGCGCCCCAGCCAGCGGCGGCGAGCGCGTCCTCCGAGTCGATCCACACCTGATCGAGCCAGGGCAGCACGCCGAAGACCTCGCGGCCGGTGAGCTTTTCCAGCGTCTCCAGTCCCGGCCGCAGCAGGCCGACGTCACCGCGGAACTTGTTGACCAGCCAGCCCGAAACCAGCGCCTGGTCTTCGGCGGAAAGCAGGGCGAGGGTGCCGAACATCGCGGCCATGACGCCCCCGCGGTCGATGTCGCCGACGACGACCACAGGCAGGCCGAAGCGCCGCGCCAGCCCCATGTTGACGTAGTCGCCTTCGCGCAGGTTGATCTCAGCCGGGCTGCCCGCGCCTTCGCACAGCACGACGTCGAAACGCTTTCGCAGTGCGGCGAAGGTGTCGAAGGCGATCTCGGCGAGCCCGGCCCGTCCAGTGGCGTACTCGCCCGCTTCCAGCGTGCCGAACGGTTTCCCGAGCGCGACGACATGGCTGCGGCGATCGCTCCCGGGTTTCAGCAGCACCGGGTTCATCGCGGCTTCGGGTTCGACGCGGGCCGCCCGCGCCTGGAGCCATTGCGCGCGGCCGATCTCGGCGCCGTCCGCGCACACCATCGAGTTGTTCGACATGTTCTGGGACTTGAACGGCGCGACCCGCACGCCCTGGCGCGCGAGCCAGCGGCACAAGGCGGCGGTGACCAGGCTCTTGCCCGCGTCCGACGTCGTCCCCGCGACGAGCAGGCCGCTCACCGCGTGACCGCCACCGCGACGGCGAGCGCGGCGAGACCGACCGCCCTCGACAACCGGACCGCGCGGCGCACGTCCACCGGTTCCGGCTCGCGGCCGTCGCCGAGGACGCCGCGGCGTTCGGTGCGTCCTCCGTAGCTGTTCGTCCCGCCCAGCCTGATCCCGAGCGCACCGGCGAAGGCGGCCTCGACCTGGCCCGCGTTGGGGCTCGGATGGTGCTTCCCGTCGCGCCGCCAGATCCGGAAGGCGGGTTTGGCGAAACCGCCGGCCAGTGGCGCCGACGCCACGGTGAGCGCCGCGCCGGCCCGGGACGGCACCAGGTTCGCCAGATCGTCGGCCCTCGCCGACGCCCAGCCGAAATTGGCGTACTTCGGGGACCGGTAGCCCACCATCGCGTCGAGGGTGTTCAGCGCGCGGTAACCCAGCAGGCCGGGGATCCCGGCGACCGCGCCCCACAGCAGCGGCGCGATGACCGCGTCCGAGGTGTTCTCGGCGATGGACTCGGTGGTCGCCCGCGCGAGTTGTTCGGTGTCGAGCCCGGTGGCGTCGCGGGCGCACAGATGCGAGAGCCGCTGCCGCGCGGCAGGCAGGTCGCCGTCGTCGAGCAACCGGGCCATGCGGGTGCCCTCGGCCGCGAGCCCCTTGCCGCCCAGAACCACCCAAGTGGACGCCGCGGTGAGCGCGAAGCGCGCGAACGGACGCTTCCGGGTCAAGTACTGGGCCGCGACCCCCAATCCGGTGACGGTGCCCGCGCAGACGGCGGTGTACGCCGCGCCCCGCACCTTCGAATCGGCGTAAACCCGCTGTTCGAGGGCTTGCGCGACCCGGCCGAAGCCCGCGACCGGATGCCTCCTCCGTGGATCTCCGAACACGGCGTCGGCGACGTAACCGGTCACGAGTCCGGCTGCGGTGGCGGCTTGTCGGAGTGGCACGTGGCGAACCGTAGCGCGTGCACGAGAATGCGGGGTATGACCAAGCTGACGCATCGCCTCGCGAAGGTCCTGGAGACCCTCGCGCGGGCACTTCGCCGCTATTCGCGCGACGACGGCAAGGTGCTGATACTGGGCGGCGTCCGCTCTGGGAAGTCACACCACGCCGAGCGGCTCGCGTCCCGCCACCCGCACCTGACCTACATCGCGCCCGGGCTGCCGCCGAGCGCCGAAGATCCCGAATGGGCCGCCCGGGTGGCCGCGCACCGCGCACGGCGGCCGGGCCACTGGAAGACGGTGGAGACCACCGACCTGGCCACGGTGCTGCGCACGGCCACGCATCCTCTGCTCATCGACTGTCTCGGCACGTGGATCAGCCGGGTGCTCGACGAGGTCGGCGCCTGGGAGCAGCGCAAGGGCTGGGAACAGCGGCTCGACGACCGGCTGGAGGACTTCCTGGCGGCGTGGGAGCAGGCCGACGTGCCGGTGATCGCGGTCAGCAACGAGGTCGGCAGCGGTGTGGTGCCCGCGACGGTGTCCGGACGCGTGTTCCGTGATGTGCTGGGCGCGGTGAACAACCGGGTGTCCGCCGTATCCGACCGGACCGTGCTGGTCGTCGCCGGACGGATGCTCGACCTGCCTTAGGAGCTGCCATGCGTATCGCCATCCCGGACGCCGCCGCCGAAGCCGCGGCGCGCACCAGACTGGACGGCCTGGTCAAGCCGCTGGGTTCGCTCGGACGGCTCGAAGACCTGGCCGCCTGGCTGAGCGCCGCGCACGGCGTCGTCCCGCCACGGCCGCTCGACGACGTCCGCGTGGTCGTGTTCGCCGGGGACCACGGGGTTTCCGCGATGTCGGCGTATCCGCGCGAGGTCACCGCGGCGATGGTGCGGGTGTTCCTGGCCGGGAAGAGCGGCGTCGGCGTGCTGGCCAAGCTGTCCGGGGCGACGGTGCGGGTGTGCGACATCGCGGTGGATTGGGACGGCGCGGACGTGCCGGCCGAGGTCACCGCGCACAAGGTCCGGCGGGGGTCCGGTGCGATCGACGTCGAGGACGCGCTCGCCGAGGGTGAGGCGCGGACGGCGTTCGAACACGGGCTGGCGATCGCGGACGAGGAGATCGACGGCGGCGCGGATCTGCTCATTCCCGGTGACATGGGGATCGGCAACACGACGATCTGCGCGGCCGTGGTCGCTTCGGTGCTCGGCCTGGCGGCGGAAGAGGTCGTCGGCACGGGGACCGGGATCGACGAGGACGGTCGCGCGCGGAAGGTCGCGGTCGTCGAGGCCGCGCTGGCGCGGGCCGGAGCGCTGAAGGATCCCTTCTCGGTGCTGACCGCGCTCGGCAGCGCTTGTCTCGCCGCGACGGCGGGCTTTCTCGTGCAGGCCGCGGTCCGCGGGGTTCCGGTGCTGCTCGACGGCGTTTTCTCCGGGGCCGCGGCGCTCGTCGCCCGCGAGATCGCGCCGGGTGCCGAGCAGTGGTGGCTGGCCGGGCACCGGTCGACCGAACCGTCGCAGGCGTTCGCGTTGAAGGCGCTCGGGCTGGAGCCGATCCTCGACCTCGGGCTGCGGCTCGGCGAGGGCAGCGGTGCCGTGCAGGCGGTGCCGACGCTGAGGGCGGCGCGGGCGATCCTCGCGGACATGGGCCTGCTGGCGGATCTGGCTTGATCGCCGACGCGCTGAAGATGGCCGTCGGCACCCTGACCACCGTCCGGGTGCCGGCGCCGGGGGTGATCGACCGGCGGGTGGCGGGCGGCGCGATGGTGCTCGCCCCGCTGGCCGTCGTGCCGCTCGCGGCCGTCGCCTCGGTGCTCGTTTTCCTGGGCGAGTTGGTCGGTCTGCCCGTGTTCGCGTCGGCGGCACTCGCGTTGGGCGCGGTGGCGCTGGGCAGCCGCGGCCTTCATCTGGACGGGCTCGCCGACACGGCGGACGGGCTCGGTGCTTCGTACGACCGCGCGCGGGCGCTGGACGTCATGCGGCGCGGCGATTCCGGGCCCACCGGGATCGCGACCCTGGTGCTGACGCTGCTCGTGCAGACCGGCGCGCTGGCCGGGGCGATCTCGGCCGGGCACGGCATCCCGGCGGTCGCGGCGGCGGTCATAGCCGGACGCGGGGTGCTCTCGCTGTGCTGCGCGCGCGGCGTCCCCTCGGCCCGGCCGGAAGGACTGGGCGCGACCGTCTCCGGTTCGGTGCCGGTGTGGGCGGCGGCGGTGGTGTTCGCCGTGCTCGCGGGCGCGGCCGCGCTGGTACTCCCGTGGTGGCAAGGGCTCGCCGCGGTGGCGTTGGGGTACCTGGCCGCGGCGGCGTTGCTGGCGCGGTGCGTTCAGCGGCTGGGCGGGATCACCGGGGACGTGCTCGGGGGTTGCGTCGAGGTCGCCGTCGCGGGGGTCTTGCTGGCTTCGTCGTTCTGAGGAGCCGCCAGTTTCTCGTCGATGTCCGGCAACCAGAAGCACAGCTCGAAGGTCTTCATCCCGGCCCAGAGACCGAATTTCCGTCCCTGCGTGACCAAGGTGAGCGACGCGAACACGAGCAGCACCGCGATCCCGGCGGCGATGAACGGACGTTTGCCGGCGAAGATCTCGACGATCGCGGCGACCGCGCCGAACAGCAACGGCGGCGCGCAGTTGCGCACCATGAGACCGGACGCGCGCACCCGCGAGACGTCGGCCGCGACCTCCTTGTCCTGCAGTTGCAGCGCGCACAGCAGGAGATGCGGGTTCTCCTTCAGGAACGGGCGGTCCTTCGCCGCAGGCATCCGGCGGACGAACTCCTTTGCCGCGTCCCGGCTCCGCCGTCGCGGCACGATCCGCTCCAGCGCCTCACCCAGCGGATAGGCCAAATAGCCCAGCAGGAAGCTCAGCAGCACGATCACGACGACCAGCACCACGGTGGGTACGCCACCGATGCTCGCCGCGGTCAGGATGTGGAGTTTCGTCCCGAGATAGCCGAAGAACGCGACGTACAGCGCGCCGGGGATGGTGTAGGCGAAGAGATCGAAGACGCCGATCGCGAAGTTCACTCGCCCATCCAACCATTCCGGGCGCGGGTCGTGAGTGGCGTTTCGGGTTACTGAGGGGTAAGGCAAACGTGGCACTGCGGCGGGCGGCCCGCTCGTGGCCCCGTCGGCGATCGTGTCGCGAAAGCCACATTCGGGACATCACACGTCGCGACCAGGGCACGTCGGAGGCGTAGCGAAGGCCTCCTTCCCTACCGTCAGGGTAGGGAAGGAGGCCTTCACCACCTGGGCCGACCACGTGAGCCGCCACGTTTGCCTTACCCCTCAATAGAACCCGAAACGCCACTCACGACCCGCCACGCACCCAAGAACGCGTCCACCGTCTCCCGGTCCCGCACCGCGATCCGCAGGTACCGCGCGTCCAGCCCCGGGAAGGTGTCCCCCCGACGGACGGCGAAACCGTTCTCCCTCAACCGTTCCCGGACACCGCCGGCGCCAGGGAGCCGCACGAGCACGAAAGGCCCCCGAGGTTCTCCCAGCACCTCGACGCCCAGCGCGGTCAGGCCCGAGACCAGGTACTCCCGGTCCGCTTCCGCCGCCACCGCCAGCTTTTCGGCTTCCTCCAACGCCGCCGGACGGCAGCACGCCACCACGGCGACGGCGGCGAGCGACGACACCGACCACGGAGGCTGGACCGCGCGCAGACTGTCCACAACGGACTCATCCGCCAGGACGTAGCCCGCACGCAGCCCGGCGATCCCCCACGTCTTCGTCAGGCTGCGGAGGACGACGAAACCCGGTTGCCCCGCAACGCTTTCGGTCTCGCCGGGGACGGCGTCGAGGAAGGCCTCGTCGACGACGACCAGGCGGCCAGGGCGGCCCAGCCCGAGCAGATCCGCGGCCGGGTGCAACACGGACGTCGGGTTCGTGGGGTTCCCGACGAAGACCAGGTCCGCCTCCTCCGGGACGCCATCGAGCCGGAAGCCGTCGTCGGGCGACAGCACCACCCGGTGCACGGGATGACCGGCCGCGCGCAGAGCGGCCTCGGGTTCAGTGAACTGCGGGTGCACGACGACGGCGTGAGCGGGCCGCAACGCCGTGGCCAGCAACGTGAAGGCCTCGGCCGCACCGGAGGTCACCAACACCTGGGACTCGGGCAACGAGTGCCGGGCGGCCACCGCGGCCGTGGCGGCGGTGACGTCCGGATAGGCGGCCAGATCGTCCAGTGCCGCCGCCAGTTCGGCACGCAGCCAAGCGGGTGGCGCCGGGAGACGGACGTTGACCGCCAGATCGACGAGACCTTCACCGACCTCGCGATCGCCGTGGTGCCAGAGGTCGTAGTCAGCCATGGGCGCGCACCGCGGTGGCGAACCGTTCGGCGAGTTCGGGGTAGCCCGCCCAATGGACGTGCAGGTACGACGCGTGCAGTGACGCCGACGCGAAACCGTCGGGGGTGCGATCCCAGCCCCAGGCCGGTGTCGGGCCGCTGCCGGGTTCGATGATCGTGCGGTGGAATTCGTGCCCGGTGACGCGTTGCCCCGCGACGGCGAGCACGCTGTCCGCGGGCGAGAAAGCCTTGCGGTAGCCGAGTTTTCCGCGTTTCGTCATGGTGGCCGAGGCGTCCAGGACGCCGGTCATCGGTGTCCCGTCGATGTCCTGGCACAGGTACAGCAGTCCGGCGCACTCCGCCACGACGGGCATTCCGTCACCGACCGCCCGCGCGACCGCGGCCCGCAGCGGGACATTCGCCGACAGTTCTTCGGCGTGGACCTCGGGGAAGCCACCGCCGAAGTACAACCCGGCGCAGCCTTCGGGAAGTTCCTTGTCCTGCAACGGATCCACGTCGACGACATCGACACCGGCGGCGGCGAGCAGTTCGACGGCCTCGGTGTAGCGGAAGGTGAACGCGGGACCGGCCGCCGCGGCGACCACCGTACGGCGCCCGTCATACGCGAACGGAGGCCGCCAAGGCTCCCCCGACAGCCGCGAAGCCGACCGGGCGACCTGCACGACCGCGCCGAGGTCCACGCCCTCGCTGATCCATGCCGCCAGCTCCGGCAGCAGCCGTTCCGACTCGCTCGCCCGCTCCGCCGCCGGGACCAGGCCGAGGTGACGGCTCGGCGCGTGGATCTCTTCGTTGCGGTACAGCGTTCCCAGCAGCGGGACGCCGGTCGCTTCCAGCGCGGTGACGATCTCGTCCGCGTGCCGTTGCGAGCCCAGTTTGTTCAGGATGACGCCGGCGAGCCGGACGCGCGTGTCGTACTGCGCGAACCCGAGCACGGTCGCGGCGACACTGCGCGACGCGGCCGAGGCGTCCACGACGAGCACCACCGGCGCGTCCAGCAGCCGCGCCACATGCGCCGTCGACGCGTATCCCTCGGTGCCGAGCGCCCCGTCGAACAGGCCCATCACACCTTCGATGACCGCGATGTCGGCACCGGCGGAACCGTGCCGCAGCAACGGGATCAGCCGATCCTCGCCCTGGAGGAACGGGTCGAGGTTGCGCGGGGGCCGTCCGGTGGCGAGGGCGTGGTAGCTCGGGTCGATGAAGTCGGGGCCGACCTTGTGCCCGGAGACCTTCAGCCCCCGCGCCCGCAGCGCCGCCATCAGGCCCGCGGCGATCGTGGTCTTGCCGTGCCCGGATCCGGGCGCGGCGATGACCACGCGATTCACCATTCGATGCCTCGCTGGCCCTTTTGCCCCGCGTCCATCGGATGCTTCACCTTCGTCATCTCGGTGACCAGGTCCGCCGCCTCGATCAGCTCGGGCGGCGCGTACCGGCCGGTGATCACCACGTGCTGGTGCCCGGGGCGTCCGGTCAGCGTCGAGACGACGTCGTCCACTTCGAGCCAGCCCCATTTGAGCAGGTAGCTGAATTCGTCGAGGACGTAGAAGTCGTGGGTTTCGGCGCCGAGCCGGCGTTTGATCTCGGCCCAGCCCTCGCGGGCGTTGGCGGCGTGGTCCTCTTCGGAACCGGACTTGCGCGCCCAGCTCCAGCCTTCGCCCATCTTGTGCCACTCGACCGCGCCGCCCTGTCCGGTGTCGTCGTGCAGCTTGCCGAGCGCGCGGAACGCGGCTTCCTCGCCGACGCGCCACTTCGCCGATTTGACGAACTGGAACACGCCGATCGACCAGCCCTGGTTCCACGCCCGCAGCGCCATCCCGAACGCGGCCGTGGACTTGCCCTTCATCTCGCCGGTGTGCACGGCGAGCAGCGGGCGATTGCGGCGCTGACGGGTGGTGAGCCCGTCGTTCGGCACCGTTTCCGGTTTGCCCTGTGGCATTACGCCGCCCTTCCCGAGAGATGAGTACGGACGGCGCCCGCGAGGGTGTCCGCGGCGACCTCGGCGACCGGGACATGTTCCGCGCCAAGGTGTTCCGCCAGTTCGGCGGCGAGCCCGAGCCGCATTTTCCCGCTCTCGCAGTCCATCACGATCGAGGTCACGTTCCCGGCCAGCAACCCGGCTGCCTGACGGGCGCGCTGGACGGCGTCGGCGCCGCTGGTCGCACGGCCGTCGGTGACGACGACGAGCAGCGGACGCCGCAACGGATCACGGACCGCTTCGATACGCAGAACCCTTGCCGCTTCGAGAAGTCCCTCGGCCAGCGGTGTCCGTCCGCCGGTCGCGAGACCGTCCAAACGGGACGCGGCGGCATCGACGCTGATGGTCGGCGGGAGCGCGAGTTCGGCGCCGGAAGCGCGGAAGGTCACCAGGCCCACCTTGTCGCGACGCTGGTAGGCGTCGAGCAGCAGCGACAGCACGGCGGTCTTGACCTCGCGCATCCGCTGCCGCGCGCCCATCGAGCCGGACGCGTCGACGCAGAACAGCACCAGGTTGCCCTCGCGCCCTTCCCGCCGCGCGAACCGGAGATCCTGGGGCCGCACCACGAGCCCGGCGCCACTGCGGCCGCGGGACCGCTGGTGCGGCGCGGCCGCGCGCACGGTCGCGAGCAGATGCGGACGCCCGTCCTTGGTCCCGGCGGGCTGGACGCCGATGGTCCGGCCGTTGTCGGTGATCGCCCTCGACCGCCGTCCGGCGGCGCCTTCACCGGTGCCCTTCACCTCGAAACGCCTGGCACGAAAGGCTTCCCCGGCGCCGACCGGCTTCTGGTCGCCGCCGTTCTTGCCGCCGCCCGACGGTTCCTGGCCGCCGCTCTCCGACTGCGGAGCCTCGCCGCCCTCAGGAGGGCCACCGGAACCGGGGCCGTCGTCGTCGGGACCGGGGCCTTCCGGTTCGGCGTCCTGGAGCGCCTGTTCCAGCTGCTCCTCGGAGATCCCGGGCGCGTCGAAGGGATTGCGGCGACGACGATGCGGCAACGCGAGCCGGGCCGCGACCCGGACGTCGTCGGTGGTCACCTCGGTGCGCCCGGCCCAGGCGGCGTGCGCGACCGCGGTCCGCGCGGTCACGATATCCGCGCGCATCCCGTCGACCTCGAAGGACGCGCAGACCTCCGCGATCTGCCGCAGCGCGTCGTCCGGCAGTTTGACCGACGGCAGAAGCCGTTGTGCCGCTTCGATGTCCGCGGCGAGTTCGGCGTCGGCCGCGGCGTACTGGCCGGCGAATCCGTCGGGATCCGCCTCGTAGGCGAGCCGCCGCCGGACGACCTCGACCCGCAGTTCGGGATCCCGGCTGGACGCGACCTCGACGGTGAGCCCGAAGCGGTCCAGCAGCTGCGGCCGCAGTTCGCCTTCCTCGGGGTTCATCGTGCCGATGAGGACGAACCGGGCCGCGTGCGACACCGAGACACCCTCACGCTCGACGGTCGCGCGCCCCATGGCGGCGGCGTCGAGCAGCGTGTCGACCAGGTGGTCGTGCAGGAGGTTGACCTCGTCCACGTACAGCAGCCCGCGATGCGCGGCCGCGAGCAGCCCGGGCTGGAAATCGGTGACACCGTCCGCGAGCGCGCGTTCCAGGTTCAGCGAACCGATCACACGGTCTTCCGCCGCGCCGACCGGCAGCTCCACGAGCCGCGCGGGACGGCGGTGCGCGGGCGAACCTTCGGTGTGCGGACCATCGGGGCAGGCCGGATCGGGCTCGACGGGGTCGCAGGAGAACCGGCACGCGTCCACCACGTCGACACCGGGCAGCAGACCGGCCAGCGCGCGCACCATCGTCGACTTCGCCGTGCCCTTCTCCCCGCGCACCAGGACCCCGCCGACCGCGGGCGAGATCGAGGAAAGCACCAGCGCCAGGCGCAGATCCGGCATCCCCACAACGGCGGTGAACGGGTACGGCTTCACAGCTCTCCTGTCGTCGACGACCTCTGGCCGATCATCGCATAGGAAATCCGTCATCTACCGTGACCGAGGTGCGCGAAAAATCACCCCTGACGGTCGTCGGGATCGGGGCCGACGGCTGGCCCGGCCTGTCCGAGCGGGCCAAGGAAGCACTGCTCGGCGCCGACGTGGTCGTGGGCTCGCCGCGTCAGCTCGCGTACCTGCCCGCCGGGATGAAAAGCGAACCCTGGCCCAGCCCGCTCCTTCCCGGCCTGGACGCCTTCCTCGCCGAGCGGGAAGGCCGTGTCTGCGTGCTGGCCAGCGGCGATCCCCTGCTGTCCGGCATCGGCACGACGCTGATCCAGCGCGGCTACGACGTCGAGGTCCTGCCCGCGCTCTCCTCGGTCACGCTCGCCCGCGCGAAACTCGGCTGGCCGGCGGAGGAGACCGAAGTGGTCACCGTCGTCGGCCGCGCGATCGGCAGGGTGAACCGCGTACTCACGCCCGGCCGGAAGATCCTCGTCCTCGGCGCGAACGCCGAAGACCTCCTTGACCTGCTCAAAGCCCGCGGTTACGGCAAAAGCCGCGTCACCGCGCTCTCCGACCTCGGCGGCCCGGACGAGCGTGTGGGCCCCGGCACGCTGACCGTGTTCGCCATCGAGGCCGACGGAACCGCGCTGCCGCTGACCGGCCTCCCTGACGACGCCTTCGAGCACGACGGGCAGCTCACCAAACGCGACCTCCGCGCGTCCGCGCTGGCCAGGCTCGCGCCGACACCCGGCGAACTGCTGTGGGACGTCGGCGCGGGTGCGGGCAGCGTCGGTATCGAGTGGTCCCGTGTGCATCCGCTGAACCGGGCGATCGCGATCGAACGGTCGCCCGAGCGAGCCGCCAGGATCACCCGGAACGCGCACGCTCTCGGCGTCCCGGAACTCGACGTGGTGATCGGAGCGGCACCGGAAGCCCTCGAAGGGCTGAGCAGGCCGCATGCCATCTTCCTCGGTGGCGGGCTGACCGTGCCCGGTGTGCTGGACGCCTGCCTGGCGACCGGCGCGCGGATCGTCGCGCACGGCGTGACCCTCGAATCCGAACAGCTGCTGGCCCGCGCGTACGGCGAGCACGGCGGGGAGCTGGTCCGCGTCGCCGTCGAACAGGCGGCGCCGCTGGGCGGATTCACCGGCTGGACCCCGGCGCGAGCCGTGACCCAATGGAGCAAACCGTGACAGTGCACTTCATCGGCGCGGGTCCCGGCGCGGCCGACCTCATCACCGTGCGGGGCCGTGACCTGCTCGGCCGCTGCGAAACCTGCCTGTACCCCGGGAGCATGACACCGACAGCGCTCTTGGAGTACTGCCCGGACGACGCGGTGCTCGTCGACACCGCGAACCTCGACCTGCCCGCGATCGTCGAGCGCATGGTCGAGGCCCACGAGAAGGGCCACGAGATCGCGCGGCTCTGTTCCGGCGACCCGTCGATCTACAGCGCCGTCGCCGAGCAGATGCGCCGCCTCGACGCGGCAGGAGTTCCCTACGACGTCACGCCGGGGGTGCCCGCGTTCGCCGCCGCGGCCGCGCTGCTCAAGCGTGAACTGACCGTGCCCGAGGTCGGCCAGAGCCTGGTCGTCACGCGGGCACAGGCCCGGTCGACCGCCATGCCACCGGGGGAAACGCTGGCGAACTTCGCGCGCACCGGCACCACCCTCGCGCTGCATCTGGCGATCAACCGCGTCGAGCAGGTAGTCGACGAATTGCGGCCGTTCTACACCGACGACTGCCCGGCGGCGGTGGTGGCGCTGGCGAGTCAGCCCGGTGAGCAGGTGCTGCGCGGCACCCTCGGCACCATCGCCGCCCAGTCCCGTGCGGCCGGGATCAGCCGCGCGGCGATGATCTTCGTCGGACAAGTCCTTGCCGCCGAAGGGTTTCCCGACAGTTTCCTGTACTCGGCCACCCGAGATCGCGCCAACCAACCGGAGTCGCTGTGAAGAACCTGCGCTGGGGCCTGCTGGCCGCCGGGACCATCGCCGCCGAGTTCGCGGCGGGCGTCGATGAGAGCGAACACGGTGTCCTCGAAGCCGTCGCCGCGCGATCCGGTGACCGGGCGGCCGAGTTCGCGAGCCGCTTCGAGATCCCGAAATGCTATGGCGCGTACGAAGACCTGCTCGCCGATCCGGACGTCGACGCGATCTACATCTCGACGCCGCATCCGCTGCACGGCGAATGGGCGATCCGCGCGGCCGAAGCGGGCAAGCACATCCTGTGCGAGAAGCCGCTGACGATGTCCGTCGCCGAGGCGGAGAAGGTCATCGAGGCCGCCCGCGCCAACGACGTCTTCCTCATGGAGGCGTTCATGTACCGGCTGCATCCGCAGATCCGGCGGCTGGCCGAGCTGATCTCATGCGGCGCCATCGGCGAGGTCCGCGCCGTGGACGTCACCTTCAGCTACCACTTCGCCGTACCCCGGCTCATCGATCCCGCGCTGGGTGGTGGCGGGATCTTCGACGTCGGCTGTTACTGCACGTCACTCGCGCGGCTGGTCTCGCAGGCGGCGACCGGGCAGGACGTCGTCGAGCCCGAAGAGGTGCTCGGGATGGCGAGGCTCGACGAGAACGGCGTCGACGAGGTCGCGTTCGGGCTGCTGCGGCTGCCGGGCGGGATCCTCGCGCAGCTGGCCTGCGGCTTCCAGCTGACGCAGGACGACCACATCCGCGTGTACGGCTCGGAAGGGCAGCTGTACGTGCCGAAACCCGCGTGGATCCACGAAATGCGCAAGCCCAAGACGTCGCAGATCATCCTCACGCCGGAAGGTGGCGAACCTGAGGCGATCGAAGTCGAAGCGACTCAAGGCCTCTTCGCTCGCGAAGCCGACCACGTCGCCACGCACCTCGAAGACCGCCAGGCGCCCGAACTCACCTGGGCGGAGACGCTCGCGAATCTGCGCACGCTGGAACGGTGGCGCGAGGCTGTGGCCCGATGAAGCTGCTGATCCTGGGCGGCACCGGCGAAGCACGCGAGCTCGCGAAGGCCCTCGTGGCGCGCGGCGAGCACGTCGTGTCCTCACTCGCGGGCCGCGTCGCGCGCCCGAAGCTGCCCGACGGCGAGACCCGCGTCGGCGGCTTCGGCGGCCCGGCGGGTCTCGCGCGCTGGCTGACCGAGAACGACGTCGACGCGGTGATCGACGCCACGCATCCCTTCGCCGAACGCATCGGCTCGAACGCGGCCATCGCGGCGGGGGAAACGGGTACACCGCTGCTCAGGCTCGCCAGGCCCGGCTGGACCGAACAGCCCGGCGACACCTGGCACTGGGCCGACGACCTCGACCACGCCGCGCGGCTGCTCCCGGCGCTCGGCGAACGCGTGTTCCTCACCAGTGGACGCCAAGGGCTCGCCGCCTTCGCCGGGCTGGACCTCTGGTTCCTGATCCGCTGCGTCGACCCGCCCGAGGTGCCGCTCCCCCGCCGTCACGAAATCCTGCTGGACCGCGGGCCGTACACGGTGGAGAAGGAACGCGCGCTCATGGAACGGCACGGCGTCGAGGTCCTCGTCACCAAGGACAGCGGCGGCGAGATGACCGCGGCGAAGCTCACGGCGGCCCGCGGGCTCGGCCTCCCGGTGGTCGTCGTCCAGCGGCCGCGGCGACCGGAAACGGCCAGCGTAACGACAGTTCAGGGCGCCATAACCTGGTTGAGCGGCACGGTGAAGGGCAGCCCTGCGTAAGCCGTTCGGACCAGACCCGTTAGCGTTGCGCCGATGCGTCTGATCGCTGTCACGCTGGGGTTGCTGTCCGCCTTGTGCGCGTTGGCTTTCCCCTTCCTGCCGGTGGTGCAGGACACAGCGGAGGTCGTCTGGCCAACGGGCGGCGACACCCGCTCCGTCAACGCGCCCTTGACCGGGTACTGGGCGCAGGATCTGCGCGTCGACCTGCCGTGCACGACCGTCCGGTCGCTGGACGCGCGTTCGCAGGGCCAGGCGCTGTTGTTCTCCACCGTGCCCGACGGCCGCACCGACCCGCGCGCGGGCAAGGGCGTCGGCCTGCAACTGCGGATCGACAACGGCGTGCTGCTCGCCTCCAGCCAGGGTCAGCAGATCGTGCAGCAGCCCCTCCCGGAGAAGAACTGCGACGTCAAGCTCCGTGCGGACGCGAACCAGATGACGGTGACCGTCGCCGAGACCGTGGTGTTCCACGCCGAGGGCGACGTCCGGCCGCGGCTGGTCGGGATCTACTCCTCGATCAACGCGGCCAAGGACCCGATCGCCGGCCTGCACGTCTCGGTCGTCCCGGACACCCGCTACCAGACTTCGCCGACCGTGTGGAAGTGGATCATCGGCGTCATCGCGGCGCTGTCGTTCATCGGCTGCCTGATCGCGGTGTGGCGGATGGACTCCGGCTTCGCCCGCCGCGCGCCGCGCTGGGCGCCGGTCGGCTGGTGGCGGCTGACCGCCCGCGACGCGACGGTGATCATCGCGCTCGGCGCGTGGGTCTTCATCGGCCCGGTCACCTCGGACGACGGCTACATCCTCACGATGTCGAGAGTGGCCGAAGAGACCGGCTACCTGACGAACTACCACCGCTGGTTCGGGGTCGCCGAGGCGCCGTTCGGCTGGTTCTACCACGTGTACCAGCTGATGGCGCACGTCAGCACGGTGCCGCCGTGGATCCGGCTCCCGTCGTTCCTGCTCGGCGTGCTGAGCTGGCTGCTGATCAGCCGCGAGGTCATGCCGCGCCTGGGCACGCAGGTCCGCACGAGCCGCGCCGCGGGCTGGGCCGCCGCCGCGGTCTTCCTGGTCTGGTGGATGCCGTTCAACAACGGTGTCCGGCCCGAACCGGTCGCCGCGCTGGGCTCGCTGCTGGCGATCTGCGCCGTCGAACGCGCGCTGGTGACCCGCCGTCTGCTGCCGTTGTGCCTCGGGCTGACCGCCGCCGGGTTCACCCTGGCCGCGACGCCGACCGGGCTGATCGCGGTCGCGCCGTTCCTGGTCGCCGCGCGCCCGCTGTACAAACTGGTCCGCCAGCGCGCCGAGAACGGCTGGCTGCCGGTGCTCGCGCCGGTGCTGGCCGCCGGGCTGCTGGTGCTGGTCGTGGTGTTCGCCGACCAGACCTTCGCCACCGTGCAGGAGGCGACCCGGATCCGCACCCTGGTCGGCCCGAACCTGTCGTGGTTCCAGGAACTCGCGCGCTACCAGCTGCTGTTCGAAAGCCTGCCGGACGGCTCCGTGCCACGCCGGTTCCCCGTGCTGCTGGTGCTGCTGTGCACCGGGACCTGCCTGGTGGTGCTGCTGCGCCGCGGCCGGATCCCCGGCGCCGCGCTCGGCCCCAGCCGCCGCCTGATCGGCACGGTCGCGCTGTTCTTCCTGCTGCTGGCGCTGACCCCGACCAAATGGACGCACCACTTCGGCGCGTTCGCCGCGGTCGGCGCGGCCATGGCGGCGTTGACCGCGCTGGCGACCAGCTCGACGGTGCTGCGGTCACGGCGTAACCGGGCGGCGTTCCTCGCCGGGCTGCTCGTGGTCGGCGCGCTGGCCGCGACCGGGCCCAACTCGTACTGGTTCGTCTCGAAACTCGGCGTGCAGTGGACGGCGGTGGCGCCGTCGATCGGCGGGATCCCGCTGTCGACGATCCTGCTGATCGCGGCCGCGATCTCCGGGGTGTACGCGTTCGTGGAGAACGTCCGCGCGCACCGGCCAGGTCTTCAGGCGGGACCGCAGGAGGGGCGGAGCCGGTCGCTGCGGCTCGGTTCGCTCTCGCTGGTGGTCGTCTGCGGTCTGATGGCCACGGGCGAATTCGTCAGCATGGCGTGGGCGATCCACAACCAGCAGGGTTCCTACAGCCTCGGCGCCGCGAACTTCGGGCACCTGTTCGGCAAGAGCTGCAACCTCTCCGACCACGTGATGGTGGAACGCGACGCCGCGACCAGCATCCTGCGGGCCCAGTCCGAACAGCGGACGGTGCCGGTGAAGAAGGAGGAGCCGCCCGCCGGGCAGACCCCGCCGCCGCTGCCCGATCCCGAGCAGGACAACGGCCGGGTGCAGACCGGGTTCCACACCCGCGCGATCGACGACAAGGATCCGCTGGCCGAGCCGCCGCACGGCTTCAAACCCGACGAAGTCCCGATGTGGAGCAGCTTCCTCGACCCCGAGACGCGGGCCGGGCGGCTGCGCAGCGACTGGTACGCCCTCTCCGAAAAGCCGGCCGACGGCCAGATCGTGGTCGCCACCGCGGGCGCGGCCCGGCGCCCGACGTCGGTCAGCCTCGACTACGGCGTGAACACCAGCGAAGGCGTGAAGGTCGTCCGCAGCCAGTTCGTGCTGCCGCCCGGCGCCGGGACCAACGGCTGGAACGACACCCGGATCAACCTGCGCGACCTCCCGGCCGAGACGACGTCCGTGCGGATCAACATCGTCGACAACGACCTCACCGAGGACGGCTGGATCGCCGCGTCCGCGCCGCGCGTGCCGACGTTCACCACGCTGACCGAAAAGATCGCGGGCAAGCAGGTGTACATCGACTGGCCCGCGTCGTTCGTCTACCCGTGCGTGCAGCCGGTGACCTCGCACGACGGCATCTCGAAGGTGCCGGACTACCGGATCACCCCCGGCGCCGTCGCCGACGAGGCGAACTGGGCGTCCAGCACCAACGGCGGCCCGATCGGCTGGCTCGAAGAGGTCGCGGCCGAACCCGAGGTGCCCAGCTACCTGATCGGCCAGCCGAGCCAGTCCTGGGGCCAGCTGCTGCAGGTGGAACCCTTCACCGAGGGGATCGCGCCGACCATCGTCCACGGCGAGAAGGTCGTCCCCGGCTGGTGGTCGCCGGGTCCGGGACCGCGGCAGCCGAACGGCAAGGACCCGACCCGCTAGTGGGCTGAAAGCGTCCTTCACCGCATCAGACGCGGTGAAGGACGCTTTCGTCACGTCTCATGCGGGGAAAGCGTCCTTCAGCGCCTCCGGCAGCTCCCCTTCGTACAGGACGCCGAGCCGCTGCGTAGCGCGCGTGAGCGCGACGTACAGCTCAGCGGCACCGCGCGGGCCGTCGGCGAGGATCCGCTCCGGGTCCACGACGAGGACGGCGTCGAACTCGAGCCCCTTCGTCTCCGAGGCGGGCACTGTGCCCGGCACCCCGGGCGGGCCGATCACGACGCTGGTGCCTTCACGCCCGGCTTCGTCCTTGACGAACTCCTCGATGGCGCCCGCCAGCGAATCCGCGTCGACCTGCCGTGCCCACGGACGGACCCCGTTGGACCGGACCGACTCCGGTGCCCGGACCTCGGGCGCGAACTCGGCGAGCACCGACGCGGCGACGGCCATGATCTCCGCCGGGGTGCGGTAGTTCACCGTCAGCGACCGGTAGACCCAGCGGCCCGGCACGTACGGCCTCAGCATCGCGTCCCACGATCGCGCCCCGGCCTCGGACCGGCGCTGCGCCAGATCGCCGACGACGGTGAACGACCGGTTGGGACAGCGCCGCATCAGCACCCGCCAGTCCATTTCGGACAGTTCCTGCGCCTCGTCGACCACGACGTGCCGGTACGTCCAGTCCCGATCGGCGGAGGCGCGTTCGACGAGGCTGCGCGTGTCGTGCTCCACGAACCGGTCGGCGAGTTCGTCGGCGAAGAGCAGGTTCTCCGCCGACAGCATGACGTCCTCGTCCATCTCCTCGCGGTCGAGCTTCATCGTGTCGAGCACACCTTCGGCGTACTCGGCCTCGGCCTTCTTCTCCCGAGCCAGCGCCTTCTCCGCCGCCTCGTCCGCCGCCTTGTCGCGGCCGAGCAGGTCGACGAGTTCGTCGAGCAGCGGCATGTCCGACACCGTCCAGGCTTCCCCGTCGGCGCGCAGCAACGCCTGGTCGGCCCCCGCCGCGCGAAGCCGTTCCGAGGACGAGAGAAGCGAGCCCAGCAGGCTTTCGGGCGTCAGGATCGGCCAGAGCTCGTCGAGCGCGGTGGTGAACGTCTCGCTCTCCGCCAGTTCCTTCAGCAAATCCTTCCGCAGCCGCTCCCATTCGTCGCGGTCGTCCCGGCTGAGCCAGCCGCGGCCGATCCGCGCGATCGCCCGCTCCGTCAGGACGTACGTGACGATGTCGGTGAACGTCCCCCGCGCCTCGTTGTGCGGCAGACCGCTCTTGCGCGCCTCGTCCCTGGCCCATTCCGCGGTCTCGGCGTCGATCCGCACGGTGACGTCGGCGAGGTCGATCAGCACCGGCTCCTCCGGCAGCCGCTGGCGATCGGCGACGGCGGCCTTGAGGACGTCCAGCATCTTCAGCGAACCCTTGAGCCGGGTGGCTTCCGGCCCGTCCTCGGCGGTGACGTGCTTGCCGGGGACGAAATCGCCGGTGGTCATGAACACCACATCGGTCTCGCCCAAGGACGGCAGGACCCGGCCGATATGGTGCAGGAACGCCGGATTCGGCCCGACCACGAGCACGCCGTGGCGTTCCATCCGCTCGCGCTGGGTGTAGAGCAGGTACGCGACGCGGTGCAGCGCCACCACGGTCTTCCCGGTACCCGGCCCACCTTCGATCACCAGCACCCCGGGGTGCTCGTGCCGGATGATCTCGTCCTGTTCGGCCTGGATCGTCGCGACGATGTCACGCATCCCCTCGCCGCGCGGCGCGTTGACGGCCGCGAGCAGCGCCGCGTCACCCTCCGCGTCGCCGCCGGGACGGCCGAACATCTCGTCGGTGAACCCGAGCAGCTCACGTCCGTGCGTGTGGAACTGGCGGCGACGGCGCATCTTCTCCGGCGTCGCCGCGGTCGCGGTGTAGAACGGGCGGGCGGCGGGTGCCCGCCAGTCGAGCAGCACCGGCTCGTAGTCGTTCTCCTCGTCGAAGAGCCCGATACGGCCGATGTACGAGGTCTCCCCCGCGAGACTGTCCAGCCTGCCGAAGCACAGCCCGTTGTCGACGACGTCCAGCCGCCGCGACTCCCTGGCCAGCGCCCGCACCTCGACGTCGCGTTCCATGGCCGTCCCGCCGGTTCCGCCCAGCGCCGCCTGGAACTCCCCCTTCACCCGCGCGCGTTCGGCGTCCAGGCGCGTGTAGAGCCCGGCGACGTATTCGCGTTCGGACCGCAACTCTTCTTCATGACCCTGAGTTGACACAGACTCCCATTTCACCAGGTTTCGGCTACGGCGAGTGAGTTTGAGGCATGACCGGGGTCTTGTGGCAAGTCCCCCCATGCGCTATATGTTTATTACGGAGGGAGTTGCCTTCGTTCACTTCTCGGCCCGTCGGGCCCTTTGTCCACCGCATTTTCATGCCCAGGGTCGTTGGCGTTCTATCGAGCCGTAAGGCAAAAGGTGGCGGGTTGCGAAAGCCACTTTCGCACGTCAGCGGAGGCGTGGAGCGCGAGCCGCCAGCCCAGGCGGTAGCGAAGGCCTCCTTCCCTACTCTGACGGTAGGGAAGCGCCACGCCGCATCGGCCGCGGCGTGCCGGCGGCGACGTCCGGAGAGTCGGGAGCGCCGACGGGCACCTGGCTGTCCGGCGTGGTCGCGACGCCGCCGCGGTAGGCGACCGCCCACCGGATCACGGTGTCCACATAGGACAGTGAGTGGTTGTAGCGATACACGGCCACGCGCTGGGTCTGCTCCGACGTCAGGTCGACACCGCCGGAGCAGAGGTACCGGCCCGAGGCCAGCGTCGCGTCGTAGATGTTGTTCGGGTTCGACTCGCCGTCGCCGTTGCCGTCCGAGGCGTAGCCCTTCCACGTCGACGGGATGAACTGCGTCGGGCCGACCGCGCGGTCCCACACCGTGTCACCGTCGTACTTGCCGCCGTCGGTGTCGGAGATCGCGGCGAACGGCCCGGCGCCGTTGAGTTGCGGGCCGAGGATCGGTTCGAGGGTGTTGCCCTTGGCGTCGACGTAGCCGCCGCGTGCGTGGTTGGACTCGATCCGGCCGATGCTGGCGATCAAAGCCCAGTCGATGTGGCAGCCGGGCAGTTCCTTCGCGAGGATGTCGGCCGCGTTCTTGTACGCCTTCATCATGCTGGCGGGGATGCCGAGCGCGCCCGACGGCGCGAACGCGCCGCCGACGTTGCCGCTGTGACCGGGGACGGTCAGCGGGTCCGGCGTCGGCGGCTGGGGGAGGCTGCCGTCGACGGCGATCTCCGGGACCGTGCCCGC
Source organism: Amycolatopsis coloradensis (assembly GCF_037997115.1). Classification (NCBI taxonomy): domain Bacteria; kingdom Bacillati; phylum Actinomycetota; class Actinomycetes; order Pseudonocardiales; family Pseudonocardiaceae; genus Amycolatopsis; species Amycolatopsis coloradensis. The sequence continues at coordinate 4,852,409 of NZ_CP150484.1, forward strand.
CGGCGGTTGCCAGGCCGCGGCCTGGTTCTGCGGTGCGGCCGGTTTCGGCGCGGCGACCGGGGCGTCCGGTCCTGCCGACGCGGTGACCGCGGGCAGGACGGCGAGCGCCCCACCGGCGAGCGCGAAGGCCGTCCGGTGCCGGGCGGACAACTTGTCCGTCTGTCGAGGACGGTGCTTCGGCATGTTCTCTCCCGCAAGGTCGACTCCGGGCAAAACTATCCGATATCACCGAATTTCGGGGGCGGCACAACGAAAAACCCGCGATCCTGTCGAGTTTTCGTCCGCCCGGCACAAGACCTTCGTAGTGAAGTTGTCAATTTCACGCTGAGTTCACCGAATCGTCAGCAGAATCCCCGCTCCCCTCCGGGGTGGTCCGAACCGCGTGCAAAGAGACCTTTGCACAATCTCCTTTGCATGGCTACCTTGGTGTCATGACCGGTCCGCCGCCACCCGAAGAGATCGCCGACGCCGCCGTGCTGAAGGCGGTGATGCACCCGCTGCGCCGCCGGATCATGGAGGCGCTGGGCCGCGGACCCGCGACGGCGACGAAGCTGGCCAAGGAACTGGGGGAGAGCTCGGGCGCGACCAGCTACCACCTGCGGGAACTGGCGAAGTACGACTTCGTCGACGAGGCACCGGAACTCGCGCACGGCAAGGAGCGCTGGTGGCGTGCCCGGCCGCGCGACATCCGCTGGCCTCGGCACAGCGAGCAGAACGACGAGATGCGCGCCGTGTTCGACGAGGCGCAGCGCGCCGCGTTCACCGAAGACCTCGAACAGCTGGCGCGTTTCCTCGAGCGCCGCGGTGAGCTGGGCGAATGGGGTGACGCGCTGGTGTTCTCACGCGGCTCGGTCTACCTGAACCTCGAAGAGCTCAAGGAGTTCTTCGACGAGTACCTGGACCTGCTGCGCCGCTATTGGCGGCCGGAACCCGGCCCGGACGCGCGGAAGGTGCTCGTGCGCTGGACGGCGTTCCCGGATGCCGACGGGGAGGTGGGCGAAGGGAAGTGAAAACCGGTGGGAGAGCGGCCACTCGACCACCGGGATCGCGTCACCACGCCGGACGGCGTGTCTTCACGAACGACTCCACAGACAAGGGGGAGCAGCATGCTGCTCTGGAAGAGAATCGCGGCCGCCTGCGTCGCGGCGAGTCTGCTCGCGGCGGGGACCGCGGCGGCCGCGCAACCGCCGGACGGGGCAACCCGGGCGGACGCCACCATCCGCTACACCGAATACGGCATCCCGCATATCGTCGCCAACGACTGGGTGAACCTGGGCTTCGGGCAGGGGTTCGCCGCGGCCAGGGACAACATCTGCGCGATCGCGGACGTCGCGGTCACGACGCGGGCCGAGCGTTCCCGCTGGCTCGGGCCGGACGCGCCGCCGACGAGCGGGGTGAGCCAGGCGAGCACGAACCTCGCGAGCGACCTGTACTTCCAAGGTCTGAACGAAAGCGGCGTGATCGAGCGGCTCCTTTCGGCGCCCGCGCCGCGCGGGCCGTACCGAGAGGTCCGCGAACTGGTCCGCGGCTACGTCGAGGGGGTCAACAAGTACCTCCGCAGCGGTGAGATCACCGACCCGGCTTGCCGGGGCGCCGGCTGGCTGAAGCCGATCACCGAACTCGACGTCTACCGGCACAGCCACGCGGTCGGCATGATCTTCGGACAGGGCGGCGTCGCGGACTCGATCACCGCGTCGCTCCCGGGTGCGCCGCCCGCGGGCGGCGGTGCCGGACAGATGCTCGGGGAGACCGGGATCGGCAGCAACGCGATCGCGATCGGCTCGGCCGCGTCGGCGAACGGACGTGGTGTCTCGCTGGCCAACCCGCACCTGCCGTGGCAGCTGAGTGGGACCAGGCTGTGGCAGTCGCAGGTGACGCTGCCCGGCAAGCTCAACGTCAGCGGAGCCGGTATCCCCGGTATTCCGCTCATGTGGCTGGGACACAACGAAACCGCCGCCTGGAGTGGAACCGCCACCGACACGACGCGGACGTACACGCTGTTCGAGCTGAAGCTCGCGCCCGGCTCGCCGACGACGTATCTGGTCGACGGGAAGCCCGAGCGGATGCGCCGCCACGACGTGAGTGTCCTGTCGCGCAAGGCGGACGGCACTCTGGAGCGGGTCGTACGTCCACAGTGGACGACGCGGTACGGCCCGGTGACGACCCGGCTCGGGCAGCGGGAACTGCCGTGGACGGCGTCGAGCGCGTTCGCCATCGCGGACGCCAACGCCACGAACCTCGGGATGACGAACTCGATGTTCGCGATCGCCCGCGGCCGGACGGCGGGGGAGATGATCGGCGCGGTCCGCGAGACCCAGGGGCTGCCGTGGATGAACATCCTCGCCACCGACGACCGCGGCCGGGTGGAGTTCAGCCAGATCCACGGGGTCCCGCACGTCACCGACGAGAAGGCGGCGCGCTGCAACACGCCACTGGGCAAGGAGCTGTTCGACGCTGACGGCGTCGCGGTGCTCGACGGTGCCAAGACGGCCTGCGCGTGGGGCCGGGATCGCGACGCGCTACGGCCTGGCGTCTTCGGCCCGTCCAGCCTGCCGAGCCTGAGCCGGTCCGACTACGTGGCGAACTCGAACGACAGCTACTGGCTGCCCAACCCCTCGGCCGCGACGACCGGTTTCCCCAGGATCGTGGGCCCGGTCCGCTACGAACAGAACATGAGGACCCGTGGCGGCTTCGTCGAGATCGCCGATCAGCTGAAGAAGGGCGGCTTCACGGGGCAGGCGATGCGGGACCTGATGTTCTCGCACCGGGACCACGCCGCCGAACTCGTGCGGGCCCACGTCGTCGCGATGTGCCGCACGATGCCGGGAATGGAGGCCGCGTGCGCCGCGCTGGCGGGCTGGGACGGCCGTTCGGACGCGGAGAGCAGGGGCGCTCTGCTGTTCGACCGGTTCTGGTCGGCCGTGGATCGCGTGGGGCCATCGATCTGGAAGGTTCCGTTCGACGCCAAGGACCCGGTCCGCACGCCGAACACCCTCGACACGGGCAACGCGGCGGTCCGCAAGGCGCTTTCCGATGCCGTCGCGGAATTGCGAGCGGCGAAGATCCCGCTCGACGCGCCGTACGGCGACAACCACCATGTCGTCCGTGACGGCCGGAAGATCCCGTTGGGCGGCGGAACCGCGGGCCGTGGGGTCTACAACACCCTGGGCGGGCCTTGGGATCCGGCACGCGGCTACACCGAGTTCACGCATGGCGGGACGTACCTGCACGTCGTGGCGTTCGACGGTACGGGCTGCCCGGATACGACGACGCTGCTGACCTACTCGCAGTCCGCGAACCCGGAGTCCGCACACCACAGCGACCAGACGGAGTTGTACTCGCGCAAGCAGTGGGTCACCGAACGGTACTGCGAGAAGGACATCCTCGCGTCACCGTCGCTGGAGGTCGTCCGGGTGAGCAGGCGATGATCGCCGCGCTGCTCGCGGCCGTCGTGGCGGTCTCGTCACCGGTGCCCGCCGCGGCTCCGGACGGCGAAGTCTCGTTCACCAGCCACGGGGTCACCTTGCGGGGAACGGTGGTCGCGCCGGAGGGCGGCGGTCCGGCGCCGGGCATCGTCATGGTGCACGGATCCGGCGAACACGACAGGGACGACTATCGCGCCGAGGCGGAATCCTTCGCCAAGGCGGGGATCGCGACCCTGATCTACGACAAACGGACCGAGGGCTATTCGCTGTTCGAACGGGACTACTCGGTCCTGGCCGACGACGCTCTCGCCGCTGTCCAGGCGCTGCGTTCGCGTCCGGGGGTGGATCCGGCCCGCGTCGGCGTGTGGGGACTGAGCGAGGGAGGCTGGGTCGCGCCGCTGGCGGCGTCGAAGTCGAAGGACGTCGCCTTCGTGGTCACCGTCGGTGCCAACGGCGTTTCGCCCGACCGCCAGCAGTCGTGGGCCTTCGAGACCTATCTGCGCCGCGGCGGTGTCACCGGTTCGATGGTGGACATGGTGTCGTCGACGAACATGCGCACCCTCGCGGGTGCGGGCGTGTTCCCCGAGGCCGGATACGACCCTGTTCCGGTGCTGGAGAAGGTGCGGCAGCCGGTGCTCGGCCTGTGGGGCGAGCTGGATCGGCTCACCCCGCCCGGCGAGGCCGTCCGGATCTTCCGGGAAACGCTGGACAGGGCCGGGAACCGGCAGTACACGCTGAAGGTGTTCCCGCAAGCGCAGCACGGGCTCCGGCGGACCACCGATGGTTTCGACAAGCTCGACGGGTTCGCTCCCGGCTACCTCGACCTCGTCTCGGACTGGGTGAACGGAGCGAAGGGCGGGCCGTCGGCAGACCCGCCTCCGGACCAGGAGAGCCAAAGTGCCGCGCCGGCACCGCTCGCCTGGTACGAGGCGCCGTGGGTGCAGATCGGGGTCTGGGCGCTGGCTTTGCTGGCGTTCGCGGCCTACCCGGTGACAGCGTTGTTCCGCCGTCGTAAGGAGGTTCCGCTCGGCAGGCCCGCGCGGTGGCTGGCGTCGGCCGGCCTGCTCGGCACGGTGGGATTCCTCGTCTACTACGTCGTGCTGACGACGGGGGCGGCGATGGCGCCGGGCCCGGTCCTTTTCGGACGGACCTTGCCGTGGCTCGCGTTGCAGCTGATCGCGGTCGGGGTCGTCGTCGCCGGGGCGGTGACCGCGGTTTCGTGGTGGCGGAAGAAGGAAGGCGCGGGTGTGCGCGTCGGCCTGCTGCTGGCCGGGACCGTATTGTTCGTCCCCTGGGCCGTCCACTGGGGACTTTTGGTGCCGTGAAATGAGCCTGGGTGCCGGGCGGCCACCCGGCACCCAGGCGAACGGAAGCCGCGTCACCACGCCCGAGGGCGTGTCTTCACGAACGGGACCTCCGGGTCAGAAGATACTCAGGACTTCGGGGTGACGGCGAACCGGCGCAGTTCCAGCGCCGGGTTCTTGGCGCGTACCTCGGAGATCCGCTCGGCGGAGACCTCGCCGGTCGCGGTCCCCGTGCGCTCGCCGAGCGAGGCGACGACGACGCCCATCGGGTCGACGATCATGCTGTGTCCCGAACCCGCGGGCGCGGCCTGCCCCGCCGCGACGAGGTAGATCGTGTTCTCGATCGCCCTGGCCCGGACCAGGGTGGTCCAGTGGTCCTCCTTGAGCGGGCCGGGCATCCACTCCGCGGGCAGCAGCACCGCGTCCGCGCCCGCGTCGACCAGGCGGCGGGTGACCTCCGGGAACCTCAGGTCGTAGCAGGTCTGTAGACCGAAGGTGATGCCGTCGACCTCGAACGTCTCCGGGGCCTCGATGTCTCCGGGCCGGACCAGTTCCGATTCGCGGAAACCGAAGGCGTCGTACAGGTGCAGCTTGCGGTAGAGCGCGGCGATCGCGCCGTCGGGGCCGGCCGCCACCAGCGTGTTCGAGATCCGCTCGCCGCCGGGGAGTGCTTCGTTGATGCCCGCGACGACGGTGATTTGCCGGTCCTTCGCGAGGCCGCGCAGCTCGGTGACGAAGGGCCCGTCGAGTTCTTCGGCCGAGGTCACGAATTCCCGGCTCATCGTCGGTACGGTGAACAACGAGTACTCGGGCAGCGCGACCACCCGCGCACCGCGGTCGGCCGCTTCGCCGACGAGGGAGGCGACTCGGGCGAGGTTGGCCTGTTTGTCGTTGCCGGGCGCGAACTGCGCCACCGCGACGTGCACCATGGGACCCCTTCCAATCAGTGGAACTCTTGTATACATGATGGATACTTGGGTGGTCCAGGTGTAGGCTCTGTCGCGAAAAGTAAGGGAACAGAGGGGGAACGAGATGACTGTGACCGCCGAAGGGGGCGGCCCGGCGCGCGAGCGGGTCTACACGTGGCTGCGCGACGGAATCATCTCGGGCGAGCTGGAGGGCGGCCGCTTCCTCGACGAAATGTGGGTTTCCGGCGTCGTCGGCGTCTCCAGGACCCCGGTACGCGAGGCGTTCCACCGCCTGGCCGCCGAGCGGTTCATCAGCCTCCTGCCCCGCAAGGGCGCCCAGGTGCGCACGGTCACCGCCAGGGAACTGGAAGAGGTCTACCAGAGCAGGCGGCTGATCGAAGGGCACGCCATCGCGGCGCTCTGCGCGAACCGGGCGGGGGCCCCCGCCGAACTGCCGGAACTCATCGAAGCGATGGCGAGCTCCGGCGCCGAACGTGACTGGTTCGCCGTTTCGGGTTTCGACCGCCGGTTCCACCGCGCCATCGTGAACGCCGCGGGGAACACCGTCCTGACCGAGCTGTACGACACGCTCCGTTCACGGCAGCAGCGGGTCACGGTCCGCGCGCTGGAGGCACGCCCGGAACGGCTGACGGTGATCAACGAGGAGCACCGGGCCCTGGTCGCTGCCCTGAACGCCCATGACGTCAAAGAGGCGTCGCGGCTGCTGGAGGAACATCTGCGCCCGGTGTCCGAAGTGATGTCGGCGCTGCCACAGGAAGGCTGACCTCGATGGGACTCGAAAAGGTCGTCGGCGTCATGCGCGACAACCTCACCGTCCGGCGTGTCTACGGCGAGCCCGTCGAGAAGGACGGCGTCGTGGTCATCCCGGCCGCGAGGGTGATCGGCGGCGGAGGCGGCGGGCACGGCGCCGAACAGGACAAGGAAGGCGAGGGCGGCGGTTTCCTCCTCGCCGCGCGGCCCGTCGGCGCGTACGTCCTCAAAGGCGGCGAGGTGCGCTGGGTCCCGGCGGTGGACGTGACCCTCCTCGGTGCGGTGTTCGCGGTCATGGTCGCCGCGATCCACCGGCGCCGGCCATACCGGCGAGGATCAGATCGATCCCGATGAGGAACTGTATCCGGTCGTCGTGATCGCGGGCCTCGGCGGCGACTGTCCGGAGGAAGGGGAATTCGCCCGGATCGAGTTCTTCCCACACGTCCGCCGCGGCGTGGAGGAATTCGGCACGGTCCACCCGGGCCCGAGCACCCGGGCGTTCGCGGCGTTCTGGCCCGCGGCGCCGAAGATGTAGAGCACCAGCGCCGAGGTCGCCGTGAACCAGGTGGTTTCGGGGGCGCCGAGCGCACTGACCCGCTGTCCGATGGTTTCGAAGATCCGCGGCGTCACGGAGCCCCGAGGGCTACGGGAAAGCTGGAGAGCGAGCTGCGGGGAAAGCCACGGGTGCCGCTCGATCGCTTCGAACAGACCGAGCCCGATGGCCCGTATCTCGTCCTGCGGTGAGCCCTCGGCCACGACTCGCAGCGCGGCGACGATGACGGACGCGGTCGCGGCGTCGAGCAGCGCGCCCTTGTTCGGCACGTGCCAGTAGATCGCGCCGGGGCCGGTGGCGAGGCGTTCGGTCAGCGTCCGGAAGGTCAGCCCGCGCTCGCCCGCCGCGTCGAGGAGTTCGACGGCGGCCTCGACGATGCGCTCGCGGGACAGTGCCTCCGCGCGTGTCCGTGGTGCCATGTCGTTCATCCCGGCAGAGCGCGGATAGGCGGCTTTCGGGTTAGTTTCCCTGTATGGCGAAAAGCTCGGCGGTGGAGATCGAGGTCGGCGACCGTACGGTGCGTGTCTCGAATCCGGATCGTGTCTACTTCCCGGCACGCGGCGAGACCAAGCTCGACCTCGTCCGGTACTACCTCGCCGTCGGCGACGGGATCGTGCGGGCACTGCGGGAACGGCCGTGCATGCTGCATCGGTTCCCGTCCGGCGTTTCGGGGGAGAAGGTCCATCAGAAGCGGGTGCCGAACGGTGCTCCCGACTGGTTGCAGACCGTCCGCGTCGACTTCCCCTCCGGCAGGCACGCCTACGAACTGTGCGTCACCCATCCCGCGGACGTGATCTGGGCGGTGCAGATGTCGACCGTCGAGTTCCACCCGTGGAACTCGCGCCGCGCCGACACCGAACGCCCCGACGAATGGCGGATCGACCTCGACCCGATGCCCGGCTGCCCGTTCTCCACCGTGCGGAAGGTCGCCCACACGGTCCGCGAGATCCTGGACGAGCTCGGGATCACCGGCTGGCCGAAGACCTCCGGCGGGCACGGCCTGCACGTCTACGTCCGGATCGAACCACGCTGGGGTTTCCAGGAGGTCCGCCGGGCGGCGCTCGCGTTCGCGCACGAGGTCGAGCGGCGGATGCCCGACGAGGTCACCACCACCTGGTGGCGCAAGGACCGCGACCCGTCGAAGCTGTTCGTGGACTACAACCAGAACGCGCGCGACCACACCATCGCGAGCGCGTATTCGGTTCGTGGCGTGCCCGAAGCCGTCATCTCGACCCCGATCCGGTGGGACGAGATCGACGACGTCGAACCGCGTGAGTTCACCATCGCAACCGTGCCCGCGCGCTTCGCCGAACTCGGCGACCTGCACGCGGGCATCGACGACACGGCGTACTCGCTCGAGACCCTGCTCGAGTGGGCGGACCGGGAAGGCCTCGACACGGAAGGCGAGTGAACCGCCCGCATTTAGAGGACTAAATGCGGGCAGAGGGTCACTTGCCGACGTAGGCCGCCAGGTGTTCGCCGGTGAGCGTCGAAGCGCTCGCGACGAGGTCGGACGGCGTGCCCTCGAAGACGATCTTGCCGCCGTCGTGGCCGGCGCCCGGGCCGAGGTCGATGATCCAGTCGGCGTGCGCCATGACCGCCTGATGGTGCTCGATCACGATCACGGACTTGCCCGCGTCGACGAGCCGGTCCAGCAGGCCGAGCAGGTTCTCGACGTCGGCGAGGTGCAGACCGGTGGTCGGCTCGTCGAGGACGTAGACGCCACCCTTGTCACCCATGTGCGTCGCGAGCTTCAGCCGCTGCCGTTCACCGCCGGAAAGCGTGGTGAGCGGCTGGCCGAGGCTGAGGTAACCGAGCCCGACGTCGTCGAGCCTGCTGAGGATCGCGTGCGCGGCCGGGATGCGCCCGTCGCCCTCGCCGAAGAACTTCACGGCCTCGGACACCGGCATTTCGAGTGCTTCGCTGATGTTCTTGCCGCCGAAGGTGTACTCCAGCACCGACGCCTGGAACCGCTTGCCGTCGCATTCCTCGCAGGTCGTCGCGGTGCCCGCCATGATGCCGAGGTCGGTGTAGATGACGCCTGCGCCGTTGCAGTTCGGGCAGGCACCTTCGGAGTTGGCGCTGAACAGCGCCGGCTTCACCCCGTTGGCCTTGGCGAAGGCTTTGCGGATCGGTTCGAGCAGGCCGGTGTAGGTGGCCGGATTGCTCCGCCGCGAGCCGCGGATGGGGGTCTGGTCGACCGAGACCACGCCCTCGGCGGCGGGGATGGAGCCGTGGATCAGCGAACTCTTGCCGGAACCCGCGACACCGGTGACCACGCAGAGGACACCGAGCGGGACGTCGACGTCCACGTTCCGGAGGTTGTGGCGGTCCGCGCCGCGGATCTCCAGTTTGCCGGTCGGCTTGCGGACGCTGTCCTTGAGCGACGCCCGGTCGTCGAGGTGCCTGCCGGTGATGGTGTCGCTGGCGCGCAGGCCTTCGACGGTGCCCTCGAAGCAGATCGTCCCGCCCGCGGTACCCGCGCCGGGCCCGAGGTCGACGACGTGGTCGGCGATGGCGATGGTCTCCGGCTTGTGCTCGACGACCAGCACCGTGTTGCCCTTGTCGCGCAACTGCTGGAGCAGGTTGTTCATCCGCTGGATGTCGTGCGGGTGCAGACCGATGGTGGGCTCGTCGAAGACGTAGGTGACGTCGGTGAGCGAGGAGCCGAGGTGCCGGATCATCTTCGTGCGCTGCGCCTCGCCACCCGAAAGCGTGCCGGACGGCCGGTCGAGGGAGAGGTAGCCGAGCCCGATGTCGACGAAGGAGTCGAGGGTGTGCTGGAGCTTCTCCAGCAGCGGCGCCACCGACGGCTCCTTGAGCCCGCGGACCCAGTCGGCGAGGTCGCTGATCTGCATCTTGCAGGCGTCGGCGATGTTGATCCGCTTGATCTTCGACGATCGCGCGAGCTCGCTGAGCCTGCTTCCGTCGCATTCGGGGCAGGTGGCGAAGGTGACCGCCCGGTCGACGAACGCGCGGATATGCGGCTGCATCGCCTCGCGGTCCTTGGACAGGAACGACTTCTGGATCGTGGGGATCAGTCCCGAGTAGGTCAGGTTGATGCCCTCGATCTTGAGCTTGACCGGCTCCTTGTAGAGCAGGTCGTTCATCTGCCGCTTGGTGTACTTCTTGATCGGCTTGTCGGGGTCGAAGAAACCGCAGCCGCGCAGGATGCGGCCGTACCAGCCGTCCATGGAGAAGCCGGGGATCGTCAGCGCGCCCTCGTTGAGGGACTTCGTGTCGTCGTACAGCGCGGTGAGGTCGATGTCGTTGACCTGCCCCCGGCCTTCGCAGCGGGCGCACATGCCGCCGGTGATGCTGAACTCGCGGCGTTCCTTCGTCGTCCGCCCGCCCTTCTCGACGGTCACCGCGCCCGCGCCGGAGATCGACGCGACGTTGAAGGAGAACGCCTGCGGTGAGCCGATATGCGGCTTCCCGAGCCGGCTGAAGAGGATGCGCAGCATGGCGTGGGCGTCGGTGGCGGTGCCGACCGTGGAGCGCGGGTCGGAGCCCATCCGCTGCTGGTCGACGATGATCGCGGTGGTCAGGCCGTCGAGCACGTCGACCTCGGGCCGGGCCAGCGTCGGCATGAAGCCCTGAACGAAGGTGCTGTACGTCTCGTTGATCAGCCGCTGCGACTCGGCCGCGATCGTGTCGAAGACCAGGGAGCTCTTGCCCGATCCGGAAACCCCGGTGAACACCGTCAGCCGTCGCTTCGGCAGCTCGACGGCGACGTTCTTGAGGTTGTTCTCGCTCGCGCCCAGCACGCGGATCAGGTCGTGGCTGTCGGCGGGGTGCTGCTCGGGCGGCCGCGGCCTGGTGGTCTTGCGCATCTTCTCTCCATCCTCATGTGGGCCGCGTGTACGTTCCGTCAGCCTCACCGGGCTCGATCTAACCAGCTTCGAGCTGTTCGTCCTCGATGATGGTCACGCTAGGTGAGTCCGGGGGCCAAGTGCTTCTCGATTCCTGATCCGTCTTCCCGAAGCAGGGTCGCGAGCAGCTTCTCGCCCTCGGGCCACGGCCCGTGCGCTCCGGTGAGATGCCCGACGAGACCGATGTCGGCGAACTCGGCACCCCAGCTTCCGGCGAAGGACCGCGCGCGGGCCGGGGTCATCCAGCGGTCGTCCGCGAACAGAAGTGCCATGGACGTCAGCATTCAGACGCTCCAGCCCTCGCTCTTCGTCGCCTTCAGGTAGTCCTCGACCGGTGGGCCGACCGGCCTGCCCTCGTACTGGGTCGACAGCACCACCGACGACCGGATCTCGCCGTGTTTGCCCAGCCGTTCGAAGAGGCCTTCGAGGTGTTCGAGCGACACGGCCCGCACCTTCAGCATGGTGCAGCGGTCGCCGCTGAGCCGGTGCAGCTCGACCACCTCGGGGTAGTCCTCGGACTTGCTGGTGCGCAGGAGGCAGCTGCCGAGCGAGCAGCGCATCTCGACGAACGCCTGGAGGCCGTACCCGGCGCGGCGGGCGTCGACCTGGGCGCGGTACCCGGTGATGACGCCCGCCTCCTCCAGCCGCCGGACCCGTTCGGCGACGGCCGGGGCAGAGAGGTTCACGCGGCGGCCGAGTTCCTTGAACGAGAGCCGCCCGTCGCTCTGGAGCGTTTCGAGGAGCCGCCAGTCGAGATCGTCCAGCGCCCTTTCCGATCGTAAGGTCATCGCGCCCGGATTCCTTCCATGATGCGCCTCGCACCCCCGCGAGGCCTTCGTCAGCCTATTCGCCGGAGCACCCGGAATCCCTAGGTTTGAATCATGAAACCGATGTTCGCGCTCTTCATGGGCGTCGCCTGTCTCAGTACCGCGGTCGTCGGTCTGTCCACCACGGCGGCCCTGATCGTGGTCGAGCACGCCGGCGCAGCGTGGAGCGGGCTGCCGAACGCCGTGCTGGTACTCGGTTCCGCGGCGGGTTCGCTGTGGTCGGGGGCACTGGCCGCCCGCTACGGCAGGCGGCTCGTCCTGGTGCTGATGTACGGCGCCGCGGTGGCGGGCGCGCTGATCTCGTTCGCCGGCGTGCTCGGCGGATCCGTGCTCGCGCTGGTGGCGGGGATGCCCTTGATCGGCTTCGGCAACAGCGGCGCGCAGCTGTCCCGGTACACGGCCGCCGACCTGTCGCCCGAGCACCGCAAGGGGTTCGCACTGTCCACAATGGTCTGGGCGGGGACCGTCGGCGCGGTCGCGGGGCCCGCCCTGATCGCACCGGCCGCGGCGAGGGCGGAAGCCGCCGACCTGCCCGCCCTGTCCGGCCCGATCGCGGCGGGGGCGATCGTCGTGGCCATCGCCGTGGTCGCCGTCGCCACCCTGCCGCGTGGCCTCGCCGCCCCGGCGGAGGGGGTGGCGAGGACGGAGCGGATGTCCGTGCGGAACCCGGTGATCCTCGGGCCGCTCGTGGCGATGGTCGGCGCGCAACTGGCCATGGTGGCGGTGATGACGATGACGCCGGTCCAATTGCACCAGCACGGTCAGGGACTGGACGTCGTCGGCTGGGTGCTGAGCGCCCATCTGGTCGGGATGTTCGCGCTGGCACCGCTGTCCGGCTGGATCACCGACCGCTGGGGCGGCCGCGCGGCGATCTTCGGCGGGATCGGCACGCTCACCGTCGCGGCGGTCACCGCGATCGGCGCCCCGGATTCGCATCACGTGGGAATCCCGGTCGCGATGTTCCTGCTGGGCTACGGCTGGAACCTGGTGTTCGTCGGCGGCAGCAGCATGCTCAGCCGCGATCTCCCGCCCGCTCAGCGGACGAGGGCCCAAGGCACCGTCGACGCCTTCGTCTGGGGGACCTCGGCCGCGGCGAGCCTGCTCGCCGGGCAGCTGTTCGGCCTGGGCGGATACGTTCTGGTCGCCGTCGCGGGCGGACTGTGCGCTCTCGTCCCGCTCGCGGTGATCGGCCGACGGGCGGCCGAGCCGGAATCCGTTGAAAAAGCCGGGCTCCGCTGATCTGCGAAACCCGGGGCCTGCCGTCATACTGCTTCACTCCGACACGAACGAACCCGTGATGACGCAGATCACGTGGGTGACCGATTCGGAGGGTCCTAGGGTGAAAGCAGACAAGGTGCGGGAGATCGGGGGTGCACGATGAGCGAGTTCGCGGTGAATCTGCGGGACCGGGTACGGCAGGCGAGGGAGGACGTCCAGATCGCCAAGCAGGCCTCGGACGAGGACAGGGCTTCGGCCGTCGGCGCCGATCTGGCCAACCTGGAGCGACTGGCCGCCGAGCACGGCGTGGAGCTGCCGGAGCAGTCTTCGGGTGACGTCCGGGCGTGACCCGGGTTCGGAGCCGATGATCGGGCTTTGACACCCTGGGGCGTGTGACCGCAAGCCTGAACCGGATCCGCGCCTTCCTGGCGGACCGCGAGCCGCCGACACCGTGTCTGGTCGTCGACACCGACCTGGTCGCGGAGAGTGCGGCCGCGGTCTCGGCGGCTTTCCCGGACGCGCTGATCCGCTACGCGGTCAAGGCGAATCCGGCTCCCGAGGTACTCGACGCCGTGGCGTCGACCGGCGCGGGCTTCGACGTGGCGGGCACGGCGGAGATCGAGCTGTGCCTGTCCCGGGGCGCGCGGGCGGCGGACCTGGCCTACGGCAACACGATCAAGAAACCGGCGGACATCGCCTTCGCTCACGAGCGCGGGGTCCGTGAATTCACCACGGATTCCGCCGGTGATCTGGCGAACCTTGCCGAGCACGCGCCCGGTTCGCTGGTCTCGGTCCGCCTGCTGACCGGCGGTCCGGACTCGGTCACGCCGTTCGGCCACAAGTTCGGCTGCGAGCCCGCGGTGGCCGCGACCCTGCTGCGCCAGGCCGCGGAAGCCGGGCTGCGGCCGGGAATCGCGTTCCACGTCGGCTCGCAGCAGCCGGATCCGGCCGCCTGGGAGATCGGGATCGCGACCGCGGCCAAGGTCGCCGCCGACGCGGGCGTCGTACTGGAGCGGCTCAACATCGGCGGAGGGTTCGCCACCGAGCATCGGGAACCCGTGCCGTCGCTGACGGACTACGCCGCGGTGATCCACGCCGCCCGCCGGGAGCATCTGCCGGAGCCGGAGTTGCTGCTGGAACCCGGTCGCGTGATCGTCGGCGACGCCGGGCTCATCAGGACCGAGGTCGTCCTGGTGACGACTCGCGCCGCCGCGGACGAACGCCGCTGGGTCTACCTCGACGTCGGCAGGTACAACGGAATGGCGGAGTGCGAGAACGAAGCCGTCGCGTATCGGCTGGAGGCCGTCGGCGTCAAGGGGCCGCAAGGACCGGTGGTCCTCGCCGGGCCGACCTGCGATGGTGACGACGTGCTCTACCAGCGGACGCCATGCGCCCTGCCGATGTCGTTGAAGGCCGGCGACCGGCTGGACATCCCGGGCACCGGGGCGTACACCGCCAGCTATTCGTCCGTCGCGTTCAACGGAATCGAGCCGTTGCGTACCTATTGTGTGGGGAGGTTCGCCGATGCCGGGTGAAGTACCACTCGTCGGCCGGTTCGCCGGCCGCCACGTACTCGCGGAGTTCGAGGGGATCGAGCCGTCGTTGCTCGACGATGCCGTGCTGCTCAAGAAGACGCTCGCCGAAGCGGTGACCGAGGCGGGCGCGACGGTCTGCGAAGTCGTGTCGCATTCCTTCGCCCCGCAAGGGGTCACCGTGCTCGCGCTGCTGGCGGAATCGCACGCGTCGGTGCACACCTATCCGGAGATCGGCTCGGTGTTCGTGGACGTGTTCACCTGCGGGGACCGGGCGGATCCGGAACGCGCGGTCACACTGCTGGCGAAGATGCTGGGCGCCGGTACCGTCCGGATGTCCACCGTGGAACGAGGAGAGAACTGATGGTGCAGCGAGTGATCGTCGAGCCGATGGGCGCGGGGCTCACCCGGAACTGGGACGTCGAGGAGGTCCTGTTCGAGGGCCGCACCGCGTTCCAGAACGTCCTCATCGGACGGACCGCGCAAGGGATCTCGTTGTTCTGCGACGACGAACGGCAGAGCACCGAACTGAGTCAGCTCGTATACCACGAGGCGCTGATGATCCCCGCGCTGCTGCTCGCAGAACGCGTCGAGCGGGTACTGATCATCGGCTCCAGCGAAGGGGTCGCCTCCGAACTCGCGGTCGCCGCGGGCGCAGAGGTGGTCGATCACGTCGACATCGACGCCGAAGCGGTGCGGGCCTGCGCCGAGCATCTTCCCTACGGCTACACGCTCGACGATCTGGCCCGTGCCGAGCGCGGGGAGGGGAAGATCCGGATCCACTACCGCGACGGCTGGGAGTTCCTCGCCGACGCGCGTGAGCGCGGGGATTCCTACGACGTGGTCGTGATCGACCTGCCGGACGAGAACGACGATCCGGAGGCGCAGCACAACCGGTTGTACGGTGCCGATTTCCTCGCCCGGTGCACGGCGTTGCTCACCGACGGCGGAGTGGTCGGGTGTCAGGCGGGTTGCCCGACATTGTGGCGCAACCAGACGTTGACCACGTCGTGGCGCCGGTTCGGCGAGTCTTTCGGGACCGTTCTCTACTACGGTTCGGACGAGCACGAGTGGGCGTTCCTGAGCGGCAGGGCCGACGCGCTCGAAGAGCCCGGCGCGCTCGTCGCGGAAAAGCTCGGCAAGGCGGGCATCGGGGAGTCCACTTTAGACGAAGAGGCGTTGAGGGCGAATACGATGCCGCCGTTTTCCCTGCGGCGGCACTGAGAACCCCGCCCGTCGTTATCCATCCGAGATCAACGGTCGTCGCCGTGTGTGACGTCGTCGGAACAGGATCCTCCATCTGGTCGTTGCCGGTGATCGCGGTGAAGGCCAGAATCGCTCGGGTGAACAGCTGGCGAACGGACCGGGAGCCCGCAGTCTGTGCCGCCTTCGCGAGTTTGACCGCGAGTGTCACGGAAGACCTCGGGCCGGGCCGGGTGGTGGACACCTTGTCCAGCGAATGCACGCGACTGCTGCCGATCGATTCCACCGAGGTCTTCCTGCCGGGTCTCGAACTCGAACGCCATCCCTCGGCGGTGGCGGAAGGGCCCGCGCGAGAGTCGTTCGAAACCGGGAACGACATCGCCGTCCGTGACCTTTCCGCGGAGGCTTCGCGCTGGCCGGGTTACGCCGCCAGAATGGCGGGGAAGGGTTATGCCGCGGTTTCCGCGCTGCCATTGCGGACGGCGGACGAAACCGTCGGCGCGATCGCCTTCCTCAGTGCCGAAACCGCGGTCCTGAGTGCTGAAGACCGCCGTCTTGGCCGGGCGCTCGCCGACGTCGCGACGTTGTGCCTTCTGCGCCAGCGGGAATTGCGTCATTACCGGACGCTTTCGGAGCAGTTGCAGACCGCGCTCGAAAGCCGGGTCGTCATCGAACAGGCGAAAGGCATGCTCGCCGAACGCGCCGGTGTCGATGTCGGCACCGCCTTCCGTCGTTTGCGTTCCCTCGCCCGCGGTACGAACAGGAAGCTGGCGGAAGTCGCGCGCGGCGTCGTCGAAGGCACACTGGACGCCCGCGAACTCCGGTCGCGAGGCCGGTGACGGCTGCCGGGAAACGGCAAGCGTGGGCTGATAGGGCCGTTGGTCACCGGAACCGGGGACTTGTCCCGGACAGCGCGCGACCGTGCGGCCCTAGGGCGCGAGGTCGTCATCGGAAAGGCTTCACCGCACCAGAAGGGTGCGGTGAGGTCATGGCGTTGCTGGGAGGTCTGCGCGGGAGGGGCCGGTCGGTGCGGCCGAGCATGCTTCCGTTGCTGGAGTTGAGGTCCGCGGCATTGACCCTGCGGTCCGGGTACGGGCTGGCGTCCACCGGATCAGGGACGGTCTGCTTCGTCGCGGAGGGCCGTCCGGGCCAGGGGACGGAGGCGGAGATCGTCGCCGGGCTCGCCGGGGACTCTATCCGTCGTAACGTGGTCAATCACGACGCGCTCGGGCGGACGATCGTGCGCTGCTGGCGGGAGAACGGCGACCTGGGCTGGTTGCTCGACGACCTCGCCGACGTCAACGAGCGGTTGACTCAGGCCGGGTTCGCGTCCTGGCTGCTGCACACGACGGTCGACTTCGCCGAGCTGCGGGACATGCGCCATCCCAAGCTGACCATGGTCTATCGCCGGGAGCGCGGCACTTTCTACCCGTACGCGCCTCGTGGGACCCAGGGCCGGGACAGGGCTATGGAACTGAGGATCCGCTCGTCGCTGAGCCGGATCGTGCCGATGGAGTCCGACATCGGCCGGTGGCGCCCGGTGTGACGGGCGCCGGCCCGGTCAGCCGAGCGCGCCGCTGAGCCAGCCGCGCAGCCGCTGGACGCGCCGGTCTCCCGGGGTCCACGCCGGGAGACGGCGCCGCGACCGCGTGGCCAGGGCCGCGCCGTCGAGATGCCGGATGGCGGTGAGCACGTCGTCGAGCAGCGAAGCATGCGTTTCGGGTTCGGTCACGACCCTCGGCAGCCGCTCGAATTCGGCCGCGACCCGCGCCCGGCGGGCGACCGCGTGCGTGCCGGGACGGCGGCGGGTCTCGCAGATCCTCGTGGTCACGTCCCGGTCACCCTTCCCGTGCTCTCGGTCCGGCAGTCGTCGCGTACGACGATGAGCCACCGAGGCCGTTCCGGTGAGCGCCGAAGGTTGTGCCATCGAGGGCACAAAGACCTCACTCGGTCGCAAGACGGGTACAACGGGTCACGGGTTGGCCTCGAAAACGACGGTGGGACCGGAGGCAGTGGGAAAATGCGCCGGTCTCCAGCCGGATCTCGCGTGCTTGAAGCCGGAAGACACCGCGCGATCCGGTTTCGGGTGTGTTCCGTCTTCGGACACGCGAGTTCGCACCAGGGTGAATGCGGCCGTGGCGGGGTTGATTTCCGGGAATCTGCCGGACAATGGTCAGGGCGAGAACACGATCGACGGAGAAGGTGCATGCCGAACCCGACCTCCCCGCAGCCCGTGCCCCCGGAGGCGGCCCCGATCCGGGTGCTGCTCGTCGAGGACCACAAGATGGTGGCCGAAGCGCTGGGCGCGGCCTTCGAGGAATTCCCGGAGATCGACCTGGTGGCGTCGGTGGAGTCCTTGGCGCACGGGATGATCGCGGCGGAAGAGCACCTGCCCGACATCGTGCTGCTCGATCGGCGGCTGCCGGACGGCGACGGGATCGAGGCGATCGCAGGGTTCCGCGCGATCTCGCCGTCGAGCAGGGTGCTGGTGCTCACCGGTGACGCGAACAGCGCCATCGTCGCCAGGATCCTGGAGGTCGGCGGGGCCGGGCTGCTGCTGAAATCCGGTCTCCTCGACGAACTGGTCACGGCGATCCGGACCATCGCGGCGGGCGACATGGTCATCGACCCCGACCTGCTCAGCGGCGCGCTGGCGATGCTGGGGGCGGGCAGTCCCGGCGGGCTCGGGCCGGTACTCACCCTGAGAGAACGTCAGGTGCTCGGGCTGATCGCCGATGGAGTGGGAACCGACCGGATCGCCGAAGAGCTGCGGCTGGCGCGGAATACCGTGCGGAATCACGTGCAGCGGATCCTGGTGAAGACCGGGACCCATTCGAAACTCGAAGCCGTGGCGCACGCGCGTAAGAATGGCCTCCTCGAACGGCCGTAGCGGGGAGACGTATCCGAGTGCCAAGCTGCACTATGGCCATGCTGCCATCGGAACAGACGCCTGATCACCGCAGCGCTGTGCTCTTCGAGTTGTTCATGCACAGCGTCGTCGACTACGCCATTTACCTGCTGGACGTCGAGGGTCGCGTGATCAGCTGGAATCCGGGGGCGGAGCGGATCAAGGGCTATTCCGAGGACGAGATCCTCGGCCGTCATTTCTCCGTTTTCTACACCGAGAACGACGTCGCCGACGGCAAACCCGCCTCGGAGCTGCTGGTCGCCGCCGAGATGGGGAGTCACGAGAACGAGGGCTGGCGCGTCCGGCGCGGCGGCGAACGGTTCTGGGCCAACACCGTGATCACCGCCTTGCGGGACGAACAAGGCGGCCTCGCCGGTTTCGGCAAAGTCACCCGTGATCTCACCGAACACCGGAAAACACTGGAGGAAAGGACCGAACGCCGCCAGGCCTTCGCACATTTGGTCCGGGCGCAGGAAACCGAACGTCGCCGTATCGCGTGGGATGTTCACGACGATTCCATTCAGTCGATGATAGCCGTCAGCATGCGGTTGCAGATGCTCGCCGCGCAACGGCGGGATCCCGCTTTGAAGCAACTCGACGAAGCGATTCAAGGGGCGATCCGACGATTGCGGATCCTCGTCGCCCAATTGCGGCCGCCCGCGTTGAACGACGAGGACCTGATCGCGTCCGTCCGCGACTACCTCGACGAGGTCGTGGCGGGCTGGGGGCTCGAATGCACACTGCGGCACGATCTCGCTGTCAAGCCGCCGCCCCACCTCGTCGTCACCGCCTTCCGGATCCTGCAGGAGGCGTTGGTGAACGTGCGTAAACACGCGAACGCCACTTCCGTCGCGGTCTCGCTGACCGGCCAGGACGGCGGTCTGCTGGTGACGGTCGCCGACGACGGCGATGGGATGAAACCGGACGGCGAGAACGCGCATGAATCGTTGTCGGGCGAGCACATCGGCATGGCGTCGATGCGTGAACGTGCCGAAGCGGCGCAAGGCTGGTTTCGGATCTCCAGCAGACCCGGCGAAGGTACGTCGGTGACCTTCTGGATTCCGTTGGGTCCTCCCCGCGGGTAGTCAGGACAAGGAGCCATTTCGATGCCGGAACCGGGAAGCAAGCGCGGATCACGAGAGACGGTCCGGGTGGGCGGGGCGATCGACGACCAAGGCTTGCAGCGGCTGCTGGAGGGCCTGAAAGCCGTTCGCGACGGTGATTTCAGCACCCGGCTGCCCCAGGTGGACGACGTCCTGATGGACGAGATGGCGCTCGTCTTCAACGGGATGGTCGATCAGCTGGCGTTGTTCACCTCCGAGGTCACCCGGGTCGCGCGTGAGGTGGGGACCGACGGAAAGCTCGGCGGCCAGGCGGCGGTGCCCTCGGTTTCGGGGACCTGGAAGGACCTCACCGATTCGGTGAACGCGATGGCGGGCAACCTCACCGGCCAGGTCCGCGACATCGCCGAGGTCGCGACGGCGGTGGCGAAGGGTGATCTGTCGCAGAAGATCACCGTCGACGTCAAGGGCGAGATGCTCGAGTTGAAGAACACGATCAACACGATGGTGGATCAGTTGTCGTCGTTCGCGGACGAGGTCACGCGGGTCGCGCGGGAAGTCGGCAGCGAAGGCCGGCTGGGTGGGCAGGCGGAAGTCCCTGGGGTGGCGGGGACCTGGCGGGATCTGACGACGTCGGTGAACTTCATGGCAGGCAACCTGACCGATCAGGTGCGGTCGATCGCCGAGGTCACCACGGCGGTGGCGAAGGGTGATCTGTCGCAGAAGATCACGGTCGACGCGCGGGGCGAGATCCTGGAGTTGAAGAACACGATCAACACGATGGTGGATCAGTTGTCGTCGTTCGCGGACGAGGTCACTCGGGTGGCGCGCGAGGTCGGCACGGAGGGGCGGTTGGGTGGTCAGGCGGACGTCAAGGGGGTGTCGGGCACGTGGAAGGGTTTGACCGAGTCGGTCAATGTCATGGCCGACAACTTGACCGATCAGGTGCGGTCGATCGCCGAGGTCACCACGGCGGTGGCGAAAGGCGATCTGTCGCAGAAGATCCGCGTCGACGCCCGCGGCGAGATCCTGGAACTCAAGGACACCATCAACACGATGGTCGGTCAGTTGTCGTCGTTCGCGGACGAGGTCACTCGGGTGGCGCGCGAGGTCGGCACGGAGGGGCGGTTGGGTGGTCAGGCGGACGTCAAGGGGGTGTCGGGCACGTGGAAGGGTTTGACCGAGTCGGTCAATGTCATGGCCGACAACCTGACCGATCAGGTGCGGTCGATCGCCCAGGTCGCGACCGCGGTCGCCAGGGGTGATCTGTCGCAGAAGATCACCGTCGAGGCCAAGGGCGAGGTCGCCGCGCTCGCGCAGACGATCAACACGATGGTCGACACGCTGTCGGCCTTCGCGGACGAGGTCACGCGCGTGGCGCGCGAGGTCGGCACCGAGGGCATCCTCGGCGGGCAGGCCAGGGTGCCGAACGTCGCCGGGACCTGGAAGGACCTCACCGACAACGTCAACTCGATGGCGAACAACCTCACCGGCCAGGTCCGCAACATCGCCCAGGTGACCACCGCGGTCGCGCAGGGCGACCTGTCCCGCAAGATCGACGTCGACGCCCGCGGCGAGATCCTGGAGCTCAAGACCACCATCAACACGATGGTCGACCAGCTCTCCGCGTTCGCCGCGGAGGTCACCCGCGTCGCGCGCGAGGTCGGCAGCGAGGGGCGGCTCGGCGGCCAGGCCGAGGTCGAAGGCGTTTCGGGCACCTGGAAGCGGCTGACGGAGAACGTCAACGAGCTGGCGGGCAACCTGACCCGCCAGGTCAGGGCGATCGCCGAGGTCACCAGCGCGGTGGCCACCGGCGACCTCACCCGGTCGATCTCCGTCGAGGCGCAGGGCGAGGTCGCGGAGCTGAAGGACAACATCAACGCGATGGTCCAGTCGCTGCGCGAGACCACGCGGGCGAACGAGGAACAGGACTGGCTCAACAGCAACCTGGCGCGGATCTCCGGCCTGATGCAGGGGCACCGGGATCTGCGGGTGGTGGCCACGCTCATCATGAACGAGCTGACCCCGCTGGTCGGCGCCCAGCACGGGACGCTGTTCCTCACCGAATCCGGTGAACACGGCACCCGGCTGAGGCTCATCACCAGCTACGGGCACAGCGAGGACCCGGACACGCCCTCGGAGTTCGCGATGGGGCAGTCGTTGATCGGCCAGGCCGCGCAGACCAAGAAACCGATCGTGGTCGACCGGACGCCACCGGGTTTCGTGAAGATCTCGTCGAGCCTCGGTTCCGCCCCGCCGGTCACCCTGATCGTGCTGCCGATCGTCTTCGAGGACCAGGTGCTCGGCGTCATCGAACTGGCCACGTTCGGCCAATTCACCGCCGTCCGCAAGGATTTCCTCGAACAACTGATGGAGACCATCGGGGTCAACGTCAACACGATCATCGCCAACGCGCGGACCGACTCGTTGCTGGAGGAGTCCCAGCGGCTCGCCGAGGAGCTCCAGGCCCGCTCGGAGGAACTCCAAGCGCAGCAGGCGAAGCTCCAGGTCTCCAACGCGGAACTGGAGGAGAAGGCCGAACTCCTCGCGCGGCAGAACCGCGACATCGAGGTGAAGAACTTCGAAATCGAGCAGGCGCGCCAGGAGATCGAGGAACGCGCGCAGCAGCTCGCGCTCGCTTCCAAGTACAAGTCGGAGTTCCTGGCGAACATGTCGCACGAGCTCCGTACGCCGTTGACCAGCCTGCTGATCCTCGCCGGGGTCCTCTCGCAGAACACGACCCAGAACCTGACGCCCAAACAGGTCGAGTTCGCCAAGGTGATCCAGTCCGCGGGCACCGACCTGCTACAGCTGATCAACGACATCCTCGACCTGTCGAAGGTCGAAGCGGGCAAGATGGACATCCACCACGAGCCGTTCCCGCTGCGCCAGCTGCTCGACTACGTCGGCACGACCTTCCGTCCGCTGACCGCGGAGAAGGGGCTCGACTTCCAGGTCACCGTCGAACCCAACGTGCCCGAACTGCTCTTCACCGACGAGCAACGGCTGCGGCAGGTGCTGCGGAACCTGCTGTCGAACGCGGTCAAGTTCACCGAAGACGGCAGCGTCGAACTGCGGGTCAAACTGGTCGACACCGTCGTTTCGCCGTCGGGGGCGCTCCCGCACGAATCACTGGTGGCCTTCAGCGTCATCGACACCGGGATCGGGATCGCCGAGGAGAACCTCGAATCGATCTTCGGGGCCTTCCAGCAGGCCGACGGCACCACAAGCCGCAAGTACGGCGGCACTGGGCTCGGCCTGTCGATCAGCCGTGAGGTCGCGTACCTGCTCGGCGGTGAGATCCGGGCGGACAGTGCGCTGGGGACGGGCAGCACGTTCACGCTCTACCTGCCGGTGGCCAGGTTCGCCGCGTCCGCGAGCCACGATGAGTCCACTGTGGACAACGTCGGCGCGGAGCGGCGGGTCCTGGTCGTGGAGGGCGAGCGGAACAGCCTGCTGACCTTGCTCGCCCGCGGCGTCGCGGCCGACGTCGCGGACAGCCACGGCTCGGTCCAGGTCCGGGCGGTGGCCGATCCGGCGGAAGCGTTCGAGGAAGTGAAGCGGGAGAGCTACCGCTGCGTCGTCCTCGACACCAGCATGCCCGGAACGAGCGCGTTGAGCTTCCTCAAACGGCTCGCCGAGGGGCCGGACCCCGTCGAGGTCCCGGTGCTGGCGTACGCGACCCGCAAGCTCAGCGCGGCGCAGGAGCGCTTGCTGCACGGGCACGCGAAGGTGCATCCGGTCGAGCTGTTGCCGTCGCTGGACATGCTGCGGGAACGCATCATGCTGCACATCTCGGCCAGCGAACTCGAAGGCATCCTGCCACTGATGCAGCAGCCGGAGGTGACGGTGCCGTCGCCGGACGACCAGCCGCCCGGCCTGCCTGCCGGCTCGCCGCGGTTGCAGGGGCGCAAGGTCCTGCTCGTCGACGACGACCCCCGCAACGTGTACGCGATCTCGGGGATGCTCGAACTGCACGGACTGTCGGTCGTGCACGCGCCCAACGGCCGCAAGGGCATCGAGGAACTGCTGTCCGACGACGGCATCGACCTGATCCTGATGGACGTGATGATGCCGGAGATGGACGGCCACGCGACGACCGTGGCGATCCGCGAGATGCCGAAGTTCGCCGGTCTGCCGATCATCACGGTGACCGCGAAAGCGATGGAAGGGGACCGGGAGAAGAGCCTCGCCGCCGGGGCGAGCGATTACGTCACCAAACCCGTGAACGCCGAGGAACTGCTGGCGTGCATGGAACGCTGGCTCGCGGACTGAACGGCGGGCTACTCGGTCCCGTTGGCGCTGCTCGCGCAGACGCGGCGGATGGCCGCGACGATCTCCGTGTTGGGGCTGCCCTTTACGAGGTATTCGGTGACGCCCGCGGACGCCATCTGGGCGATGGACCGGGTGTCGCTGTGCGCGGAGAACGCCATCAGCCGCGTATGGGGCACCCGGCGCCGGATCTCCCGCGCCATCCACGCGCCACCTCCGCCGGGGATCCGTACGTCCAGCAGGGCGACCTCCGGGACCAGCAACTCCGCGAGCGCGACCGCTTCACCGGCGTCGAGCGCGACGCCGACCACCTCGATGTCAGGTTCGGATTCCAAGAGGGCGCGCAGGGCGTCGCCGATGACCGGGTTGTCGTCCGCGACGAGCACCCGGAGTCTGGGGGGCGGCGTTCGGTTCATCACCCGATCCGAGCCCGCGCGGTCTGCGGCTCCGGTGGTGGTCGCGGGCCCCCCGCCGAACTGGGCGTGACTCAGCAAGAGATCCGGCGGTCACCTTCGCTGGGCTGCTCGATGAGCGTCCTGGCGACGTCGTGGATCTTCATGTTGTTGTTACGGCAGAACGAGCGCAGCAGTTCGAACGCCGCGTCGATGTCGATCTGGTAACGCTCGGCGAGGATTCCCTTCGCCTGCTCGATGGGAAGCCGGTGGTCGAGCGCGTACTGGAGTTGCTCGGCGCGGGCCCGGTAGAAGCGGATGTGGTCGCGCATGGCCACGAGGTCGTCGGCCGGGTCGGGAGACCCGGCCGCGGGGGCCGGCGAAGACGTGGTCTCGGACATGAGGTGATCGTCGCAGCGGCCGGACTGCTCCGGAAGAACAGAACGTCCTGACTCGAATGATGCAAATGAATCTGGTCCGGTCGGCGGCAGCCACTCGAACGAGCGCCGAACTGGGCCCTTTGGCCTGTCGCAGTGACCGGCCGTGCGCCGTACGCTCTCATCCGAGGAGGGAAACCGTGGAGGTCGGAATGCTCCGGGTGTTTCTGGTCGACGATCACGAGGTGGTCCGTCGAGGGGTCGCGGACATGCTCGAGGAGGACGCCGACCTGTGCGTCGTCGGGCAGGCCGCCACGTTTTCCCAAGCGCTGGCGAGGATTCCGGCTCTGCGGCCGGATGTCGCCGTGCTCGACGTGCGGCTGCCGGACGGTAACGGCGTCGAACTCGCCAGGGAACTGCGCTCCAAGATGCCCGAGCTGAAATGCCTGATGCTCACGTCCTACACCGACGAACAGGCGATGCTGGACGCGATCATGGCGGGCGCGCGCGGGTACGTCATCAAGGACATCCGGGGGATGGACCTGGTGGCGGCGGTCAAGGAGGTCGGCCTCGGCCGGTCGTTGCTGGACACGCGGGCCGCCGCGACACTGATGGCGAAGTTCCGCGACGACGCCGCCAAGAAGGGGCCGCTCGCCGGGCTTTCCGACCAGGAACGCACCCTGCTGGAACTGATCGGCGAGGGACTGACCAACCGGCAGATCGCCGAGCGGATGTTCCTCGCGGAGAAGACCGTGAAGAACTACGTGTCCCGGCTGCTGACGAAACTCGGGATGCAGCGGCGGACTCAGGCGGCCGTGCTGGCCACGGAACTGCGGCGGCAGTGAAGGCTCCGTCCTGGCTCAAGCGGAAATGAGCGTGTCGAGCAGCATGTCCTCCAGCGGGCGCCGGGGCGTCCACGGCAGCGGCGATCCGTAGCCGACCCGCAGCAGCACCTGCGGCCACACGCCGCAGCCGAGGAGACGCCGGAGTTCGGCGTGGGCCCCGCGGACCACGATCGGCGGTGAGATGAACGACGCGTCCAGGCCCGCGCAGGTCGCGGCCAGCAGGACCCGTTGCAGTGCCTGGCCGGCTTGCAGCCGGTCGAGCCGTTCGTCGGTCAGGGACCCGATCACCACCACGAGCGGAAGAGGCAGCGTGGTGCTGTGGTCTTCGCCGAATTCGCCGAGGAGCCAGCTTTCGTCGGCCGGGGAGCCCTCCATCGCGTAGGACGGCACCCCGTCGCGAGTGCTCGCGCCCAGGCCGGTCCAGCGGTCGAGTTCCGCGAGGAACGCGGGGTCGGCGAGTTGCTCGCGGCGGGCACGGGCGGTGAGGTCTCGCAGCAGCCGGCACTGTTCGACATCGAGGCTCGACATCCACGCGTGCTCGAGTTCGGTCGCGTGACGGAGCGCGGTGAGCGTGGTTTTCGGGACGACGTTGGACACGAACGGCCGCCGGTTGGTCCGCCGTCGAGGGATCGCGCCGGCCAACCGGACGACCTTCGGATCCGGGGTGCGCTCGGCGAGCGGCCGGACGACGGCCAGCAGATCGGGATCGGTGCGGCTCGGCATCAGGATCGTCGCCGGATGGAAGCCCAGTGCGTGAATCGCCGTCCGGAGGGTGAACAGGGCGGCACCGCACGAGAGAACGATTTCCCGGCCGTCCGGATCCGTGGCAGGCAGGATCCGGCGCGGATCGGCGTGGACTTCGATCCCGGTGCCGGTGCACCGGAAGAGCCACGGCTGGGTGTTGTGCGTCGACGGAGCCAGCGTCGCCGACCGGAGCACGGAATTCACCTGTTCGGAGTTCAAACGCCCGACCCTGGTGACTTGTATGGTCATGGTTTCCCCCGCCGCCGCGCCACGGGCAATAAGGTTGTCTCGTGAGACGGTCCCGCCCGCGGTGCGGGGCCGAAAGAGGAGAAAGTCACCACGGCCGCGACTCGTCCCGATCTTCGGAGGCGCAGCAGGATGTCGGCTCATGACCGGCTGGGCGGAAACGACGACCGGATCACCGGTGCCCTTTCCCAGCCGCGGGTTCGTGAGGTGCTGCGTGATCTCCAGGACCGCATCGAACGGCTCATCGGCACCCGCGAGAAGATGGACGGCCTGCTCGAAGCGGTGCTCGCGGTCGCGTCGGGGCTCGAGCTGGACGCGACGCTGCGCCGGATCGTGCAGGCGGCGATCGATCTCGGCGAAGCCACTTACGGCGCGCTGGGAGTGATCGCGGACGACGATTCGCTCGCCGAATTCGTCTATCTCGGCATCGACGGCGAGACGAAGGAGCAGATCGGGCATCTCCCGAAAGGGCACGGGCTGCTGGGTTTCGTCATCGACGAGGCGAAACCGGTGCGGCTGGCCGACATCTCGGCGCATCCCGCGTCGGTCGGATTCCCGCCATGCCATCCGCCGATGCGCTCGTTCCTCGGTGTGCCGGTCCGGGTGCGCGACAAGGTGTTCGGAAATCTCTACCTCACCGAGAAACGCGGGGAGGGTTTCACCGACGACGACGAGGTGGTCGTCCAGGCACTCGCGGCCGCGGCCGGGATCGCGATCGAGAACGCCCACCTCTACGAGCAGACGCGGATCCGCCAGCGGTGGCAGTCCGCGACCAGCGAGGTGACCACGGAACTGCTGGGCGGCACCGATCCGGTCGACGCGCTCAATCTGATCGCGGGCAGGGCCTTGGAACTGACCGGATCCGACCTCACCTTGCTGGCACTGCCCGGTTCCGGCAGGCTCGACGTCAGCCCGGACGGGGAGGACGAGGTCGACGAACTCACCATCGCCGTCTGCGCGGGCGTACGGGCGGCGGAGCTGACGGGGACGCGGATCAGCGTCGCCACCTCCTTGCCCGGGGCGGTCTACCGCGACCGTACCCCGCGCAGCGTGCCCGAACTCGTGCTCGGCGCCGAGGGGGAGTTGCGCCTCGGGCCGACGCTCGTGGTGCCGCTCCGGGCGCGGGAGCGGACGTCCGGCGTGCTGATGGCGGTACGGAACCCGGGCGCGGTCCCGTTCGAGTTCGCCCAGTTGCCGGTGGTGGCCTCGTTCGCCGACCAGGCCGCGCTCGCGCTGCAACTGGCGGCGCGGCAGCGCACGGCGAGGGAACTCGACGTGCTCGCCGACCGCGACCGGATCGCCAGGGAACTGCACGACCACGTGATCCAGCGGTTGTTCGCGGTCGGGCTCGCCATGCAGAGCACGCACCGCCGCGCGGACTCGCCGGACCTGCGGCGGCGGATCGGCGAGAGCATCGACCAGATGCACGAGATCGTGCACGAGATCCGCACGGCGATCTTCGATCTCCACGGCGGCGAGGCGGGCCAGCGGGGAGTGCGGCTGCGGCACCGGCTCTACGACTCGATCACCGAACTCACCGACGACACCCCCATCCACCCGACGGTCAGCCTGTCCGGGCCGCTCGACTCGATTCCGCTCGCCTTCGCCGAACACGCCGAAGCGGTGGTGCGGGAAACGGTCGGCAACGTGGTCCGGCACGCGCGGGCGAGCGGGGTTTCGGTGAGCGTCGCGGTGAAGGACGACGTCCTGCGGATCGTCGTCACCGACGACGGTACCGGGATCGCCGGTGAGCAGAGCGGGCCCGGCGGGCTGCGGAATCTGCGCGATCGCGCGGAAAGAGCGGGCGGGACGTTCCGGGCGGAGACGAAAGAAGAGGGCGGAACCAGGGTCGAGTGGTCCGCCCCCTTGCGCTGACCGCGGTCAGTTCGTCGACTGCGTGGCGAGGACCCCGTCGACTTCGACCGAGCGGGCGACGTCGGAGGCGACGGTCTCCAGCAGTTCCGCGGTGAGGTCCGAAAGCGCCCGTGTCACCGCGAGATAGGAGCCGATCTGGGAGGCCGAACCGTTTCTCAGCCCGGCCTCCGCGATTCCGACACCGACGAACTCGCCGCCGTCCTCGAGCCGGAGCAACGCTTCCGCGCGCACCCGGTACGGCTCGTGCTGCAGGGAAACGTCGATCGTCCACTTGTCCGTCATCGTCGGCTCCGTTCCGGTCATCGAGACTCCCATCACCGCCGTTCGTGGCACAGGGTCCTAAGTCCTCGCTCCCGGGAATCGGGAGGCGAAAGTCCTCGGAATTCGTGACCGGCGGCCGCTGCGGTCGCCGGGTACCCCGGCCGAAGATGGACCAACCCTCGTCTTCGGAGAGACCACGATGAAGATCCCGTTGCCGACTCATGTCGACCAGGCGGTGGCGGCCGCCGTCCGCGCGCCGTCCCCGCTCAACACCCAGCCGTGGCGGTTCGTCGTCGACGGGGACCGGATCGAGGTGTGGCTCGACCGCGCCAGGGTGCTCCGGATCGCCGACCCGGACGCCCGCGAGGCGCGGCTGTCGTGCGGTGCGGCGATGTTCAACCTGATGATTTCGTTGCGGTCCAACGGCAAGACCCTTTCGGTGCGGGTGGTGCCGAAGCCGGACGAGCCTGATCTGCTCGCCGAACTCGAGATCGATGGCGACCGGTTCTCCTCGTCGGAGGAGCGGAGGCTGGCCGAAGTCGTCTTCCGGCGCCACACGAACCGTCGTCCGTTCCTGGACCGGCCGGTGCCCGTGTGGGCGCGGACGACGTTGCGGGCGGCCGCGCTCGTGGAGGGTGGGCTGCTGGAGCTGTTCGGTCGTGGTGACCGGGCGAACGCGGTCGCGCGCGTGCTGCACCGGGCCGAGGCCGCGCAGGCACACAACGGTGCATTCCAGGCGGAGGTCGCGTTGTGGACCAGGCGGACGGCGAACGCGCCGGACGGTGTCCTGGCGCTGACCAGACCGCCGTCGGCTCACCGCATTCCCTCGCAGGAGTCCTTCTTCACCGCGGAGCCCGAAGGCGGTGAGCCGGTGCTCGGCGCGGTGCTGACCGCGGGCACCGGGCCCGCCGCGGATCTTCGGGCGGGCATGGTGCTGCAGCGGGTACTGCTGACGGCGACGGCCGCCGGCCTCGCGGCGTCGTTCGTCGGCAGGCCGTTCGAAACCCCGGAGACCCGGGCCGGGATGGACCGGATCTTCGCCGACATCGGCCGGCCGCACACGGTGTTGCGCTTCGGGTACGGCCGTCCGGTGCCGATGACGGCCCGCCGTCAGGTCGGCGAAGTGCTGCTCCGGCGGTCCGAGGCGAGTCTCTGATCCGGGGTCATCTCGTCGACATCCACGTTTCGGGCCGCCGCCACCCGCCCGTCACCCGGGGCGGGTTCGGTCTCCCTATGAAGATCATGCGGAAATCCTTGGCGGCGCTGGCCGTCGTGGGCCTTTCGGTCGCGGCATCCGCGCCGGCGGTGGCGGACGCGGGCGCCCGCGATCGCGGTTCGATCGTCATCACCGAGCAGGCGTCCAAGCGGATCCTGGTCCTGCCCGCGGACCGGGCGTCCTGGCATGGCCGGAAGGTGGGCTGGGCGTGGGCGCCGAACGCCGCGAACGGGCTGGCGGACCTGGCGGGTTCGTGGAGCAACCCGAGCGACGCGAAGCTCGCCGAGCGAGGTGGCGAGAAGTACCTGCTGACGTCGGCGTCGGGCGGTTTCACCGCCGTCGTGCCGTATCCGGCGGGCGACCGGGCGTACTGGGCGGCGAACGTCGGCGGGCCCGCCAACCCGCACAGCATCGAACTCCTGCCGGACGGGAACGTCGCGGTGGCGGCGAGCACCGGCGGCTGGGTACGGATCTACACCGCTTCGCAGGGGCAGCGTTCGACGACCTACACGGAGTACCGGCTGGTGGGCGCACATGGGGTGGTGTGGGACGCCGGGAGGAACGTGTTGTGGGCTCTGGGCACCGACGCGCTCGTCGCGTTGAACGTCGGCGGCACGCCCGCCGCGCCTGTGCTCACCGAGCAGCGCTCCGTTCCGGTGCCGAGCAAGGGCGGGCACGACCTCCAGCCGGTCCCGGGTCGGCCGGATCTGCTGTGGGTGACCACGGAAGCGGGGGTGTACCAGTTCTCGAAGACGAGTGGCGGGTTCTCCCAGCGCTACGCGGGCGTGCGGGAGATCGACCGGCCGCACGTGAAGAGTGTGTCGACGAACCCGCGGACCGGGCAGATCCTGACCGCCTCGGTGCAGGACGGTCACCTGTGCACGTGGTGCACGGACACTGTCCGGCTGGCCTTTCCACGCGCCGAGCTGGCGCTGCACGGCGCGTGGATCTACAAGGCCCGCTGGTGGATCGGTTGAGCTGAACTTCCATGTCGGTACCGGCCGTTCGGGGGGCTGCCCGGCCGGTACCGACACACCAGAGAAGAGGGGACCCTGTCGGGAGAATGACGCGTGGCCGCGTCTTTCACCTGACCGAGTGAATCGGTCCATTCAGCGGGCGGCGTCGACTCATTCGGGGTACAAGCCTCACCCGAGGAAGGTCCGTAGCTCGTCGATGACCGTCCGCGGCTGTTCCTCCGCGACGAAGTGCCCGGAACCGGAGACCTTCCGCACCCGGACGTCGACCGCCTTCGACGGCAGGACCGCGGCGAGGTAGTCGTAATTGAACTCCGAGCCCAGCCCCAGCATCGGTGCGGTGATCTTCGCGTAGGCCTTCTGATCCTCGATGTCCGTGCCGAACGCCTGGTACCAGCCGTTGCCCGCGCGGATCGCGTCCGGGCGGTCGTACGCGGCGGCGTAGATCGCCCGGTCCCTGGCCCCGATCGAGGCCGGATCGGCCGCGAGATGGTCGAACATCCAGTCGACGAGAAAGCGTGACCGGCCGGTCAGCAGCTGTTCGGGCAGGGTCGCGACCTGGTTGAAGGCGAACCACCAGACGTTCACCGGTTGCCCGGGCGGAGCCAGCATGGGGAGCTGGTACAGGCTTTCGTCCGGGTGTGAGACGTCCATGAGCGTGACGGTCTTCGTCGCCTCGGGGTGGTTGGCGGCGAAGGCGAACGCGACCATGGCGCCGATGTCGTGCCCGGCGATATGCGCCTGCCGGAGGCCCAGCGTGCGCAGGAGTTCGAAGATGTCGCGGGCCATCGTCTTCTTGTCGTACCCGCCTGCGGGTTTGCCCGAGCCGCCCATGCCCCGCAGGTCGACGGCGATGACGCGGTACCGTTTCGCCAGCTCCGGCATGACCTTGCGGTACTGCCACCACGTCTCGGGCCAGCCCGGCAGCAGGATCAGCGGTTCGCCGCGGCCGCCGGCGACGTA
The DNA here is from genome assembly GCF_037997115.1 of Amycolatopsis coloradensis. Classification (NCBI taxonomy): domain Bacteria; kingdom Bacillati; phylum Actinomycetota; class Actinomycetes; order Pseudonocardiales; family Pseudonocardiaceae; genus Amycolatopsis; species Amycolatopsis coloradensis. The sequence continues at coordinate 4,884,156 of NZ_CP150484.1, forward strand.
GTGCAGCCGGACCCCGTTGACGTGGGCGTATTCGCTGCGGAAACCGCCGGCGAGGGAGCGGGCGAGTGCCGCGTCGTCGGGAGCGCCGGACTGGCCGGCCTCGGCGATGCCACCCGAGGCCACCAGCGCGGCCGCGGCCCCCGCGCCGAGGGCGAGCATGGACCGGCGGTTGAGGAAGGAACGGCTGTCTTCGGTCATGTCCCGATCGTGGCCGGACCGGGGTGCCGACCGTGAGCGGTGTTTTCGCCAAACGAGGTTCGTTTCAGGACAGGATGGGCTCGGGCACGCCCAGCCTGGTCCCGAACGTCTCCCGATAGGACACCGGCGTGACCCCGACCTGCCGCCGGAAATGCGGGCGGAGCGCGGCGGACGAGGAGAACCCGCAATACCTGGCGATCTCGTCGACCGGGAGATCGGTGGATTCGAGCAGCTGCTGCGCGCGGATGACGCGCTGGTGGGTAAGCCACGTGCCGGGCGCGGCACCGGTGATCTCGCGGAACCGGCGATCGTAGTTGCGCCTGCTCATATGTGCCCGCCTGGCGAGTTCGTCGACCGGGAGCGCCGTGTCCAGCCGGGTCAGCGCCCAGGCCATCGTCTCCGATACCGGGTCGCCGTCGTCGAGTTCCGGCATCGGCGACTCGATGTACTGAGCCTGTCCGCCGGGCCGGTGCGGCGGGACGACCATGCCCTTCGCCAGCCGGTTCGCCACCTCCGCGCCGCACCACGAGCGGATCAGGTGCAGACCGAGATCCATGCCCGCCGCGCCGCCGCCCGCGGTCAGGATGTCGCCGTCGTCGATGTAGAGCACCGATTCGTCGAGGAGGACCGCCGGGAACCTGGCCGCGAGCAGCGGGGCCATCGCCCAGTGCGTGGTCGCGGGGCGTCCGTCGAGCAGCCCGGCCGCGGCCAGGACGAAAGTGCCGCTGCACAGTCCGGCCACCCGGGCTCCCCGGTCGTGTGCCGCGCGGAGCGCCTCCAGGGCGGCTTTTGGTGGATCCTCCATCGGTGACCGCCAGTTCGGGACCAGCACCAGATCGGCGTCCCGGACCGCGCCGAGGTCTTCGGGGACCGGCACGGTCAGCCCGCCGCCTCGCAGCGCGGTCCCCGGTTCGCCACCGACCACCTTGAGTTCGAGGTCGGGCAGCTCCCCGAAGGCGGAAGCCATTTCGAACACGCCGAACGCGAAGGACATCGCGCCGAGCGACGCCCCGTTGAAGACCACCACGGCCAGCCGTCTCATGGGGCGGATTGTAGAGATTCGCGAGTGGTGATGGACGTGTTCATGAAGGATTCGGGACGGTGAATGCCCCGAATCCTTCATGGACATCCCTGCGCCGCCGTCCTCACCACTCACGAGTCCCGAGCCGCATCACGACTGTCCGAAGGGGACGGTAGATTTCTCTCGCACAGGTTGTCCGGGGGAAGGGAAGCATCGATGTCGTACCCACAGGGACCGCAAGGGCCGCAGTGGCAGCAGGGCTATCCCCAGCAACAACATCCCCAGCAGCAGTACCCGCACCAGGGCTACCCGCCGCCGGGCTACGGCGGGCCGCAGTACCCGGGACAACAGCCGCCGAAGAAGGGCAACGGCCTGCTGATCGGGCTGATCGCCGGCGGTGGGGCACTCCTGGTGGTCGTCTTCGTGATCCTCGCCTTCGTGGCACCCGGATTCCTGCTGAGCGACAGCAAGTCCTCGAAGTCGGCCAGTGCGTCGCAGACGCCGCTGAGTCTCGACTGGGGTCCGGTGCTGGCGGGCAAGTTCATGCTCGCGGTGTTCGGCGACGAGCCCGCCAAAGCCGCCGAGTCGGCCTGCGCGGACGCAAAGGACAAGGTCCGCCAGGCGGCGAAGGAGTATGGCGACCGCAACGCGTCGCTCACCGCGCAAGAACCGCGTGCCGCGGGCCCGGACCTGATCGTGGTGACGATGTCCGGCACCCTGAACTACAGCGAGAGCTTCACCGGGACTATGGAGGTGCGGCGAGAGGCAGGCGACAAGTACTGCATCTCGTCGGTCTCGCCCGTACCCGCGGGCTGAATCAGGGGAGCAGGCCGATCCGTCGCGCGTGCGTGACGGCCTGCAGCCGGGAGGTCGCGTCGAGCTTGCGCATCGCCTCCCGCAGGTAGCTCTTGACCGTCTCCGCCGTCAGCCCCAGCCGGTGCGCGATCTCGGCGTTCGTCAGGCCGAGCGCGACGAGCGCGACGGTGTCCAGTTCCCTCGGCGCCAAGCGCGCCACGGGGGAAGCGGCGCCGGTCAGGCTGTCGCACATCGCGTCGAGGCGGTCACGGAGAACGCCGTCGGCGATCTGGCCGGAGAGCGCCCGGAGCTCACCGTAGACCTCGCGCAGCCGTTCGCGCGGAGCGGCCTCCTCGCGATGCTCCGCCAGCGGCCGTGCCTCCGCCAGCCGCTTCTCGATCTCGTCCTCGACGGCCAACGTCTGTTCGAGATCGCGCGCGGCGTGCAGGGCGGCGGTGATCGTCCGGTCGGAGAGGGGGGCCTCGTCGCGCAGACCGCCGTAGAGGACGGCGCGGACCCGGCGGCGCACGACGACGGGGATCGCGACCACCGAGTGAATGCCCTCGTCGCGGACCGGCTCGTCGTAGTCGTGACTGATCGTGGTGGCGCTGTGGTAGCCGTTGGCGACCACCGGCCGGATCAGCGCGAGCGCCTTGCCGCCGAGGCCGCGGCCCGCGCGGACGGACAGGCCGTTCAGCGCGGTGCCGCGGTTGCCGAGGAACGCGGTCAGCCGCATTCGCGGTGAGGCGACGGCGACCCCGGCGAAGCCGACCGGCAGGCCGGTGTCCCGGCGCAGGTCCGAGACAGCGCCGAGAAGCTGGGCGTCGTCGACCGGCATCGGCTCACCCTCCTCGGTGATCCCCCTCGATCGGGGGTGGTGGACGGATCGGGCCCGCCCGCACGATTTCCGGAACTGTACGCCTTCGCCAACGTCCCGGGAGAAACGATGACCGAAGCTCACGTCCGGCGGTTGCTCGAGGTCTACGACGACGAGCGGGCCTGTGCGGCGACGCTGTTGTGCGACCGGCATCCGGCGGAGGCGGTCGCGTTCACCGTGGTCGAAGCGGGTCTGACCAGCCACGATCTCACCTACGGCGAGCTGCGCGAGCAGTCGGAACGCTTCGCCGGGGCACTGCTCGGCCTCGGGGTCGGGCCGGGGGACCGGGTCGCGACGCTGATGGGCAAGTCGGCGGAGCTGGTCGTGGCGCTGCTGGCGATCTGGCGGCTGGGCGCGGTGCACGTCCCGCTGTTCACGGCGTTCGCGCCGCCCGCCATCGCGCTGCGCGTCACCGGCAACGACACGAAGGTCGTCATCGCCGACGCCGGTCAGCGTTCGAAGCTGACGCCGTCCGCCGATCTGCCGGACGACCCTTCGCGGCGGATCGTGGTCGTCGGTGACGGCGAGGCGGGCGATCTGTCGTTCCGGGAGATGCTGGCCGACGCCGCGCCCTTGCCGGGAGCCGCGGTGACCGGTGGGGCCGGGGTCCTGGTCGAGCTGTTCACCTCCGGGACCACGGGAACGCCCAAGGCCGTCCCGATTCCTCTCCGTGCGCTCGCGGGTTTCCAGGCGTACCAAGACTTCGCGCTCGACGTCCGCGCCGACGACGTCTTCTGGAACGCCGCGGACCCCGGCTGGGCCTACGGTCTGTACTGCGCGATCATGACGCCGATGGCGACCGGCAGGCGGAGTCTGTTGCTGCACGCGGGTTTCTCCGCCGAACTGACGTGGGCGGTATTGGAGCGGTTCGGTGTCACCAACTTCGCCGCCGCCCCGACGGTGTATCGCGCGCTACGGAACTCGGCCGCCCCGGTGCCGGACGGTCTCCGCCTGCGGCACTGCTCATCGGCGGGGGAACCGTTGACGCCGGACGTCCTGGACTGGGCGTCGTCGAAGCTCGGTGTCGGCGTTCACGACCATTATGGACAGACGGAACTCGGCATGGTCGTGGGCAACGCGTGGCATCCGGACCTCCGCTCGGAGGTCAAACCCGGCTCGATGGGACGTGTCCTGCCGGGCTTCGCGGTCGAGGTCCTCCGTGAGGACGCCGACGTGGTGGCCGAGCCGGGAGAACGCGGCCGTGTCGCCGTGGACCTCCCGGCGAGCCCGCTGGTGTGGTTCCGGGGCTACCGCGACGCACCCGAGCGCACCGCCGCCCGCTTCAGCCCCGACGGCCGTTGGTACTACACCGGCGACGTGGCCGCCAAGGACACCGATGGGTACTTGACCTTCGCCTCGCGGGACGATGACATCATTCTGATGGCGGGCTACCGTATCGGCCCGTTCGACGTGGAAAGCGTTCTGCAGCAGCATTCCGCCGTGGCCGAATGCGCCGTCGTCGGTGTCCCGGACGCGCTGCGCGGCGAGGTGGTCGTCGCGTACGTGGTCGCACGGGACGGCGCCTCCGCCGACACCGCGTTGGTGGCCGAGTTACAGCAGCTGGTGAAGACGCGATTCGCCGCGCACGCCTACCCGCGTGAGGTGCACTTCGTGCCGGAGCTGCCCAAGACACCCAGCGGGAAGATCCAGCGGTTTCTCCTGCGGGTGCGGCATCCGAGCGCGGAACACGCGTGATTGGGGACCGAACACGCACGTGTGTTCCGTCCCGGCACACGGGCTCATTGGTCGATCGGCCACGTTTCGTCTCGCAGCAGCCGCTTGAGCACCTTTCCGGTCGCGTTCCGGGGCAGCTCCTCGACGAAGTACACGTCCCGCGGCACCGCGAAGCGGGCCAGCCGGTGGTGGATGTAGGCGCGGACGTCGTCCGCGCTCATGCGGGCACCGCGTTTCGGCACGATGTACGCCGCGAACCGTTGCCCGAATTCGCGATCCGGCACGCCGATCACCGCGGCTTCGTGGACGCCGGGCAGGGCGGCGATGGCCTCCTCGACCGGGCGAGGGGATACGTTCTCCCCACCGGACACGATCATCTCGTCCGCCCGGCCGGTGACGAAGAGCCGTCCGGCGGCGTCCTGGTAGCCGACGTCGCCGGTCGCCATCAGGTTCTCCGCGCGGGGCACGCTGGCGCCGTCGGTGTAGCCCTCGAAGAGCATGTCGTTGCCGACGAAGATCTGTCCCTCCCAGCCCGGCGGGACACGATTGTGGTCGTCGTCGAGGATGGCGACGCGGGTGCCGGGAGGGCAGCGGCCGGCGGTGGTCGGCGCGGCGCGCAAGTCCTCGGGCGTGGCGATGCTGGCCCACGAAACCTCCGTGGAGCCGTAGAAGTTGTAGAGCACGTCGCCGAAGGTGTCCATGAACTCGGTGACGATCGGGCCCGGCAGCGCGGATCCGCTGCTGGCGACGATCCGCAGCGACGACAGGTCGTAGCGGGCGCGAATCCGTTCCGGCAGGTCGAGGATGCGCTGCAACATGATGGGCACGGCGAACAGCACACCGCAGCGGTGTTCGGCGATGGTCCGCAGGATCTCCTCGGCGTCGAACCGCCGGATCAGCGACAAGGACGCGCGCACGGCCATCCCGATCTGCAGGCCGGCGAGCCCCCAGCTGTGGAACAGCGGCGCGGCCACCACGAACCGGTCTCCGGAGTGGAGCGGAATGCGGTCGAGCATGGCGGCCGACGTCGACAATCCCTTCGGCGTGGGGCGGCGCGCGCCTTTGGGGGTCCCCGTGGTGCCCGACGTGAGGACGACGAGCCTGCCGATCCGGTCCACCGGTTTGAGTTTGGTGGCGGGCACCCCGGCGATCAGCTGATCGATCGTCGGGTAGCCGTTCTCGGTCTCCGGCCAGGTGGACAGCCGCAGGAAATCGCCGGGGATGCCGGCGATGATCCGCGAGAACTCGTCGTCGGCGAGCACCGCGACCGGTTTGTGCTGCTCGATCACGTCCGCGACCGCGCCGGCGGAAAGCCCGGTGTTGAGCAGGATCGCGTCCACCCCGAGTTTGCTGCACGCGATCAGTGACTCGACCATCGCGGCGTGGTTGCGGCACAGCAAGGCGATCCGGTCGCGGGCGCGCACTCCGCGGGCCGCGAGGGCGTTCGCCAGCTGGTTGCTGCGATCGGCCGTCTGCTTGAACGTCCGGACGTTGCGTTCGTCGTGCAACGCGACGTCGTCGGGCACACGGGCGGCGTTGGCCGAGTAGCCGCCGGCGACGGTGGCGCCCCATTGCGACAAGGAGGTGAGCTGCCGGGCGATCTTGTCCGGGCGCGCGGCCGCGAGTACCCCGGCCTTGATCAGCGTGCTCGCCGTGTGCAGCGTGGTGGCCTTGGTATGCGCCGGTTCCTCCTGGGGCGACGCCGCCCGGCCCGAAAGGTGCAGATCGATCCGGCGGGCCGCCGCGCGGACGGATCGTTTGAAGGACGCGGCGGACACCAGATTGGCGTGCGGTGCCGGAAGCATCAGCTGGGCGGTGAGTTCCGTGCCGCCACCGGAAGCGGGCCGCAGCTCGACGGAGACCCAGTTCCCGTCGTCCTCGACGCCGCACCACACGACATGCTCGCCCGGCCGCCAGACGCGGGCCTCGATGTCACCGACGACGAGTGTCCCCGGTCGCGGCTCCAGCCGGATGAGGCATTTCGGACCGCGCCCGCGTTCGGCGGGGCGCTGGATCTCGCACCAGCTGATCTCCGCGACGAACCTCGAGTAGGACTCGGGATCGCCGATCACTTCCCAAACCTGGCCGGGGGAGTGCCCGAGAATCGAGCTCGCCTGGACCACATCGTCTCGCATGCGATTCGCCTCACCACGCGCGTTCGGGTGTTGACCGGGCCGCTGCCGGCGCCTCCTTCGTCGTTCAAGTTCGGCGAACCTACCAGCAATCGGCCGAACGCAATACTCCGAACGATCGCGGGTTCGCGTCCGCTCAAGGGGAATCACCACGGAAAGGGTAGATGTTCGCGTGGCGCGATGCCCTCCGCCGACGGTGTTGATCGCGACGTCCGATTCACGCCAGCCTCCGGCGCGCGAGGCGGCGAAGCTGGCGTACGTGACAGTTACTACGACGGCGGCCGAGACCGCGCACACCCGTATCGAGCCAGGAATCCTCTACTTCGGCACCCCGGTGGTGCTCCTTTCGACGGTCGACCAGGCGGGCACCCCGAACCTGGCACCGATGTCGTCGGCGTTCTGGCTCGGCTGGCGGGGCATGCTCGGACTGGGCGCGAAAGCCAAGACGGCGCAAAATCTCATGCGTAACCGTGAATGTGTTCTGAATCTCCCTTCCGACGCGCTGGCTGCCGCCGTCGACAGGCTGGCGCTGACCACCGGTTCGGATCCCGTCCCGGCCCGCAAGTACGAACGCGGCTACCGGCACGAACCGGACAAGTTCGCCCGCGCCGGGCTCACCCCGGTCCCCTCGGAGACGGTCCGGCCGCCGCGCGTCGCGGAATGCCCGGTGACGATGGAGGCCGTCGTCGAGGCCGTCCACCCGCTCGCGGAGGACGACCCGAAACAACGCGGCGGCGTCCTCGTGTTCGAGGTCCGCGTGCAGCGCGTCCACGTCCACGACGACGTGCGGATGCCGGGCACCGAAGACCGGATCGACCCCGACCGGTGGCGGCCGCTGATCATGAGCTTCCAGAAGCTCTACGGCCTCGGCCCGCAGGTCCATCCGTCGACACTGGCTCGGATCCCGGAGCGGCTCTACCGGGGGCCCGACATCGAGCGATCGCGGGCGAACGAGAACCGGTTCACCAGCGGCAGCCAGCGCTGATAGGACACGGCCAGCAGTGGCCACGCTTCGCCGGACAGGCCGCGTTCGAGTTTCGGCCGCAGTTCGTGGTCGTTCATCTTCGACACGATCTCGATGGCCTTGTCGTCGGGGTCGCTCCCATCGAGGTCGGCGAACCACCGGACTGCGTCCGGATGCCCGACGTGGACCGCGAGCAGCACCAGCACCGCACGGAACGGTGCCTCGCGGTCGCCGTCGGAGAGGAACTCCGCCAGGTCTTCTCCGGCGAACCGTGCTCGCAGCAGGCGATACAGGTTCAGGAGCCTTTTCGCGGCACGTGGGGACCGGACGAGCGGGGCCAGTGTCGGCAGGAAGTCCAGTTCCGGCGCCGAGATCACCAGCCGAGGAGGTCGTAGGTCTATTGTGGACTGTTCGGACGACGGTCGCGGTGCTTCCGCGCGAGGGCGAGAATCGGCCGGGACCGGAGAACGGTCACCGGTGGCCTGATCCGGTTCGGTGGGCGTCGGCGACGGCGACGCGTCCTGGACCTCGGTGTCGGCGAGCCCGCGCACGAGCCCCGCGAACCCTGGATCGTCCATGGGGGACAACGTGAACGGCACTTGGAAGATCTTCTCGAGGTAGTTCTCGGCGAAGGTCTCCGGATCGTCGCCGAGCATTTCCTCGTAGTGCTGCTCCACGGCCTTCTTGAGCCAGCGGGAGTCGACACCCACCACGACGACGAACACCGGCAGCGCCAGCAGAAGATGAATGGCTTCGAGGACCTGCACGACGACCTTCGGCGGGCAGCGGTCGAGATCGTCGATGTAGAGCACGGTCCGTTCGATCTTCCCCGAACCGTGGGGTACCTCGGCGAGCATGGTCGCGAACGTCTCGAGATCCTTGCGCAGCAGCGAAACCACGCCCAGATGTTCGACGTAGTCCGAGACCCGGGACTCGGCGAACGACACGAGGTCAAGCCCCGGTGCGAGTTCGGCGACCGCCTTTTCGAGCCGGTCGGATTCGGCGTCCAGCTCGGCCAGGCGCCGCTCGGTCTCTTCGTCCTCTTCGGACGGTCCGCCGAGCTTGTCGAGCGCCTGGTGGATCCGGTCCGCGCTGGCGCGCATCCGCAGGACGACGGTCAGCGCGGAGCTCACCACGGTGAGTCCGCCGAGCACGCCGGACACCTGCGACCGGCCGACGAGCAGCGTGACCACCAGAACCGTCACCAGCCCACCGATCAGGACCAGCAGCGGAACCGGATCCTGCCGCAGCCGCCGCCAGAATTCGGCGACGTCCGACCGCAGCCCGCCCGTTTCCTGCGCCAGCCGTTCGAGATCCTCGGCGGTCGGCTGGTCGACGCCGATCCGGGACGCGATCCACGCCTTGTCCGCGTCGGTGAGGCTGTCGAAGACCGCGCGGACGTACTCGCGCGGTTTCCGTCGCCTTCGCTTCGCTTGTTTCTGCTGGGCCGTCAGGGTTCTGCGTTCGAGCCGGACCGTGCTGAGCCTGCCGAGAAGCGTCTTCTCGGTCATGCGGCGTTCGGCGAGCAGGTCGGCCTGGCGCTGAAGGTCGTTCTCGGCGCCGTTCGCGGCGAGGTTGTCGAAGATATGCGTGGCGAGGCTGGCGAGGAGGTTCGCTTCGCTGTAGTGCCAGGCGTTGAAGCTGATCTGGCGAACGCTCGAACAATAGGAGGACACGGACTTCCCGTGCGTGCCGGCCTCGGTTTCGGCCGCCCGCGCGGAATCGGCGAGTTCGCGGACGCGCAGTTGCATCTGGCGCATGAAGAAGCTCTTGCCCGAACCCCAGTTGCCGAACAGGCCGATCGACAGGGGAGGGGTGATCATCCGGGAGACGACCAGGTCGGCGAGCATACGGACGTCGGTGCCGATGCCGAGGCGATCGACGCCGTCGTCGGTATCTGGCCGGTAGTCGGCGACGTGAGCGGCGAAGGGGTCCGGGCCTTTGTTCCCGGAACCAGGAGGGCTCCGCACGACAGCGATTTCGTCAATCGTGCGGATGGGCCCTGACGCGGGGAACATCGCCTTGGCTTCAGCGCGTTCGGCGGCGGAGAGAGCCGGGCCGATGTGGAGGACGGTCGGCCCGAGGCGATCGATCGCCGCACGCAGTTCCGGGTGGTCGTATTGGCTTTCGCCGACGAGCCCCAGAAGTCGGCGCCGAGGATCCTTGTCCAGCCATTTGGCCACCGCGGCGGGGTCGCGGCCGAGAGTTTGGGGCAGTTTCCGGTCGAGCCAGAGCACTGCCGGGCCGTCGCGCCGGTCCATCACGAGCTCGTCGAGCTCCGGCTCGATGACCAGGTCCGTTCCGGCGTACGTCATCCACAAGGCTTCCAAGGCCGATCGCCTGGCGCCCGAGTAGACCTCGTGGACGACGAGGGTGAACGGCGTGGTCTTGAGCGCTGACCTGAGCGGGCCGTCGATGTCCCTGGGCAGGTAAGCCCCCGGTTTCTCGCCCGATGCCTTGTTCATCAGCAGAATCGACGGATCGACGTCGCGCACCAGCACCATTCGCGGTCCCCTCCCAAGGCCGAACGGGAGGGCAGTCTAAAGGGCGGCCGCTCAGCTGTGGGTGAAACCCCGCATCCGCTCGGTCACCGATCGCTACATTCGATCTCATGACGGGGGAGCGGCTGGACGGCAGGTACGCGAAGCTCTGGGCGGCGAGTACGACGTCCGCGCTGGGCAGCGGTCTCGCGACGGTGGCGGCGCCGTTGCTGATCGCTTCCCGCACCGACGAACCGCTCGTGGTCTCGGGCGGCTTCGCGGTGGCGTGGCTGCCTTGGCTGCTCTTCTCGCTGCCGGGTGGAGTGCTCGTCGACCGGGTGGACCGGCGCAAGCTGATGATCACCCTCGACTGGATCCGGGTGCCCGCCGTCGCCCTGCTGGCCGTCGCGATCTCGATGGGCGACGTCAGCATCGCCCTGCTGTACGCCGTCCTCTTCGTGATCAACGCGAGCGAGGTCGTGTTCCGGACGGCCGGCGGGGCGATGCTGCCCTCGATAGTCCCGAAAGCGCTGCTGGAGCGGGCGAACGGGCGGCTGTACGCCGGGACGACACTGACCCACGGCATGCTCTCGGGGCCGCTGAGCGGATTCCTGTTCGGCGTGGCGGCGAGCATCCCGTTCTACGTCAACGCCGGGACGTACGCGGTCAGCGCCTTGTTGCTCGGGTTGATCGCGGGTGCGTACCGGCCGCGGCCCGCCGACGGCACCGGCGAGCCGGTCGCGCGCCGGTCGATGCGCTCGGAGGTGGCCGAGGGGTTCCGCTGGCTCGCCGGTCAGCGTCTGCTGCGGACCATGATCGGGTTGATCGGGATGTTGAACCTGACGCTCGTCGCGGCCACCTCGGTCCTGGTGCTGCTCGCGAAGGAACGGCTTCAGCTGAATGCGGTCGGATACGGCCTGCTCTTCACCTGCATGGCGGTGGGCGGACTACTCGGCTCGGTCATGGGCGACCGGCTGATCGCCTGGTGCACCCCGACCTGGACGTTGCGGATCGGGCTGCTGATCGAGGCCGGGACACATCTGGTTCTCGCGACGAGCACGAGCGCGCCGGTGGTCGGGGTGATCCTGTTCCTCTTCGGGGTACACGGCGCCCTGTGGGGAATCGTCGGCAGTTCCCTGCGCCAACGGCTCACCCCGCCCGACATGCTGGGCCGGGTCGGCAGCACCAGTCTGTTCATCATCGCGGGCGGCAACTGCGTCGGTGCGCTGCTCGGCGGGGCGGTGGCGTCGAAGTTCGGGCTGACGACGCCGTACTGGGCCGGTTTCGTGGTGGCGGTGATCGTTTCCGCGCTCACCTGGCGGGTGTTCGACCGCGAGGTCGTCTCCGCGGCCTACGCGCAAGAGTCCACTGTCAGCCGTTGATCCCGGTGAGCGCGAAGAACTCCTGGCGCGAACGAGCGTCTTCACGCAGTGTGCCGAGCAGGGTCGAGGTGACGGTGCTCGACCCGACGGCTTGGACGCCGCGCAACGTCATGCACGAATGCTCCGCTTCGATCACCACGCCGACGCCACGCGGTTCGAGCTGCTCTTCGAGCCAGTCGGCGACCTGCTTCGTGAGCCGTTCCTGAACCTGCGGACGGCAGGCGAAGTGCTCGACGATCCTGGCCAGCTTGGACAGGCCGAGGATCCGCTCTCCCGGCAGATACCCCACGTGCGCGACCCCGACGAACGGCAGCAGGTGGTGTTCGCAGACGGATCGGACCGGGATCCCCCTGGCGAGGACGAGTTCGTCGTAGCCCTCGTCGTTGGGGAAGGTCGTGAGATCGAACGGCCGAGGGGTGAACAACTCGGCGTACGCGCGCGCCATCCGGCCCGGCGTGCCACGGAGGCTCTCGGAGTCCAGCGAAATGCCCAGTGCGGTGAGGAGATCGGCGGCCGCGGCCTCGGCCGCCGCCAGGTCCGGCCCCGGCCCCGTTTCGTGTACGACGCGCAAGGCGGGAGTGGACATTGGGCCTCCTAGGCTGAACGCGATCCCCAGTGGATTAAACCAAGACTTTTGGGTGTTTTACCACCCGGTGGCTCATCTTACATGGTAGATCGGCAGTCCAGAATGTTCCGCCGGTTGAGATAGGCGATATCGTGGTGAACGTGACAGTGCCCGACCCGGACGGCCTCGACGCCCCCGCCATCGCCGCGGTGGCGGCGCTCGACGACGACCTCCGTCGAGGCATGTACGTCTACGCCCGGCGTGCGAGGCGCCCTGTCACGCGGGACGAGGCAGCGGCGGCGGTCGGGATCTCCCGCAAACTCGCCGCCTTCCATCTCGACAAGCTCGTGGCGGCCGGGCTGCTCAGATTCGGCTTCGCGCCCGGTCCGGTGGTGAAGGTGGGACGCAGGCCGAAGGTCTACGAGCCCGTCGACGAGGCCATCCAAGTGCAGCTTCCCGCCCGGCGGCACGAGCTCTTGGCGGGCATCCTCGCCGAGGCCGTGCTGGCCGAAGGGAGCGGCGAGTCCGCGCGGGAAGCCGTGCTGCGGGTCGCGGGGGAGCGCGGTTTCGCGGCGGGCGAAGAGGAACGAGCGCGAACGCGCCCCGGCAGGCTCGGCACGGAACGCGCGCTCACCGTGGCCGAAGGGATGCTTCGCCGCTACGGCTTCGAGCCGAGCCGGGACAGCAGGACCTGCGTCCGGTTGCGGAACTGCCCGTTCCATCCGCTGGCCGCGGAGGCGCCGGAGCTGGTCTGCGGGATCAATCAGGCCTTCCTTGCCGGTTTCCTGAACGGCGTGCGCGCCGGGAACGTGGAGGCGGCCCTCGTTCCCGGCGCGGCCGAGTGCTGTGTGGAGCTACGGCAGGCCGAGTAGGTCGCTCAGGCGGCGCCGGCGATCTGCCGGGTGGCGACGTTGAGCCGGTTCCAGGTGTTGATGGCGGCGATGGAGAGGACCAGGCTCGACAGCTGCGTTTCGTCGTAGTGACGAGCCGCCTCGTCCCAGATCTCGTCGTCGACCGGGTCGGCCCGGTCCGCGATGCGGGTGAGGGCCTCCGCCAGCGCGAGCGCCGCCCGTTCGGCGTCGGTGAAGTAGGCCGTGTCGCGCCACGCCGCCACGGTGAAGATCCGCTCGTCGGACTCGCCCGCCTCGCGCAGCTCCTTGGTGTGCATCTCCAGGCAACCGCCGCACCCGTTGATCTGGCTCGCGCGGACGTGCATGAGGTAGTGCGTGGTCTTCGGGACACCGGTGTCGCCGGTCGACTCCGCCAGTGCGATCAGGGCCTTCAACGTCGCGGGGTTCGCGAGGGCGGGGTTCGGGATGCGGGTTTCCATGGTGGTTCTCCTTCAGGGTTTCCGTCTTGCGTTCACCGCACTGACGGATCCCGGGGCGGAGATGTGACCGAGTTCTACCGAGGCGCCACCTTGTTCAGGCGGGCGCGGACACCGTCGCGCGATCGCGGAGCGAGACTTCCAGCCTGAAGCCCTCGGGCTTGAGGGTCAGCAGCTCCTGCACCTTCAGCCGATAAGACGGGTCGCCGCGCAGCTCGTACCGGCTCAGCAGCATGCCGAGTACCAGCGTCGCCTCGTGCAGGGCGAACTGCCGCCCGATGCAGGCCCGCTCGCCGGTGCCGAAGGGTTTGTAGACGTGCGCCGGGCGGGCACGGTTGCGTTCCGGGGAGAAGCGGTCCGGGTCGAACGATTCGGGATCGTCTCCCCAGACGGGATCACGGTGCAGCGCCGGGATGAGGACCAGCGCCCACTGTCCCTCGCGCATCGGGTACTCGCCGCCGACGACGGTGTCCACCTGGGCCTGGCGCGCGAACGCGGGCGCCGTCGGCCAGAGCCGGAGCGCTTCGTCGAGCACTCGCCGGACATAGCGGAGCTTCGCGACTTCTTCGTAGGACGGGTCCGGGTTCTCGCCCCAGACCTTGTCCACTTCGGACTGGGCGCGGGCCAGGACGTCCGGGTTCCTGGCGAGGTAGTACAGCGCGAACGACAGCGCGCCCGACGTGGTTTCGTGCCCGGCCACGAGGAAGGTGATGATCTGGTGCCGGATGTTGTCCTCGTCCAGCGCCTCACCGGTGCTCGGCTGAGTGGTGTTCAGCATGAGCCCGAGCAGGTCTTCGGTGCTCGTGTCGTTCCGGCGCGCTTCGATGACGTCGGCGACGACTGAGTGGAGGAACGCCAGGTCGGCTTCGTTGCGCCGGTTCGCCTTGCGGCTGAGAAGCGGGCCGATGACCGGCGGCTGAATCGCCCTTCGCTGCGCATGCCGCAGCGTGCGGACCATCGCGGCGACGAACGGATGCGGCTCGGCGCGTTCGAACGAAGAGAAGCTGTAACCGAATCCCGTCCGGCCGATGGTCTCCAGCGTCAGCTTGGTCATGTCGTCCGCGACGTCGACCTCGCCGCCCCTGTCCCACGTGTCCAGCAGCTCGCGGGTGATCGCCAGCATCGTCGGGTGATAGCGCTGCATGGCGTTGCGGCTGAACGCGGGCGCGAGGATCTCGTGCGCGCGCCGCCAGTTCGGCTCTTCGTTGAGGGCGGTGAACAGGCCGTCGCCGCCGAGCGGGCGCAGGTTCGAGATCGCGGGCGTGACGTGCTTCGCGAAGCGCTTCTCGTCGGAGAGGTCGGCGACCATCTCGGCACCGTTGACGAACACGATGCTCCGGCCGAACACCTTCCGCTCGAAGACCGGGCCCAGTTCGGCCGCGTGCCGCATCGAGTCCTGGACCGGCGTCTTCGGCGACACGCCGAGCACGTCGCCGATCAGCGGGATCCGTCGCGGGGGATGAGGGAGAGCGGTGGCCATCGAGCCCCTCCAGGTGTGCACTGTTGAACCAACATCCAATAGCGAGCGTGGCCCGTTACTGAACTCGTGTCAAGTAAGTACGATGCCCGGATGGCGCCGAGTACTTCCGGGAAGCCCCGCAGCAGGCTGAGCACCGCCGAGCGGCGGGAGCAGCTGCTGCGGATCGGCGCCCGCCTGTTCGCGGAGCGGCCGTACGACGATGTGTGGATCGAGCAGGTCGCGGATATCGCCGAGGTCTCCCGGGGGCTGCTGTACCACTACTTCCCGACGAAACGGGACTTCGTCACCGAGGTCATCAGGTCAGAGGGCGAGCGCCTGCTCGAGATGACCAAGTCCGATCCCACGCTCCCGGTCGCGGAGCAGCTGACGGCCGGCCTCGACGCGTACCTGCGCTACGTCGAAGCCAACGAGGACGGCTACCGGGCACTGCACTCGGGCACGTCGATCGCCGTCGACGGCGTGCGTGAAGTCGTGGACAACAACTTCGCCGAGCAGGGGCGCCGGATCCTGGAGGTGCTGTGCCCGGAGGGCGAGCCGCCGGAGGCCCTGCGGGTGCTCGTGCGGGGCTGGCTGGCCTTCGTCGTCGCGGTGTGCCTCGACTGGCTCAAGTGCCGGAAGCTGACCCGGGACCAGATCCGGGATCTGTGCGCGAAGGCGTTGCTCGACATCGTCGACGTGCCAACATGACCTCGGCCCGTTCCTCGATCAGCTTCATCCGCGCGAGCCGCTCGCCGTCGTCGTTGTGCGCCGCGGACCGGGTGACCTGACCGGCCCACTTCCGGTAGAACATGCCGCACGTGGAGACGAAGTAGCCGTCGGAGCAGGCGTTGGCGGCGAGGATCAGCCCGGTGTCCTCCGACGCGGGCAGCGCCATCCAGCCGCCCAGATCCAGCAGAAGGTCGCGGCGGATGCACAGCGTCCCGGCCACCACCGACGACACGTAGCCGTTGCGCCGCCAGTGGTGCAGGATCGCGCCGCGTTCGATCCGTCCCTCGTCGGGATCGCTGTCGACGCCGGCCGTGGTCCCATCCGGAAAGAGGTCGAGGACCCGGCAGGTCGTCCAGCCGACCTCGGGATCCTCCAGCGCCGCGATGTCTCGTGCGAGCGCGCCGGGTGCCAAGAGGTCGTCCGCGTCGAGTGCCTTGATCAGCTCCCCGGAGGCGCGTGACAGAGCCATCATCCGCGCGACTCCGGGACCGCCTGGGCGCCCCGACCCGGGCAGGACGCGCTCGTCCGCGGGGAGGGCGCCGTCGAGCAGGCCGGTCTCGCCGTCCTCCTGTACCAGCCATTCCCAGGTCCAGTCCGGCGGTAGTTCCTGCGCGGCGAGGGATTCGTACGCCTCGGCCAAGTACGGCAGGCTCGGCGGGTGGACCGGGGTGATCACGCTGACGACCGGCATGCTCACTCCGGGCGGCGGGCGAGGATCAGGAGGTGCTCCTCCGGCGGTGTCCCCGGCTCGTCCGCGGTGAAGAGCTCCGAATGGGTGCCGGTGACCTCCAGCCCGGCCGCCTCGACCCGCCGGACGAGGTCGTCCGGGGCGAAACTGGTCTCGAGGAAAGTGCGGCCGAAGAACTCCGCCGGTACGTCCTCGGCGTCACGCGGAACGGTGACCAGAGCGAAGAGCCCGCCCGGCACCAGCCAGCGCCCGATGTCGGCGAGCACGGCTTCGGTGTCCTTGCGCGGCATCTGGAGGAAGGGGAAGAAGGCGCAGACGGCCTCCCAGGACTCGGACGGCGAGGTCCATTCCCGCACGTCGGCGTGGACGAAGGTGGCTGCGGAAACCTGCTCACGCGCGAGATCGATCATCACCGGCGACACGTCGAGCCCGGTCACCCGATGACCGGCGGAAGACAGGTCCTCGGCCACCGGCCTTCCCGTTCCGCTTCCGATGTCGAGCACCCTCGACGACGGCGGCAAGCTGTCCAGCAGATGCCGCACCGCCCTGTCAACCGCCGGCGCCCGTCCGAAGACGTCCTCGTAAGCGGAACCGATGGCGTCGAACAGCTCTGCCGCCGTGACCGGTCGGTCCATTGCGCAGCTCCCCGGATCGAGTGGCTCTCCCTCCGGCGAATCTACCGATCGACGTCCTCAAAAGACGGGCCCACCCGGGCCCTTAGACTGGAGCCGACGGAGTTACTGGGGTTTGGGGTTCAAGATGAGCGTGTCGAGTGACGAGTTCCACCGGATGCTGAAGTCGCTCGCCGACGTCGAGCGATCCGACGCGAAGGAGTGGGAGTCGTTCAGCGTGCGCGGGAAGCGGTTCGGCTACTACTGGCCGCGGACCCAGACCGTCGGCCTGAAGCAGACGCTCTCCGAACAGGAAGCCCTCGTGGCCGAACGGCCCGACGTCTTCGAGGTGCAGTTCACGGCCGGGGGATTCGGCTGGGTGGTGGTGTACCTCGACGGCATCGAATCCGACGAGCTGAACGAATTGGTCTACGAGGCATGGCGGCTGTCCGCTCCCGAAGAACTGGTCGATCAGGTTCCGCCGCCCTGCTGAGCGTTACCGCATTCGTGTGTAGACGCGCGTCACTTTTTTCGCGGGGAACATTTTCCGAGCCGTGGCGTTGTAGAGGGTGTCGGTACGGATGGTGCCCCCGGGCCTCACCCTTCGCCTTCACGGAATACCGGTTCGGCCGGAGCCGTGTCGAGCCACTCGCCGAGAGGCGGCCCCCGTACCGGCCACAAACTCCCGCTTCCGCTCGCAGGTAACCCCCAGGCCTTCGCAGAGCGGGAGCGGGTCTTTTTTTATCCGACCGGGTTGACGCAGGTCACTCGCTTGAGGGGAACATTTCGGTGCGCCTTCGCGTTATATGAGTTGTCCGCTCCCGCTCGCAGGTAACCCCCAGGCCTTCGCAGAGCGGGGGCGGGTCTTTTTCACGCATTCGAGTGTAGACGCGGGTCACATCGATTCGGGATCGGTGCTGGGGAACATTTTGCACGGTGGTGCGTTGTAGAGAGTGTCGGTACGGATGGTGCCCCCGGGCCTCACCCTTCGCCTTCACGGAATACCGGTTCGGCCGGAGCCGTGTCGAGCCACTCGCCGAGAGGCGGCCCCCGTACCGGCCACAAACTCCCGCTTCCTGCTCGCAGGAACCCCCAGCCTTCGCTGAGCGGAAGCGGGACCTTTTCTTTTTTCGCCCGTCGCCGGTTCGGCGGCGGTTTTTTGCTTTGCGGTCGGGTGTGACCGGGAGGAAGCGGTCGGTGGTCCGTGAAGGCCTCCTTGGCGGATTCGTATTTGTTCACCCACCTGTGCGGTTTCGTCGATGAGGGATTGGGGACATTGAACGTCCCGAATCCCTCATCAACGGCGTCCTGCGTTGTCTCGAATCCTGGTGGCGCCGTGACTCTGGGAGAGGGGCCGGCCCTAGGTAAGTCCCTCAAGGAGGCCTTCGCGGATATCAGGGGCCCGGCGGGTTGTCGAATCAGGCCCGAGGCCACTCACATACCCGGCCGCAGAGACCTCACGACTCCACGAGAGTCCCGCCGGTCAACCGCACCCGCCGATCCACCTTGATCTCCCGAAGGAACCGCTCGTCATGGCTGACGACCACGAAAGCTCCTTGATACGCCCCCAACGCGCTCTCCAATTGCCCGACGCTGACCAGGTCGAGGTTGTTGGTCGGCTCGTCCAGCAGCAGGAGTTGCGGCGCGGGTTCGGCGAACAGGACGCAGGCCAGGGTGGCTCGCAGGCGTTCGCCTCCGGAGAGCACGCCGACGGGAAGCTGGCTTCGCGTGCCTCGGAACAGGAAGCGGGCGAGCAGGGTCATCCGTTGTGACTCGGGGAGGCTCGGGGCGAACGTGGCGAAGTTTTCGGCGATGGTCCGGTCTAGGTCCAGCAGGTCGAGCCGCTGGGAGAGGTACGCGATCCGTCCTGCGGCTCGCTTCACCAGGCCACTGTCGGGCGTGAGGTCTCCCTTGAGCACCCGGAGGAGGGTTGACTTGCCGGTCCCGTTTCCGCCGGTCAGGGCGATCCGTTCGGGGCCGCGGATCGTCAGGTCGACTCCGTCGCCCGCGAAGACGTTCCGGTCGCCGTAGCGGACTTGGATGTGCTCGCCCTGGAACATCGTGCGCCCGGCGGGGACATTGGTGCCCGGCAGGATCAGCGCGATCTTCTGGTCGTCGCGGAGGGAACGTTCGGCCTCGTCGAGGCGGTTCTTCGCTTCGCTGACCCGCGCGGCGTGTGTCTCGTTCGCCTTGCCCGCGGACTCCTGGGCGTTGCGCTTCATGGTGCCGGCGAAGAGCTTCGGCAGTCCGGCGTTGCCCAGGTTCCTGGCGGCGTTGCCCGCCCGGCGCGCCGCCCGCTCGCGGGCCTGCTGCATCTCGCGCTTCTCGCGTTTGACCTCTTGTTCGGCGCTGCGGACGTTGCGTTCGGCCACCTCTTGCTCGGCCTTGACCGCCGCTTCGTACTGGGTGAAGTTCCCTCCGTGGTACCGCAGATCGCCGCGGTCGAGTTCGGCGATCCGGTCCATCCGGTCGAGCAGTTCCCGGTCGTGACTCACCAGCAGCAGGCAGCCGGCCCAGTCTTCGAGCACGCCGTAGAGCTTGCGGCGGGCGTCGAGGTCGAGGTTGTTGGTCGGTTCGTCCAGCAGCAGGATGTCGGGCCGCTTGAGCAATTGCGCCGCCAGGCCGAGGGAGATGATCTGCCCGCCGCTCAACGTGCGCAGGCTCCGGTCCAGCGAGACACCGCCGAGGCCGAGCCGGTCGAGCTGGGCGCGGGTTCGTTCCTCGATGTCCCAGTCGTTCCCGATGGTGGTGAAGTGCTCTTCGCTCGCGTCGCCGGACTCGATCGCGCTCAGCGCCGCGAGCTGCGGCGCGATGCCCAGCACTTCGGCCACGTTCAGGTCGGCGGTGAGCGGCAGCGACTGCGGCAGATAGCCCAGGACTCCCTGGGCGGAGGCCGATCCGGACACCGGCCGCAGCTCTCCGGCGATCAGTTTGAGGAGCGTGCTCTTGCCCGCCCCGTTCGGCGCGACCAGCCCGGTGCGGCCACCGGGCACGGTGAACGACAGGTCGTCGAAGACCGGGGTGTCATCCGGCCAGGAAAAGGAGAGTGCGGACACGACGACAAAGGCGTCTGACATGGAAATGACCTCGTGAAAGACAGCGGGCGCGCCGAGGCGGCACCGCGGTGGACGTGGTTTGAGGGGACGACAAAGAGGCCACGTCGGCGTCGACGCCGGTGGCCTCCCTACTCCGGCTCACCCGGAGATGTCGTCTTCACCTGCCACGTCTGATCTCCACTGCTCGTTGGTCAGGTCCGCTCCTACGATAACAAGACCTGCCGGAGTGTGGCCACCGCAATCCCTCGGCGCGGCGTCGGCAAGGCGCGAAATCCGGTGTTCATTCGTTTATTCACCACGATTCCCGATGATCGGTAATCGTGTGGTCGGAATCATATTAATTGAGGGGTCACGGCGGGGACTCCTAAAGTTCTCAATGGCCATCACCCGATTCCTTGACCTGGGAGGTTTCCCGATGATGTCGAATGCCAGAACCCGAAGACGAATCGCGACCACGGTAACCGCACTGGGGGCGTTCGCCCTGGTCGCTCCGCCGGCACAAGCCGCCGAAACCGCTGTTCCCTGCGACTCCGACGCGTTGGTCCGCGCTATCGCCGAGGCCAACGTCACCCCCACGCCGGATACGCTGTCCCTGGCGGCGAAGTGCGTCTACACGCTCACGTCGGCCGCCGATGCCACTTGGAATTCCGGACTGCCCTCCATCGAGGGAAAGCTCACCGTCAACGGTAATCACGCCACCATCGAACGCGCCAAGGACGCGCCCCGATTCCGGATCATCAACAATTGGGGCGACCTGACCCTCGACGAGGTCACGATCGCGGGTGGTCACGCTCCCGACGGGGTCGGGACCAACTCCTATGGAGACGCGAACCCGGGCGGGTCCGGGGGCGGTATCAAGAACTGGGGTCCACTGACCATCACCGACAGCGTCATCAGCGGCAACGCCGCCGGCTCTGGTGCTCCCGGTACCGCGGCCACCGCCACCACCAGTGCCGGTAGCGGCGGCTCGGGAGGCTCCGGCGGGGGGATCTCCTCCTACGCTTCCGTCACGGCGACGTTGACGATCACCCGCAGCTCGATCACCGGCAACGCCTCCGGCTCCGGTGGCCCTGGCGGAAACGGGGTGGCCGCCAAGCCGGGTGGCCGAGGCGGTTCCGCCGGCTTCGGCGCCGGTGTCGACGTGCTCAGCGGCACTGTCCTGCGGCTCACCGACAGCGTCGTCACCGGCAACAATGCCGGGAGCGGGGGCAAGGGCGGCGCGGGAGGCGCGGAGGGCGGCGGAGCCGGACACGGCGGCAGCGGCGGCACGGGCGGCGGCCTGATCATGTCGACCAGCCCCGGTGTGCTGCTGAATCCGGTCATCACCCGCACCACCATCACCGGCAACCAGGCGGGACGCGGCGGCGATGCCGGTGTCGCGGGGCCGGGTGGGTACTCCGGGTACTCCGGTTACGGAGGTCGAGGCGGTGGACTCAGCGTGTTCGATGACACGCTCACGCTCGACGGCGGGATGGTCCGCGACAATGCCGCAGGCGAACCTGGGTCCGGCTTGTACCCCCTCCCCGCTTCCGGTGGCGGCATCCACACGCTCAGCGGACGGGTGACGCTCGTGAACGGGGCCGTGGTGAGCGGTAACCGGCCGGACAACTGCACTTCCACCGCGGACGTGCCCGGTTGCGTCAACGAGTTCCGGACCTTCAGTGGCGGGGGTCCGGACCGGCGGGCCGCCGACCGTGCCACCGCGGAACGCGCCGAGCGCTCCCGCGCGTAGACGTCAGGAAAGGTCGGCGCACAGCTTCGTGGCGCCGTACAGGTTGATCGGGCTGGAAGCCTTGTCCGTCGACAGCNCTCTTCCGATCTCGAAAAGTGTCCTGAACGACCCTTTCCTGACGCTTGCCCTCAGCCCAGCCCGTTGAGACTGATCGCCCGGGCGTACCAGAGCGCGCTCTGCTTCGGCGTCCGCCGCTGCGTCGCGTAATCGACGTGGACGAGACCGAACCGTTTGCCGTACCCCTCGGCCCACTCGAAGTTGTCGAGCAGTGACCAATAGAAGTAGCCGCGCAGGTCGACGCCCGCCTCGATCGCCTCGTACGCGGCGCGCAGATGCGAGTCGAGGAAGGCGATCCGGTCGGTGTCCGCGATATCCCCGCCGATCAACGCGTCCGGATAGGACGCGCCGTTCTCGGTGATGTACAACGGGATCGGCCGATACTCGCGATGGACCCGGAGGAGGCACTCGGTGAGCCGCGATGGCTGGACCTCCCAGCCGGAGTCGGTGCGGGGCGCCGCTTCGTCGGGCACGAAATGGACGTCGGGGGAGCCGAGCCAGTCGGCGCCCGCCGGTTCACTGCCGGGCAGAGGGGTGCCCGCGACCTGGTAGCCGCGGTAGTAGTTGATGCCCAGCCAGTCGATCGGAGCGGCGATGGTCGCGAGGTCACCGTCCCGCACCAGCTCTCCGATACCGAGCGGCGCCAGGTCGGTCAGCAAGTCCTCGGGGTAGGAGCCACGAAGCACCGGATCCAGGAACAGCCGGTTCTGCAGGCCGTCGATCCGGCGCGCGGCTTCGGAGTCCACAGTGGACGAAGGATCGACCGCCGACACCGGGTACAGGTTCAGCGTTATCCCCGACGACGCGGCAGGCGCGTGTCGCCGCAGGGCGTCCATCGCCAGTCCGTGTCCCAGCAGCAGGTGGTGCGCGGCCGCGACGGCGGCGCGGGGTTCCTGCCTGCCGGGCGCGTGGATTCCGCGCGCGTAGCCCAGCATCGCTGCGCACCATGGCTCGTTCAGGGTGGACCAGCGCGGTACCCGGTCGCCCAGGCGCGCCACGACCGTTTCGGCGTATTCGGCGAACCGGAAGGCGGTCTCGCGTGAGGCCCAGCCGCCCTCGTCTTCCAGCGACTGAGGGAGATCCCAGTGATACAGCGTCGCCCAGGGTTCGACTCCGGCGTCGAGAAGCTTGTCGACGAGCCGGTCGTAGAACGCGAGACCCCGCGGGTTCGGCGTGCCGCCGCCGGGCCGGATCCGCGGCCACGACAGCGAAAACCGGTACGCGCCGAGTCCGAGCCGTCGCATCAGATCGACGTCTTCGGCATAGCGCCGGTAGTGATCGGCGCCCGGCTCGCCGGTGTCGCCACCGACGACGGCGCCGGGACGGCGGGCGAAGACGTCCCAGATCGAGTCGGTCCGGCCGTCGGCGGCCGTCGCCCCTTCGACCTGGAAGGCCGCGGTGGCGGCGCCCCACACGAATCCGGGCGGGAACAGGAGCGAGGTCTTCGCCCGGACACTGTCGGGATGAGCGGACATGGTCACCCTTTCACGGCACCTTGCATGATCCCGGCCACTATCTGGCGGCCGAGGAGGAGGAAGACGATGAGGATCGGGATGGTGGCCAGGGTGGTCCCGGCCAGCACCAGCGAATAGTCGACGTAGTAGCCGCTCTGCAGCTTCTCCAGCGCCAGCTGGACGGTGGGGTTGCCGGCGTCCAGCACCACGAGCGGCCAGAGGAAGTCGTTCCACGACGTCATGAACGTGAACATCGCCAGGATCGCCGCCGCCGGCCGGACCGCGGGCAGGCAGACGTTCCAGAAAATCCGGATCATGCTGCAGCCGTCGACCCGCGCGGCCTCGATCAGTTCGTACGGTACGGCGTCCACTGTGTACTGACGCATCCAGAAGACGCCGAACGCGGTCACCAGGTTCGGCACGATCACCGACTGCAATCCGCCTGCCCAGCCGAACTCCGACATCGCCATGAACAGCGGGATGATGCCGAGCTGGGTCGGTACGGCGAGGGTGATGACGATGAACACGAACAGCCCGTTCCGGCCGCGGAACCGCAGTTTGGCGAAGGCGAACCCGGCCAGTGCCGAGAACAGCACCGTGGTGAGGGTGACCGTGCCGGACACGATCAGGCTGTTCGCGAGCGCCTTCCAGAACGGCACGGTGTCGAACACCCTCGCCGCGTTGGCGAAGAAGTTCCCGCCGGGCAGGAAGGGCGGGACCCGTTCGGTGAGCATCCCGCTGTCCCGGCTGGCGACCAGGAACGACCAGTAGAACGGGAAGAGCGAGCCCAGCACGAAGATGGTGAGCACGACGTAGGTCGCCCTGCGCGGCTTGCCCAGCGCCGAAACGCCTCGCTTGAGTCCCCCGTTTTTGAATACGCTGTGGAGTGTGGTCATTTCTTCTTCACCGCCGTCAGCCTGCCGGTGAGGAAGAAGTTCACCAGCGCGATGAGCACGATGATCACGAACAGCACCCACGCGATCGCCGAGGCATAACCGAGTTCGTAGTTTTCGAACGCCGTTTGGTACAGGTACAGCGTCACGGTCTGGAACTGGTTGGACGAACCGCCGTTGTTCGAGCCCGGCATGGCGTCGAACAGCTTGGGCTCAGTGAAGATCTGCAGGCCGCCGATCGTCGAGGTGATCGTGACGAAGATCAGCGTCGGCTTCAGCAGTGGGAGCGTGATACTGAAGAACCGGCGTGCGGCGCCCGCTCCGTCGATCAGCGCGGCCTCGTGCAGTTCCTTCGGGATGGCCTGCATCGCCGCGAGCACGATCAGCGCGTTGTACCCGGTCCAGCGCCAGTTCACCATGATCGCGATCGCGGCGTGGCTGCTGAACCGGCCTGCCTGCCAGTCGACCGGATCCAGCCCGATCGTCTGCAGCAGACCGTTGACCAGCCCGTACTTTGGACCGAACAGGTTCGCGAAGATGATCCCGAGTGCCACCAGGCTGGCGGCGTAGGGGAGCAGGACGCCGACGCGCCAGCCGGTCGCGCCGCGGAGCCTGGCGCTGAGCAGCGCCGCCAGGAGCACCGCGATGATCAGCTGCGGAACGCTGGAGAGCAAAAAGATGCTGACGGTATTCTCGAGCGCGTTCCAGAACTGGGTGTCGGCGAACAGTTCCTTGAAGTTGTCCAGCCCGATGAAGGCCGGATCGTCGTCACCCGCCTCCCAGCTGAACAGGGACACGTACGCCGTGTAAAGCAGCGGGAACAGCCCGACGATCCCGAACACGACGAAGAACGGGGCGATGTAGAGGTACGGCGAGACCTTGACGTCCCACCGGCTCAGCCGATGGCGGAGGGTGGGCCGGGGCGACGTGCGCACCCCGGCCTTCTCCTCGTCCGGCGCGATCTTGTCGACGACGGTCATCGGTCAGCGCGTGATCTTCTTCGCGGCGTCGAGCAGTTGCGTCCAGCCCTCGTCCGCCGACTTGCCCTGTTCGACGGCCTGCAGCGCCGGGCTCGACGCGTTCTCCTGGATCTGGCCGTCACCGGGGCCCTTGTACTGCGGCTTCGCGACCTTCTTGGCCTGCTCGGCGAACAACTGCCCGATCTTGGCGCCACCGAAGTACGCGTCGGTCTCGCTCAGCAGTGCCGGGTCCTCCAGTGCCTTGACCTGGCTGGGGAAGGTGCCTTTCGCCTTGAACGCCTTGATCTGCTGTTCGGGCGCGGTCAGCCAGGCGGCGAGTTCGGCCGCCTCCTTCGGGTGCTTCGACTGTGTGGGCACGGTCAGGTACGAGCCACCCCAGTTCCCGCCGCCACCGGGGAAGGCCGCGGTGACCGCCCATTTGCCGGCGTTCTCGGGACCGGAGTGCTCCTCGATCACGCCGAGCATCCACGCGGGGCACACCTTCGTGGCGAAGGCGCCCTGCTTGAATCCGGAGTTCCACTCGTTGCTGAACGCGGTCAGCTTGGCCGACTGTCCTTTCGCGACGGCGTCGGTCACCTTGGTCCAGGCGTCCTTGATGCCCTGGTTCGATTCCAGCGTCGGCTTGTCGTCGTTGCCGATGTAGCCGGTGGGGAGCTGGTTGACCATGGCGTTGAAGTTCTGCGCGGCCGAGTCGAACCACGCCTTACCGCCGGTCTTGGTGACGTACTGGTCGCCGGCGGCGAAGTAGCTGTCCCAGGTCGCGAACAACGGCTTGACCGCTTCGGGATCGGACGGCATGCCCGCTGCTTCGAGCATGTCCTTGCGGTAGCACATGGCCAGCGGGCCGATGTCCGTTCCGTAGCCGATGACCTTGCCGTCCTTGGTCTTCGCCGCGTCGTACTTCCAGCCGAGCCAGCGGTCGGGGGACGCCTCCGCCGGGCCGATCTTGGGCAGGTCGTTGAACTTCGAGCCCTTGTCGAGGACGTTCGACAGATGCCCTTCCTCGACGGCGGTGACGTCGGCGAGGCCGGAACCCGCGGCCAGTTTCGTGATCAGATCCTGGTGGTACGGCCCGCCCTGGCCGGTCTTGCGGTGGGTGATCTTGATGTTCGGGTGCAGTCGTTCGTATTCGGGGATGAGCTCCTCGTAGCCGAACTCGGTGAACGTCGCCAGTGACAGCTCGACCTTCGCGTTCGGGTCCGACGCGGCGGGCGCGCCGCCGTCGTCACCGCCGCACGCCGCCAGTCCGAACGTCGTCATCGTGATACCCAGTGCCAGCACCAGGCCGTTCCGGATGCTTCTCACGTCAATGTCCCTTGCAGGTGGGTGGGAAGAAAATGGGAGCGCTCCCAGGATGCGCAGAGTCTGTCGCCAAGGTATGGCCGTGTCAAGGGCTTGTAATGAGAGTGTTTCCATCAGGGGAGCGCTCTCAGTGTCGTCACGCGCCGAGCACTAAGCTGTCGGTGTCCGGATGGAGCTGACGAGTGAAGGTGGCGCGGGTGGGGCCTCGACCAGGGGAAGACGGCAGGCCGACACTGGAAGACGTCGCCGTGTCCGCCGGTGTCAGCCGGTCGACGGCGTCCCGTGCGCTGAACGACGACGGCTACGTGAGCGCGCGCTCCCGCGAGAAGGTCCAGGCCGCGGCCAGGGAACTCGGCTATTCCCCGAACCAGGCGGCCAGATCGCTGGTGACCAAGCGGACCGGCGCGGTCGCGGTCGTGCTTTCGGAGCCGGAGGCGCGGCTGCTCGACGACCCGTACCGCACCGCGGTCATGCGCGCGGGCTATCGCGAACTCGCCGACGTCGGCTGCCAGATGGTCTTGATCTTCAGTGACACCCGCGAGGATCTCGACCGCACCGTCAGGTTTCTCGACGGCGGGCACGTCGACGGCGTACTGGTCTTCGCGCCGCACCGGACCGATCCGCTGCCCAAGGCGTTGCGGCAGTTGAGGATCCCGGTGGTGTACGGCGGGCAGGCGGCCGGGTTGAAACGCGGTGTCCACGTCGTCGACTTCGACAACGAGGGTGGCGCGAAGCTCGCGGTCGCGCATCTGGTCGAAGCCGGCCACCGCCGGATCGCCACGATCGCGGGCCCGCAGGACCAGAGCGCGGCGATCGACCGGCTCTCCGGCTGGCGCAAGACCCTCCTCGACGCCGGGCTCGACCCGGCGGACCTGATGGAGGAAGGCGACTTCACCCTGACCGGCGGCGCGAAGGCGATGGCGAACTTGCTCGCGCGGCGCCCCGACCTCGACGCCGTCTTCGTGGCCAGCGACATGATGGCCCTCGGTGCGCTCCGCACCCTGCACTCCGCCGGACGGCGGATCCCGTCGGATGTCGCCGTCGTCAGCTTCGACGACAACGCGACCCTCGCACCGGAGATGGACCCACCGCTGACCTCGGTCCACCAGGACCCGCGGGAGCAGGTGCGCGTGATGGTCGAGACCCTGCTCGCGGTGATGGACGACCGGGATCTCAAGCCCCGCCAGCGGATCTTGCCGGTCTCGCTCACGCATCGCGCCTCCAGCTGATCCCGGGTTCCGTGACCCGACTGTGACTCGGGGAGCGCTTGACCCGGCTCGTGTTATCGCTAACACTTGCGGCACTCGTCACACGGTACCGGGATTGGGAGACAGGCGATGGCGCGCGAAACCACCGAGAGCAAGCAGGCCAGTCTCACCGACGTGGCCGCGCTCGCGGGTGTTTCGCATATGACGGTCTCGCGGGTCATCAACGGCACCGGGCCGGTCCGCGCCGAGACACGGGTCCGCGTCAACGCGGCGATCGAGCAATTGGACTATCGGCCGAACTCGGTCGCCCGCGCGCTGGTCACCGGCCGCTCGGGCACGCTCGGCGTGGTCGCACTGGAGGCCAACCTCTACGGTCCGGCCAGTACCTTGAGCGGCATCGAGCACGCCGCCCGCGAAGCCGGGTACGCGACGACCATAACCAGCATCAGCCGCCCGGGCCGGTCGTCCATCACCGACGCGGTGGAGCGCCTGCGGCGCCAGGCCGTCGAGGGCATCGTCGTGATCGCGCCGCACGTCACGGCCGCCCGCGCCTTGGAGGCGGCGCCCTCCGATGTTCCGCTGGTCGCGGTCGGCGGCGGCGAGAAAGCACCGGTCCCGGTGATCTCGGTCGACCAGTACGACGGGGCGCGCCGTGCCACCGAGCACCTTCTCGGCCTCGGGCACGCTACCGTCTGGCACGTGGCCGGACCCGAAGACTGGCTGGAGGCGCTCGACCGCGAACGCGGCTGGCGCGAGACCCTGCAGCGGCACGGCGCACGGATCCCGCCCGTCATCCGCGGCGACTGGAGCGCGCGTTCCGGGTACGCGGCGGGGCGATCCCTCGTCGGCGAACAGGGACTCGACGCCGTGTTCGTGGCGAACGACCAGATGGCCCTTGGTTTTCTCCGTGCCTGCACCGAAGCCGGGGTGAACGTGCCGGGGGAGATGCGGATCGTCGGCTTCGACGACGTTCCCGAGGCGGCCTACTACACACCGCCGCTGACGACGGTGCGCCAGGACTTCGTCGAAGTCGGCAGGCGCACGTTCGACCTGCTCCGCCGCCGGATGAACGGTGGTGAGAACCGAGACCGCGACCTGGTGGTCCCCGAACTGATCGTGCGGGAGAGCACCGGTCTTTCGTAGCACCCTGAGCCGTCTTCAAGGCTCGGGGCGCGAGTGTTAACGCTAACTCAACTGATCAGTGCGGATCTAGGAGTCGATGTGGCAAGAAAACCGTGGACGGCGATCGTGGCCGGAGTGGCCGGGCTGCTCCTGCTCTCCGCGTGCGGCGGTGGCGGCGGAGCGGGTGGCGGCGGCGCCCTCACCCTCGGTTTCGCCCAGGTGGGCGCGGAAAGCGGCTGGCGCACGGCGAACACGAAGTCGATCCAGGAGTCCGCGAAGGCGGCCGGGATCGAGCTGAAGTTCTCCGACGCGCAGCAGAAGCAGGAGAACCAGATCGCCGCGATCCGGTCCTACATCCAGCAGAAGGTGAAGGTGATCGCTTTCTCGCCGGTCGTGGAATCCGGCTGGGACACCGTGCTCAAGGAGGCGAAGACGGCAAATATCCCGGTGATCCTGACCGACCGGGCCGTCGACTCGCCGGACAAGTCGCTGTACAAGACCTTCCTCGGTTCGGACTTCGTCGCCGAGGGCAGGAAGGCGGGCGAGTGGCTGGCCGAGGAGTTCGGCTCGGCGGCAGGCGACGTCAGCATCGTGGAACTGCAGGGCACCACCGGTTCCGCGCCGGCGAACGACCGCAAGAAGGGTTTCGCCGACGTCATCGCGCCGAACCCGAAGTTCAAGGTGGTCGCGTCGCAGACCGGTGAGTTCACCCGGGCCAAGGGCAAGGAGGTCATGGAGGCCTTCTTGAAGTCCCAGCCCAAGATCGACGTGTTGTACGCGCACAACGACGACATGGCGCTCGGCGCCATCGAGGCGATCGAGGCGGCCGGGAAGGTACCCGGCAAGGACATCAAGATCGTCTCGGTCGACGGCGTCCGCGACGCCCTGCAGGCACTGGCCGACGGCAAGATCAACCACGTCGTCGAATGCAACCCGCTCCTCGGCCCGCAGCTGATGGACCTGGTGAAGAAGGTCGCCGCCGGTGAGCAGGTGCCCCCGCGCATCGAGACCACCGAGACCGAATTCGACCAGGCGTCCGCGAAGGCCGCCCTGCCGCAACGCCAGTACTGATCCGATGACAGAACCCCTCGCGATGCTGCGGATGAGCCACATCCGGAAGGAATTCCCCGGCGTGGTCGCCCTCGACGACGTCTCCTTCCGGATGTTCCCCGGCGAAGTGCATGCCCTGATGGGTGAGAACGGCGCCGGCAAGTCCACCCTGATCAAAGTGCTCACCGGCGTGTACGGGGTGGACGCGGGCACGATCGAACTCGACGGCTCCCGGGTCGCGTTCAGCGGCCCGGGAGAAGCGCAGCGCTCCGGCGTGAGCACCGTCTACCAGGAAGTGAACCTCTGCCCGAACCTGTCGGTGGCGGAGAACATCTGCCTCGGCAAGGAGCCGCGACGGCGCGGCCGCATCGACTGGCGTGAGACGCGCCGCCGGGCGGCAGCGCTGCTGGCCAGGCTGGACGTCGAGGTGGACGTTTCGGCCGAGCTGAGCAGCTGCTCGATCGCGGTGCAGCAACTGGTCGCGATCGCCAGGGCGCTCGACGTCGACGCGCGGGTCCTCGTGCTCGACGAACCGACGTCCAGTTTGGACGCCGGCGAGGTCGAGCAGCTGCTGAACGTGGTGCGTTCGCTGCGGGATCAGGGGATGGCGATCCTGTTCGTCTCCCATTTCATCGAGCAGGTCTTCGCCGTCGCGGACCGGATGACGGTGCTGCGCAACGGGAAGCTGATCGGCGAATACCGCACCGAGGAGATCACCCCGGTCGACCTGGTCACCAGGATGATCGGCAAGGAACTCGAGGCACTCGAAGACATCGAGGACTCGGGCCACAGCCGGTCCGACCTCGCCGGTGCGCCGGTGTTCCTCGAAGCGGGCGATGTCGGCCGCAAGGGCGGTGTCGCGCCGTTCTCGCTCGACATCCGGGCGGGCGAGGTCGTCGGCCTCGCCGGGCTGCTCGGTTCGGGCCGCACCGAACTGGCGCGGCTGCTGTTCGGCGCCGATCACGCGGACAGCGGTTCCGTGCGGATCGACGGCGAGCCGGTGTCGCTGAAGACGCCGCGGACCGGGCTCGACCACCGGATCGCGTTCTGTTCGGAGAACCGCAAGACCGAAGGACTCGTCGAGGAGCTCACCGTGCGCGAGAACATCGTGCTCGCGTTGCAGGCCTCACGGGGCTGGGCGCGGCCGATCCCGCGGCGGCGGCAGGACGAGATCGCCGAGCGCTACATCGAGATGCTCGACATCCGGCCCGCGAACGCGGAAGCGAAGGTCGGCGACCTCAGCGGCGGCAACCAGCAGAAGGTGCTGCTCGCGAGATGGCTCATCACCGAACCCCGGCTGCTGATCCTCGACGAGCCGACGCGCGGCATCGACATCGGCGCCAAGACGGAGATCCAGCGGCTGGTCGCCCGGCTTTCGAGCGAGGGGATGGCCGTCGTGTTCATCTCCGCCGAACTCGAGGAGGTGCTGCGGTTGAGCCATCGGGTCGTCGTGCTGCGCGACCGCGCGGTGGTCGCCGTACTGGACAACGAATCGCTGACCGCGGACCGCGTCATGGCGACGATGGCCGAAGGAGTCGCACGATGACCAAGCATCGGTTGTTCTGGCCCGTCGTGGCGCTGCTGGCGCTGTTGCTCGGCGACCTCATCGTGCACCCGGCGTTCTTCGCGATCGAATTCCGCGACGGGCATCTCTACGGGAACCTGATCGACATCCTCAAGAACGGTGCCCCGCTGATCCTCATCGCGATCGGCATGACCCTGGTGGTGGCGACGCGGGGGATCGACCTCTCCGTCGGCGCGGTCGTGGCGATCAGCGGCGCGCTGGCGTGTCTCCACATCAGCGGACTCGGTGACCAGAACAGCCTCGGCGGGACGCTCGCCGCGGTCGGGATGGCACTGGGGCTGGCCCTCGCGCTCGGGGTGTGGAACGGCTGGCTCGTGGCGGTATTGGGCATCCAGCCGATCATCGCGACCCTGATCCTGATGGTCGCGGGCCGCGGTATCGCCCAGCTGATCACCGGCGGCCAGATCATCACCGTCAATTCGCATCCCTACGAGTGGATCGGCAGCGGGTTCACCTTCGGCCTACCCAGCGCCATCCTCATCGCGCTGGCGGTGTTCGCCATCGCCGCGGTGCTGGTCCGCCGGTCGGCGCTGGGGCTGCTGGTCGAATCGGTGGGCGGCAACCCGGAGGCGGGCAGGCTCGCCGGGCTCCGGTCGGCCAGGCTGATCTGGCTCACCTACGTCTTCTGCGCGCTCTGCGCCGGCGTCGCCGGGCTGATGATCAGCGCGAACGTGCACAGCGCCGACGGCAACAACGCCGGGCAGTTCATCGAACTCGACGCGATCCTCGCCGTCGTCATCGGCGGGACGCTGCTGACCGGTGGCCGGTTCTCGCTCACCGGCTCGGTGATCGGCGCACTGCTCATCCAGACGTTGACGACCACCGTGTACGCGCTGGGGATCGCGCCGCAGGCGATCATGCTGTTCAAGGCCGTGGTCGTGCTGGCGGTCTGCCTGTTGCAGTCGCCGGTGTTCCGCAAGAAGCTCGCCCGGCGGCGAAAAGCGGCCCCGCCGCCTGCCGCCGTCGTGCCGGAGAAGGTGGAGGCCGGGGTATGACGACACTCGACCGCATCAAGGGCTATCGGCCGCGGCAGCGGCATCTGCCGATCCTGGCGACGATGGCGATGCTCATCGGCGCGTACGTCTACGGCGCGTCGAGCTACACGGCGTTCGGCTCCGGACAGGTCGTGCTCGACCTGTTCATCAACAACGCGTTCCTGCTGGTCGTCGCCGTCGGGATGACGTTCGTGATCCTCACCGGCGGGATCGATCTGTCGGTGGGT
Source organism: Amycolatopsis coloradensis (assembly GCF_037997115.1). Classification (NCBI taxonomy): domain Bacteria; kingdom Bacillati; phylum Actinomycetota; class Actinomycetes; order Pseudonocardiales; family Pseudonocardiaceae; genus Amycolatopsis; species Amycolatopsis coloradensis. The sequence continues at coordinate 4,916,719 of NZ_CP150484.1, forward strand.
TCGGTCGTGGCGTTGTCCACTGTGGTCTCCGCCGACCTGCTGCAGAACCAAGGCTGGTCGGTCATCGCGGTGATCCCCGCGGTCTTGGCGATCGGCGCTGCGCTGGGCTTCGGGATGGGCGTGCTGATCCAGGTCTTCGAGATCCAGCCGTTCATTGCCACCCTCATCGGGATGTTCTTCGCCAGGGGGCTCTGCTACACGATCAGCACCCAGGCGTACTCGATCGACGACCCGACGGTCGCGAGCCTCGCGCAGACGCAGATCCCGCTCGGCGGGGAGTTGCACATCTCGATCGGCGTGGTCGTCGCGCTGGTCGTGGTCGCCGCCGCTGCGTACCTCCTTTACGGCACACGATTCGGCCGGACGGTGTACGCGATCGGCGGGAACCCGAAGTCGGCGCTGCTGATGGGCCTCGACGTCGGCCGCACGCGGATCTCGGTATACACGCTCAGCGGGTTCTGCTCGGCGCTCGGCGGCCTGCTTCTGGTGCTGTACAAGTCTTCCGGCGATCCGCTCAACGGCGTCGGGCTGGAACTGACCGCGATCGCGGCCGTCGTCATCGGTGGCACGTTGCTCACCGGCGGCTCCGGCTACGTTCTCGGGACGGTCCTGGGGATCATGGTGCTGGGCATCATCCAGACCCTGATCACCTTCGACGGCACGCTGAACTCCTGGTGGACCTCGATCATCACCGGCGCGCTGCTGTTCGCCTTCATCGTGCTGCAACGCCTCGTCGGCAGGCGAGCGACGTAGGACGGAACTCGCGTGCGTGAAGCCGTAACTCGCGTGCTTGGAGGCGGAACACGCCGGGGACCAGAAATTGAAGCCGTGCGGGACCGCGGTCGCGGGGAAGTTGTTGCCNCGCGTGCTTGGAGGCGGAACACGCGTGATCCGCCTCCAAGCACGCGAGTTACGGCTCCAAGCACGCATGAACGTGGTTTTCGACCAGAAATGTGAACGCTAACAGTGCGGGAGAAGAAGTGAGTACAGGGGAGTCGCTGGTCGTCGGCGTCGACTTCGGGACGCTGTCCGGCCGGGCCGTCGTGGTCCGCGTCCGCGACGGGGCGGAACTGGGCAGCGCGGTTTCGGAATACCGCCACGGCGTGATCGACCGGATCCTGCCGCAGACCGGGCACGGTCTGCCGCCGGACTGGGCGCTGCAGGTGCCGTCGGACTACGTCGACGTGCTCCGCACCGCCGTGCCGGAAGCCATCCGGGCCGCCGGTGCGGACCCCGCCGACGTGATCGGCATCGGCACCGACTTCACCGCGTGCACGATGGTGCCGACCACGGCCGAGGGCACGCCGCTGTGCGAACTGCCCGAGTTCGGTGGGAACCCGCACGCCTACGTGAAGCTGTGGCGGCACCATTCCGCGCAGCCGCAGGCGGACCGGATCAACGCGCTGGCACGAAAGCGCGGCGAGTCGTGGCTCCCGCGCTACGGCGGGCTGATCTCTTCGGAGTGGGAGTTCGCCAAGGCGCTGGAGGTCTTCGAAGAGGCGCCCGAGGTCTACGACCGGATGCGGCACTGGGTCGAACTCGCCGACTGGATCGTCTGGCAGCTCACCGGGACCTACGTGCGCAACGCGTGCACCGCCGGGTACAAGGGCATTCTCCAGGACGGCCGCTACCCGAGCGCGGAGTTCCTGGAGGAGCTCGCACCCGGCTTCGGGTCCTTCGTGGACGACAAGCTCGTGCATCCGCTGGGCGCCCTCGGCGCCAAGGCCGGGGGCCTGAGCGCTCAGGCGGCGGAATGGACCGGGCTGCCGGAAGGGATCGCGGTCGCCGTCGGCAACGTCGACGCGCATGTCACCGCACCCGCCGTCCAGGCGGTGGAGCCGGGGCAGATGGTCGCGATCATGGGCACCTCGACCTGTCACGTGATGAACGGCGCCGAACTGCGCGAGGTGCCGGGGATGTGCGGCGTCGTCGACGGCGGGATCGTTTCCGGGCAGTGGGGTTACGAGGCCGGGCAGAGCGGGGTCGGCGACATCTTCGCGTGGTTCGTCGAACACGGCGTCCCGGCGTCCTATGTGGACGATGCCAGGGAGGCAGGGATCTCCGTCCACGAACTGCTCACCCGGCTCGCCGCGACGCGGGAGATCGGCGAGCACGGACTGGTCGCGCTCGACTGGCACAGCGGGAACCGGTCGGTGCTGGTCGACCACGAACTGTCCGGCGTCGTTGTCGGGCAGACGCTCGCGACCCGCGCCGAGGACACCTACCGCGCGTTGCTCGAAGCGACCGCGTTCGGCACCAGGACGATCATCGAGACCTTCGACCGCGCCGGGGTGCCGGTCACCGAACTGATCGTCGCCGGCGGCCTGGTCAAGAACCCGCTCCTGATGCAGATCTACGCCGACGTGACGAACCTGCCGCTTTCGGTGGCCGGTTCGGCGCAGAGTCCCGCTCTGGGCTCCGCGATCCACGCCGCCGTCGCGGCCGGAGCGCATCCGGACGTCCCGGCCGCGGCGCTCGCGATGGGCTCGGTCCGCCGAGCGGTCCACCGCCCGATCGCGGAAAACGTGAAGGCCTACGACGACCTCTACGCCGAGTACGCCGCGCTGCACGACTACTTCGGCCGCGGGACCAACGACGTCATGCACCGGCTCGCCGCCCGCCGCCGTGCCGCCAGGAAAGGACAGCACCGATGAGTCTCGCCGTGGAGATCACGGACACCTTCGAAGAACTGCGGGACACCGTCGCGCGGCTGCACAGCGAGCTGACCCGCTACGAACTGGTCATCTGGACCGCGGGCAACGTGTCGGCACGCGTCCCCGGACATGACCTGATGGTGATCAAACCGTCCGGCGTGTCCTACGGCGAACTGACCGCCGACACGATGGTCGTCACCGACCTGTACGGCGAAGTCGTCCACGGTGATCTGGTGCCCTCGTCGGACACGGCCGCGCACGCCTACGTCTACCGGCACATGCCGGAGGTCGGCGGTGTCGTCCACACGCATTCGACCTATGCCACCGCCTGGGCGGCGCGCGGGGAGCCGATCCCGTGCGTGCTCACGATGATCGCGGACGAGTTCGGCGGCGAGATCCCGGTCGGGCCGTTCGCGCTGATCGGCGACGACTCGATCGGCCGGGGCATCGTCGAGACCCTGCGGTCCAGCCGCTCGCCCGCCGTGCTGATGCGCAACCACGGGCCGTTCACCGTCGGCCGCACCGCACGCGACGCGGTCAAGGCCGCGGTGATGGTCGAGGACGTCGCGAAGACCGTCCACATCGCTTCCGCGCTGGGAACCCCGGAAGCACTGTCCGAACAGGACGTGGACCGGCTCTACGCGCGCTACCAGAACGTCTACGGCCAGCAGGGAGAGAAGTGAGCACACAGCGGAAGACCGAGGTCTGGTTCCTCACCGGGAGCCAGGCGCTGTACGGCGAAGAAACCCTCGAACAGGTCGCGGGTCAGTCGTTGCAAATCCAGCGGATGCTGGCCGACACCGGCCGGATCTCGGCCGGGATCGTCGCGAAGCCGGTGCTGACCGAGCCGTCGGCGATCCGGCGCGTGATGCTCGAGGCGAACGCGGACGACGCCTGTGTCGGCGTGATCGCGTGGATGCACACGTTCTCGCCGGCGAAGATGTGGATCACCGGCCTGGACGCGCTGCGGAAACCCTTGCTGCATCTGCACACCCAGCTCAACGAGGCACTGCCGTGGCAGTCCATCGACATGGACTTCATGAACCTGAACCAGGCCGCGCACGGCGACCGCGAGTTCGGCTACATCCAGACCCGGCTCGGGGTGCCGCGCAAGACCATCGCCGGGCACGCGGCGGATCCGTCGGTCGCCGACCGGATCGACGCGTGGGTCCGCGCGGCGGTCGGCCGCCAGACGATCGGCTCGCTCAAGCTCGCGCGGTTCGGTGACAACATGCGCGACGTCGCGGTCACCGACGGGGACAAGGTCGAGGCGGAGCTGAAGTTCGGCGTCTCGGTGAACACCTACGGCGTCAACGAACTCGTCGCCCTGGTCGACGCGGTGCCCGACGCCGAGGTCGACACGCTCGTCGAGGAGTACGCCGACTCGTACGCGTTCGCGCCGGAGCTGACCAAGGCGGGGGAGCGGCACGAATCGCTGCGGTACGCGGCCCGGATCGAGCAAGGGCTTCGCACGTTCCTGACGAGCGGCGGTTTCGGCGCGTTCACCACGAACTTCGAGGATCTCGGCGGCCTGCGGCAGCTCCCGGGGCTCGCAGTACAGCGCCTGATGGCCGACGGATACGGCTTCGGCGGAGAAGGGGACTGGAAGACGTCCGCGCTGCTCACCGCGGTGAAGGCGATGGGCCGCGACTCCGAACGAGGAACGTCGTTCATGGAGGACTACACCTACCACTTCGGGCCCGGTGAACCGAAGATCCTCGGCGCGCACATGCTCGAGGTCTGCCCGAGCATCGCCGCCGCCAAGCCTTCGTGCGAGATCCATCCGCTCGGTATCGGCGGCCGCGAGGATCCCGTCCGGCTGGTGTTCGACGCCGCCGCCGGTGACGCCGTGGTGATCGGGCTCGCCGACCTCGGTGACCGGTTCCGTTTGGTGGCCAACGAAGTCGAGGTCGTCGCGCCGGACGAACCGTTGCCGAATCTGCCGGTCGCGCGTGCGGTGTGGAAGCCGGCGCCGTCGCTGGCGACGTCCGCCGAAGCGTGGATCACCGCGGGCGGACCGCACCACACGGTGCTCACGCAGGCCGTCGGCACCGAATCGATCCGGGATTTCGCCACCATGCTCGACGTCGAGCTGCTGGTGATCGACCAGACCACGACGCCCGCCTCGATCGCCGACCGGATGCGCTGGAACCAGGCCTACTACCGGCTCGCACAAGGATTCTGATCGGTCCCCACCGGAGAGAAGGAACAATGAAGTTCACGAAACTGGCCACACTGGCCGTGGCGGTCGGCCTCGGTGCCGCGCTGACGGCCTGCGGTTCGAGTCAGAAGACCGTCGATCAGCAGGCGGCCGCGGGAGGTGCAGCCGGCGGCCTCGTCGGCGTCACCATGCCGACCAAGTCGTCGGAGCGCTGGATCCACGACGGCGACAACATCAAGGCGGCGCTGGAGAAGCTGGGCTACCAGGTCGACCTCCAGTACGCCGAGGACGACATCCCCACCCAGGTGAACCAGATCGAGAACCAGATCACCAAGGGCGCGAAACTGCTCGTGATCGCCTCGATCGACGGCACCGCGATCACCACCCAGCTGCAGGAGGCCGCGGACAAGAAGATCCCGGTCATCGCCTACGACCGGCTGATCCGCAACACCCCGAACGTCGACTACTACGCGACCTTCGACAACTTCAAGGTCGGCGTGCAGCAGGCGACGTCGCTGCTCACCGGCCTCAAGGTGCTCAAAGAGGACGGGTCTCCCGGCGAGGGCAAGGGCCCGTTCAACATCGAGCTTTTCGCGGGTTCGCCGGACGACAACAACGCGACGTTCTTCTTCAACGGCGCCATGTCCGTGCTGAAACCGTACCTCGACAACGGGACGCTGGTCGTCAAGAGCGGCCAGACCGCGTTCAACGTCGCGGCGATCCTGCGCTGGCAGGCGGCGACCGCGCAGCGGCGGATGGAAGACCTGCTGACCAAGACCTACAGCTCCGGCGACAAGGTGCAGGGCGTGCTCTCGCCGTACGACGGGCTCTCCATCGGCATCCTGTCGGCGCTCAAGAGCAACGGCTACGGAACGCCTGGCCAGCCGTACCCGGTGGTCACCGGCCAGGACGCCGAGGTCGCCTCGGTGAAGTCGATCATCGCGAACGAGCAGTACTCGACGATCTTCAAGGACACCCGCAAGCTCGCCGAGACCACGGTCAAGATGGCCGACGCGGTCCTCAAGGGCGGTAAGGCCGAGACCAACAACACGACGGACTACAACAACGGCCAGAAGATCGTCCCGGCGTTCCTGCTGGAGTCGGTGATCCTCAACAAGGGCAACTACCAGAAGGAACTCATCGACTCGGGCTACTACAAAGCGGAACAGCTGAGGTAGCGACGTGACCGACGAAATCCTTCGGATGCGGGGGATCACCAAGACCTTCCCCGGCGTCAAGGCGCTACAGGATGTCAACCTGTCGGTGCGCCGGGGAGAGATCCACGCGATCTGCGGCGAGAACGGCGCGGGCAAGTCCACGCTGATGAAGGTGCTCTCGGGCGTCTACGCGCACGGCTCGTACGACGGCGAGATCGTCTTCGACGGCGAGCCGTGCGCGTTCTCCGCGATCCGCGACAGCGAACGCCGCGGCATCGTGATCATCCACCAGGAACTCGCGCTGTGCCAGCAGCTGTCCATCGCGGAGAACATCTTCCTCGGCAACGAGAAGGCCCGCGGCGGGCTGATCGACTGGAACCGGACCAACGCCGAGGCGGGCGAGTTGTTGCGGCGCGTCGGCCTGCGGGAGAACCCGGTGACGCCGGTGCTGGACATCGGTGTCGGCAAACAGCAGCTGGTGGAGATCGCCAAGGCACTGTCCAAAGAGGTCAAACTGCTGATCCTGGACGAGCCGACGGCGGCGCTGAACGACGACGATTCGGCGCATCTGCTCGAACTGTTGCGCGGGCTTCGCGACGACGGCGTCACCTGCGTCTTGATCTCGCACAAGCTCAACGAGATCGCCGCGATCGCCGACTCGATCACCATCCTGCGCGACGGCAGGACGATCGAGACGCTGGACGCGAGCACGGTGACCGAAGACCGGATCATCGCCGGGATGGTCGGCCGGAAACTGGAGAACCGGTTCCCGCCGAGGGAACCGCGGATCGGCGACGAGGTCCTCCGGATCGAGGACTGGACCGTGCACAGCCCGACGCAACACGGCCGGGTGGTCGTGGACGGCGCGAGCCTGACGTTGCGGCGCGGCGAGATCGTCGGGCTGGCGGGGCTGATGGGCGCCGGGCGGACCGAACTCGCGATGAGCGTGTTCGGCCGCTCGTACGGCAAGGACATCTCCGGCCGCCTGATCAAGGACGGCAAGGAGATCGAGGTGCGCACGGTCGGCGACGCCGTCGCCAACGGGATCGCGTACGCCACCGAAGACCGCAAACGCTACGGGCTCAACCTCATCGAGGACATCCAGCGCAATATCTCCGGCGCGGCGCTGGGCAAACTCGCCCGGCGCGGATGGGTGGACGAGAACGAAGAACACCGTGTCGCCGAAGAATTCCGCAAGAGCATGAACATCAAGGCACCGGACGTGCGCAGCGTGACCGGCACGCTTTCCGGCGGCAACCAGCAGAAGGTCGTGCTGTCCAAATGGATCCTCACCGATCCGGACGTGCTGATCCTCGACGAGCCCACCCGCGGCATCGACGTCGGCGCGAAGTACGAGATCTACACGATCGTCAACCGGCTCGCCGACGAGGGGAAGGCCGTCCTGGTCATCTCGTCCGAGCTGCCGGAGCTGCTCGGACTGTGCGACCGGATCTACACGCTGTCGGCGGGCCGGATCACCGGTGAGGTCGGCCGGGCCGAGGCCACCCAAGAGGTCCTCATGCGGGCGATGACCAGGGAACAGGAGTAAGACATGAGCACCGCCTCCGCCGACACCGTCACCGGTGTTCCGGACCAGCAGGGAGCCGCGCCGGCCAGGGCGCCGCGCCGGATCTCGTTCAACCCGCGTGAGAGCGGCATCTACGTCGCGTTCGCGCTGATCGTCGTGTTGTTCTCGATCCTCACCGGCGGCGCGCTGCTGGAACCGCAGAACATCTCGAACCTGATCGTGCAGAACTCGTACGTGCTGATCCTCGCGATCGGCATGATCCTGATCATCATCGCCGGGCACATCGACCTGTCGGTCGGCTCCGTGGTGGCGCTGACCGGCGCGATCTCGGCGGTGCTGATGGTGAACATGGGCATGGCGTGGCCGGTCGCGCTGCTGATCACGCTGGCCGTCGGCGCGGTGATCGGGGCGTGGCAAGGGTATTGGGTCGCCTACTTCGGCATTCCCGCGTTCATCGTGACGCTCGCCGGGATGCTGATCTTCCGCGCCCTCACCCTCACCGTGCTCGGGAACCAGGGGATCGGCCCGTTCCCGGACGAGGTGCGGACGCTGGCGAACGGGTTCACCGGCGGCTATCTCGGCAACATCGGGCTCGGCCCGCTCGGCGGCGCCGACGTGGTCAGCCTGCTGGTGGGCGCCCTGGCCATCGCGGGCGCGGTCGTCTCGCGGTGGCGCAAGCGGACGGCACGGCTGAACTACCTGCAGGAGGTGGACCCGCTGCCGATGTTCCTGCTGAAGATCGTCGCGGCGGCCGCCGTCGTGCTGTTCGTGGTGGTGCAGCTGGCGCGGTACAAGAACCTGCCGTGGGTGCTGATCCTGCTGTCGGTGCTGGTGATCGGCTACTCGCTGGTGACGACGCGCGCGGTGTTCGGCCGCCACATCTACGCCATCGGCGGGAACCTCCAGGCCGCGACGCTGTCCGGCGTCAAGGTCAAGTCCGTGACGTTCTGGATCTTCGTCAACATGGGCGTGCTGTCGGCCCTCGCGGGGATCATCGTGGCCGGACGGCTCAACCAGGCCGGGCCGACCGCGGGCAACATGTTCGAACTCGACGCGATCGCCGCGGCGTTCATCGGCGGCGCCGCGGTGCAGGGTGGGGTCGGCAAGGTGGTCGGCGCGATCACCGGCGGCCTGATCATGGGCGTGATCAACAACGGCATGTCCCTGATCGGCGCTCCGACCGAGAGCGTGAACCTGGTCAAGGGGTTCGTGCTGCTCGCCGCCGTCGCCTACGACATCTGGACCAAGCGGCGGGCTCGCACCGCCGCCTGACGGTCGTGGGCTGAAGGGGACTTTCCCCGCATGTCAAGCGGTGAAGGGCGCTTTCGTCGCATCGCATGCGGGGAAAGTCCCCTTCATCCCCCGCCGCCGCTCCCGGTTTTCTCGCAACGTCGCGAAAGGAAGTGCTGTGCGCAGCAGGTCAATCCGGATCAGTGTGCTGTCCCTGACCATCGCCGCCGGTGTCCTCGTGCCCGTTCAGACCGCTTCGGGCCAGGCACCGACGACCGACTACACCCTCGCCGTGGACGCGGCGGGACGTGGTGCCACGATCGACCGTTCGATGTACGGCGTCTTCTTCGAGGACATCAACCGCGCCGCGGACGGCGGGTTGTACGCGGAACTCGTGCAGAACCGCTCCTTCGAGTACGACAAGGCCGACAACGCGTCGTACACGCCGATGACGTCATGGGCACCCACCTCGCTCAACGGGGGCACCGGCACGGCGACGGTGGCCGACGACGACCGCCGGCTCAACGAACGGAACCGCCGCTATCTCAAGCTCGACCTCGCCCGAGGCGAGTACGGCGTCGCGAACTCCGGTTACAACTCGGGGATCCGGGTCGAGAAGGGCAAGCAGTACGACTTCTCGGTGTTCGCCCGGACCGATCGGGCGGCGGGCACTCCGCTCACGGTGGCCGTCACCGATCCGGCGGGCAAGGCGCTCGCCGATCCGCTGCGGGTGCAGGTCCGCGGCGACGGCTGGGTGCGCTACACCGGTACCGTCCTGGCGCGGGAGTCGAGCGCGCTGGGCAGGCTCGCGCTGACCGCGTCCGGCGGCGGGACCCTGCGACTGGACATGGTGTCGCTGTTCCCGCGCGACACCTACAAGAACCGGCCCAACGGCATGCGGGCCGACCTCGCGGAGAAGATCGCCGCGCTCGAACCCGGTTTCGTGCGGTTCCCCGGCGGTTGCCTCGTCAACACCGGCAGCCACCAGGGCTACGAGGCACCGAACTGGGAGCGGAAGCGTTCTTACCAGTGGAAGGACACGATCGGCCCGGTCGAACAGCGGGCCACGAACGCGAACTTCTGGGGCTACAACCAATCCTACGGCATCGGTTACTACGAATACTTCCAGTTCTCCGAGGACATCGGCGCGATGCCGCTGCCCGTGGTGCCGGCGCTGGTCACCGGCTGCGGGCAGAACAAGGCGACCGACGACCCGGCGCTGCTGCGGCGGCACATCCAGGACACCCTCGACCTGATCGAGTTCGCGAACGGCCCGGTCACCTCGCCCTGGGGCAAGAAGCGGGCCGAGATGGGGCATCCGGCGCCGTTCAACCTGACGCATGTCGGCGTCGGCAACGAAGAGAACCTGCCGGACGAGTTCTTCGCCCGCTTCACCGAATTCCGCACGGCGATCGCGTCGAAGTACCCGGGGATCACGGTGATCAGCAACTCGGGACCGGACGACACCGGCACGACGTTCGATCGGCTGTGGGACCTGAACCGGAACGCGAAGGTCTTGATGGTCGACGAGCATTACTACAACAGCCCGCAGTGGTTCCTGCAGAACAACCAGCGGTACGACACCTACGACCGCAACGGCCCGAAGGTGTTCCTCGGCGAGTACGCGTCGCTGGACAACAAGTTCGGGAACGCGCTGGCCGAGGCCGCGTACATGACGGGGCTGGAGCGGAACGCCGACGTCGTCAAGCTCGCGTCGTACGCGCCGCTGCTGGCGAACACCGACTATGTGCAGTGGAAACCGGACATGATCTGGTTCGACAACCAGCGCTCGTGGGGTTCGGCCAGTTACGAGACGCAGAAGCTGTTCATGACCAACGTCGGTGACCACGTCGTGCCGAGCAAGGCGTCGGCCACGCCTGCGACGGTCGCGTCGATCTCCGGCGCGATCGGACTGTCCACCTGGGCGACGAGCGCGGCCTACGACGACGTCAAGGTCACGTCGGCCGACGGCGCACAGCTGTTCTCGGACGACTTCTCCGGCGACGATTCGCGCTGGTCGAAGGTGGCGGGCCGGGGTTCGTGGGCGGTGACGAACGGCGCCTACGTCCAGGCGGACCAGGCCGCCGAGAACACCCTGGTGACCGCGGGTGATCCGTCGTGGAGCAACTACGACTTCTCGGTGAAGGCGACCAAGACCGGTGGCAGGGAAGGCTTCCTGGTCGCGTTCGGCGTCAAGGACACCGGCAACAACTACTGGTGGAACCTCGGCGGCTGGAACAACACCGTCTCCGCCGTCGAGAAGACCGAAGGCGGCGGCAAGCAGACCCTGCTCCAGAACGACACCAAGATCGAGACCGGCAGGCAGTACGACCTGCGGGTCGAGGTCCGGGGCCGTCAAGTGACGCTGTTCCTCGACGGACAGAAGTGGGGCTCGTTCACCGACGACAAGGTCGCCGAGCCGTTCCGCCAGGTCGTCACCCGCGACGTCAAAACCGGAGAACTCGTGGTCAAGGTCGTCAACGCCCAGACCTCAGCCGCCCGCACCCGGGTCGATCTCGGTACCCGCGTCCAGCCGGGTTCCACCGCTCGCGTGACGACGTTGCAGGGGTCGCCGGACGACGTCAACACCGCTTTCAGCACGCCGATCGCGCCACGTGAATCGCGTTTCTCCGGGGTGTCGAACAGCTTCACCTACACGTTCCCACCGAACTCCGTGACCTTCCTGCGGTTCCCGGCCCGAGTGAGGGGATGACCATGACCATCGACCGTCGTGACCTGTTCAAAGCCGGAGGCGGGCTCTTGGCCGTCACCGCCGTCGGCAGCCTGGTGCCGGGTACGGCCCAAGCCGCCGAGGCCGCTCCCGCGTCGTTGACCACCCGGAACCCCCTGGTCGAACAGCGGGCCGACCCGTTCATCACCCGGCCGGTGAACGGGATGTACTACCTGACCGGTTCGGTGCCGGAGTACGACCGCATCGTCGTGCGTGGCGCCGCCACGATCGACGGCCTGGCCACCGCGAGGGAGACGACGATCTGGCGACGTCCGTCGTCCGGGAAGCTGGGCGGCCACATCTGGGCGCCGGAACTGCACCGGATCGACGGGCGCTGGTACGTCTACTTCGCCGCGGGTGACTCCGACGACGTGTTCCGCATCCGGACCTACGTGCTGGAGTCCACTTCGGACGATCCGCGCGCTGGCACGTGGGTACTGCGCGGGCAGATGGTCACCAAGTGGGACACCTTCACCCTCGATGCGACGACGTTCGAGCATCGCGGCAAACGCTACTTCGCGTGGGCGCAGAGCGAGCCAGGGATCGCGACCAACAGTAATCTGTATCTCGCCGAGATGGCCTCGCCACTGGCGCTCAAGGGTGAACCCGTCCGGCTCGCGGTGCCCACGTTGCCGTGGGAGATCCAGGGATTCAAGGTCAACGAGGGGCCGGCGGTGATCGTCCGCAACGGGCGGGTGTTCATGACCTACTCGGCGAGCGCCACCGACGCCCGCTACTGCATGGGGTTGCTCACCGCGGACGAACGTTCGGACCTGCTCGACCCGCGTTCGTGGACGAAGTCACCGCAGCCGGTGTTCACCACGAACGAGGCCACCCGGCAGTACGGACCGGGGCACAACTCGTTCACCGTCGCCGAGGACGGGGCCGACGTGCTCGTGTACCACGCCCGCGACTACCGCGACATCACCGGCGACCCGCTGTACGACCCGAACCGGCACACGAGAGTCCAGCGGCTGTACTGGAACGACGACGGGACACCGAGTTTCGGTGTCCCGGTGGGCAAAGGCGGTCCCTGCGTGCGACTGTCCCCGTTGGACGACCCGGCGTTGTACGTGCGGCACTACGAGTACCGGCTGACCGCCGGCGGCAACGTCCGCGAGCTCGCCGACTCGCAGTTCCGGATCGTCGCGGGATTCCGCGGAGCGGGAACCGTCGCACTGCAATCGGTGAACTTCCCGGACCGCTACGTCCGGGTGGTCGATGCCTCGACCGTGCGGATCGATCCGTACGAGGAGAGCGACGCGTACGGCCGGGCGGCGAGTTTCACCCAGTTTCCGGGCCTTTCCGACCGGCTGGCGGTGTCGTTCCGCCTTGCGGGTGAGCCTTCCACCTATTTGGCCCACGACAAGGGAAGGATCTTGGTCTTCCGTCCCGGTACCGCGGTGCGGGATCGTCAACGGGTCAGCTTCCGGCTCAGCTGAACTCTCTGGGAGGTTGAACGCAGTGCTGCGAACACGCCCCATCGTCGTGGTCCTGGCGATGCTCGCCGGGACCCTCGTCGCGGCCGCCGCTCCGGCGGCCGCCGACGTCCAGTCCTATCTTGACGATCCACGAAAAGTCGCCGAAGGCCAGGAGCCACCGCACGCATTCCTGCGTCCCTACGCCGACGTCTCCGCCGCGGCCCGCCGAGATGAACGCAGTCCGTACACGCAGTCGCTCGACGGCAAGTGGCGGATCGCGATGGCGGACAACCCGTCGCAGGTCCCGGCGGGATTCCACGAGGACGGCTACGACGCGTCGCGCTGGCGCGAAGTGTCCGTGCCGCACACCTGGCAGACGGACGGTCTGGACCATCCGATCTTCCGCAACATCGCCACCGAGATCCAGCCCGACGACCCGCCGCGCGTCCCGCGTGACGTCAACCCGACCGGCGCCTACGTCCGTGACTTCACCCTGCCCGCGGACTGGACGGAACGCGAGACCTTCCTGCGCTTCGAGGGGGTCACGTCGGCGTACTTCGTCTGGGTCAACGGGAAGTACATCGGCTACGACCAAGGCGGCTACACGCCGGCGGAGTTCGACCTCTCTTCCGCGCTGCGACCGGGCTCGAACCGGATCGCCGTCCAGGTGCACCGCTGGAGCGCGGGCGCCTATCTGGAGGACGTCGACCAGTGGCGGTACTCGGGCATCTTCCGCTCGGTGACCCTGCATTCGGCGCCGCGTACGTTCATCCAGGACGTCGGGCTGACGACGGACCTCGACGCGACCTACACCGACGCCACACTCAAGGCCGCGGTCGAGGTCGCCACCAAACCCGGCGGGACCGCCGGCAAGCACCGTGTCGGGCTGAGCCTGCGCGACGCCGCGGGCAAGGAGGCCGGGGCCGCGAGCGGTGAGGTCGAGGCCGGTGGCAAGACCACGCTGAACCTGCCCGTCCGCAACCCGGCGAAGTGGACCGACGAGACACCGAACCTGTACACGGCGGTACTCACGTTGAGCGCGCCCGACGGCCGCGTCACGCACATCACCAGCGAGACGGTGGGCTTCCGCGAGATCGAGATCCGCGACAAACAGTTGCTGGTCAACGGGAAACGGGTGCTCTTCAAAGGTGTCAACCGGGCGGAGACCGACCCCGACCACGGCAGGCACGTGCCCCGGCGTGCGCAGGAACGCGACGTCGCGTTGATGAAGCAGCTCAACGTCAACGCGGTCCGCACCTCGCACTACCCGTCGGATCCCTATTTCTACGAGCTGGCCGACCGGCACGGGCTCTGGATCGACGACGAGATCGACATCGAGACCCACAACCACGAGAACTGCGCCCGGTACTGCCAGGCGAACGACCCGGCTTGGCGGGACGCGTTCTTCGACCGCATGATCGGCATGGTCGAACGGGACAAGAACCACCCGAGCGTCTTCCTGTGGGACACCGGCAACGAGGCGGGCCTCGGCGCGCATCACTTCGCGCTGGCGGAATGGCTGGACGCGAACGAACCGACCCGGCCGATCTACCACCAGTCGAACAGTCCGGACGGGGACGCGCCGTTCGCGGATGTGTGGGGGCCGCGGTATCCGTCTCCGGAGAAGTTCGCCGAGCAGGCGAAGAACACCACCAAACCGCTGATCTTCGGCGAGTACGCCCACGCCATGGGCAACAGTCTCGGCAACTTCCGGGAGTTCTGGGACACGATCCGGGCGAATCCGCAGACCCAGGGCGGGTTCATCTGGGACTGGGCGGAGCAGAACATCCGGCAGCGGATCCGGATCACGCCCGATGCGTCGGGCAACGACATCTCGGCGCATCTCAGCGGCGAACCGGAGCTGGTCGACGGTCATCGCGGCAAGGCGCTGGCGCTGTCCGGGCTGGACGATTTCGTCGAGGTCTACCGCGACCGGAAACTCGACATCACCGGGAAGGCGCTGACCTTGGACGCCTGGGTTAAACCGGGGAAGTGGACCGGCGATTTCCGCATCCTCGGCAAGGGAGACCACCAGTACGCGCTCAAGATGAAGACGCAGGACACGCTGGAGTTCTTCATCCACAGTGGAACGTGGCAGGCGGTGCAGGCGAAGGTGCCCGCCGACTTCTACGGCAACTGGCACCGGGTGAGCGGTACCTATGACGGAACCGCCCTGCGGCTCTATCTCGACGGCAAGGAGGTAGCGAGCAAGCCGTTCACCGGCGCGATCGACTCGTCTTCGGCGGAGGTCAACATCGGCCGCGACTTCGAGACGTCGTGGAACGACCCGTCGAGCATCGGCTGGATGGGCCGCGGCGCCGTCGACGACGTCCGCATCTACGACAAGCCGCTGTCCGCCGCGGAGCTGTCCGGCTCCACATCGGCGGGCGGGGCTGTCCTGGCGCTGGACTTCGACAGTGTCACGGACCGGGGGAGCCACCTGTCGTACGGCTCCAGTCTGTCCGGTGTGGATGGTCTGATCGACTCGGATCGTTCGGCGCAGCCGGAGACCGCGCAGATGGCGTGGGCGCATCAGCCGCTCCGGTTCGCCTACTCCGGTGGCACGGTGTCGGTGACCAACGAGCGGCAGTTCAAGGGCACCGATGAGCTGAATTTGCGGTGGCGGATCCAGGAAGGCTCGCGGGTCGTCGCGCGCGGCGAACAGCCGCTGCGGGTCGGTGCCGGGTCGACCGGGAACGTCGCCGTCCCGGTACCGCCGAATCCCGCGGATCGCGAACGGTTCCTCACCGTCGAGGCGGTGACGACCCAGGGCGAGCCGATGCTCGCGCGGGGACACGTCCTGGCACACGACCAGTTCTCCCTGGGCGGGAAGCGGATCCCCGGCCTGGACCGGACTCCGCTCGACGGGAGGTCCGTGGGGGTCGTCGAGGACGAGGGTTCGGTGACGGCGTCGGCGGCCGGGGTCACGTACCGGGTGGACAAGACCACCGGTGCGCTGGCGTCCATCCGGCACCAGGGCAAGGAACTGCTGACCGCAGGGCCGAAGCTCGACGCATGGCGGGCACCCATCAGCAACGAGACCTTCGCCTGGGGCAGGGCAGAGGGCGAGGACTGGCGCAAGGCCGGGCTGGACCGGTTGAAGACCACGGTCACGGACGTCCGGGTCGAGAAGGACGGCTCGCGCGGTGTACGGGTGATCGTCGACAGCCGGGTCGCGGCTCCGGACGTCGCCGGGGCGTGGTTCGACCAGACGATGACCTACGCCGTCGACCGGACCGGGACGCTGATCCTCGGCAATCGGGTGATCCCGCAGGGAAGTGTGCGAACTTTGCCGTATCTGCCCCGGATCGGTGTCTCGCTCGCGGTGCCGGACCGATACGACCGGTTCGCCTGGTATGGACGGAAAGCAGAGAGCTACGTCGACCGCAAGGACGGGACGCCGATCGGCGTGCAGTCGAGCACGGTGGACGAGCAGTACGTCGAGTACCACCGGCCGCAGGACCACGGAAACCACACCGACAGCCGGTGGGCGCTGCTCACCGACGGCCGGACCGGTGGCCTGCTGGTCGGGGGCGCGAACGACGTCAGCGTGACGCCGTTCGACGACCTCGATCGGGCGGCATACCCCTTCCAGCTGCAGCGCAACAAGGGCTGGTTCACGCTGCACGCGAGCCACGCGGTGACCGGAGTCGGGGACACGCCCAACCCGGTGCGGGAACACAGTCAGGTCCGAGCTGACAGCACGTATGAGTACACGCTGTCGCTTCGGCCGTTGACCGTGCAGGAAGCGCGGGTGGGGCTGCCGACCGGCGGGTGACCTTGGACGTCGCGAAAGCCACTTTCACGACACCTGATGTCTCGAAAGTGGCTTTCGCGGCACCCGTCGGCTAGTTGAACAACTTGTAATTGAGCACGATGTATCCGGAATTCTCGGCGATCTTGACATCGTTCGCGCTGAGCCATCCGACCGTTCCCTTGGATGTCCTCAGGCAATGTTGCACACCGGCGAATATCACCTCGGGGCCGGGAACCGTTCCCTTTCCCTCGGAAACGATCTTCGGGCACTGCGCCGCGGCTTCCTGCTCGGTTCCGTAGTAATAGAACAGGCCCGATCGATTGGCGGCCAAATAGCTTCCGTTGAAATAGAGGTCTATGTCGCCGTTGGGGCCCGATGCGGACACCGGGGTGGCGCGGGAGGCGTCGAGGTCGACCCCCATGTCCGCATCGAGCTTCACCTGCTCGGGGACGGCTTCAGCGGGTTTGTTCCCCTGTTGCTGCGCGCTGGTGGCATCTTGCGACGACGACCCGGATGGCGAACCTCGGTCGTCGGCGCCTTTCGCCGGCTGTGCACTGGTGTTGATGAGTGCCACGACCACCGCGCCCACCAGGCCCACCACCGCGGTTATGACAGCCGCCAAAATCGCTCCACGTCGGCTGACAAGCGCCGCGGCCACTGCCGGATCCGAGGTTTTGACGTTTCTCGCCTGGTCGGTTTTCGACCGGCCGCGATCGTTGTTCGTCACATGATCTCCCCTGCCAAAGATGCTGAAGGAGACTACAACAAGATCAAGAAGAGATTGGCTTCAGACTCAGCCCGCTTGGGAATTTCCGGGCGCGAAGTCATCGGGGCGGATCTTGGTGCAGGCTCTCGCTGGACCTTGGGTGATCCGGTCGTAGGACCTAACGGCACGCGTTTCACCCTGCAGGGCTAAAACTTCGGTATCGGAACAAGCGCGGGCCGCCGCTGTCCGGGTGATGTCGAGGCGAGGCCGGTCTCTTCGCCCGGGCAGTCGCTAGTCTTGATCTTCGACTGCGAGGGAGACTGAAATCATGGCGGAATGGGCCGATCTGGTCGCGTTCGTACGACACGAATATCGGGTCGTGAAGGACGAACCGGACGAAATTCGCATCCGCTTGTCCTACGGCGACGACGACGACTACGAAGAGCGGGCACAGACCGTGGTCATCGCACGGGAGATCTTCGACCGCCGCGAGGACTGGGTGCAGATCGCGACACCGTTCGCGCGGGTCAGCGAGGTCGACCTGGCCACCGTGCTGACCGAGATCGGCAACACGATCGTCGTCGGGGGACTGGTGGTCATGGGGGAGCACCTGGTGCTGCGCCATTCCCTGCCGTTGGTGAATCTCGACATCAACGAGTTCACCGACCCGCTCGAACTCGTCGCCGGCTCGGCGGAACTACTCGAACAACAATTCACGGGTCGCGACGACTACTGATCATCCGGTCGTGAGCTGACGGAGTCCTACCGGCCGGCGGCGAGCGCGGTCACTTCGTCGAACGTGGTGACGCGTTCGCGTTCGTCGTCGGTGAGCTTGTTGATCGCCGCCCTGAGGGCTTGTGCCTGCGGGGTGCCGGGCAGCCTGCCGTCGAGGAGATCCGGCAACCCGAGCTCGTATCCGCAGCGGACCCTCGGTGGGTAGCGGTGCCGTGTGCGCGCGACGGCGGACGCGACGCGGAGGCCGTGTTCGGTGCCCGGCGGGGTCGCGGGACGATCGACCTCTATCGCGGCGAAGCGGAACGCGTTCGCTTGATCGCACGGTTCGCAGCCTGATGGCCCGGAGCCGAGTTCGCTGCCGCACTCGGCGCACCGCAACCGTACTAGGGCGGCATCGACCACCCGCCACTCGAAGGACGACGGATCGGCCAGCACCGTTTCGGCGAGATCGATCTCATCGACGGTTCCCGCCGTGACGCCGTACTCGGCGAGAAGCTCCAGCCAGACAGCGTCGATACTCGCTTGGATGGTGGCCAGTGCCTCCGCGGGACGGCCGCCACGCGGTAGTGCGGGCATGATCAGGAGCCTACTCCGAACCGGCCGAGCGCCGGATCGGCTCGGCGAGATGCCGGCGGGTGGTCGAGTGTCCATTGAGGACGAAGGTGGGCGCGCCGTGGTCGAACCCGAACCGTCGCGCCACGATCGGGGACCGGTTGCTCCGTACAGGTGAGCCGGTTCGCTGGGGATGGACGTGCGAGTACCGTGTCCCAGGTCGTCCTTGTCCGTCCGGAGTCGATGCTCGGATGTGAGGGATCGTGACCAGGCGAGCGGGTATGTTACCGGCCGAGGTGTCGAGTTTCGTGGGCCGGCGCCGAGAGCGGGGCGAGCTCAAGCGCTTGGTGGCGGATTCGCGGCTGGTGACGGTGACCGGGCCCGGTGGGGTGGGGAAGTCCCGGCTGGCCCTGCGTGTCGCGGCGGAATTGCGGAAGGGCTTCGCCGACGGGGTGTGGTGGGTGGAGCTCGCGGCGTTGCGGGATGCCGGTCTGCTCGCCCAGGCGGTGGCGGAGGTGCTGGGCGTGCAGGATGTGACGCCGCGCCCCTTGACCGACGTGCTGGCCGAGTACCTGGCGACACGGTCGCTGTTGCTGGTGCTGGATACCTGTGAGCATCTGGTGGATCCGTGTGCGGTGCTGGTCCACCGGCTGCTGCGAGCCGCACCGGACCTGCGTGTGCTGGCCACCAGCCGGCAGTCACTGAGGGTCACCGGAGAGTGCTTGTATCAGGTGCCGCCGCTGACGGTCCGACCCCAGGAACACGGCGCGTTGTCCGACGGAGCGAACCTGTTCGTCGAGCGAGCTCGTGCCGTACGCGCGAGTTTCGGCTTGACCGAGCAGGACACCGAGACTGTCGTGCGGATCTGCCGGCGCCTCGACGGGATCCCGCTGGCGATCGAGCTGGCGGCGGCGCAAATACAGGCCCATTCGGTGCGAGACGTGCTGGACCGCCTTGATGACCGGTTCGACCTGCTGGTCGGTGGCTGCCGTGGCGGGCCGGTGCGACACGCGACGTTGGAGACCGCGATCGGCTGGAGCCACGACTTGTGCACTCCGGCGGAGCGGCTGCTGTGGGCACGGATGTCCGTTTTCGCCGGAACCTTCGATCTGACCGCCGTCCGCGAAGTCTGCTCCGATGACCGGCTTCGTGCCGAGAGGATGGTGGAGCTGGTGGCGGGGTTGGTGGACAAGTCGGTCCTGCGATGCGAGGAACACCGATCCGGGATGCGCTACCGCCAGCTGGACACGCTCCGCGACTACGGCCGCGACCGGTTGCGGCAGACAGGCGATGAGGAGGTGCTGCTGCGGCGCCACCGCGATCATTACCTGCGCCTGGCGAAGAGGTTCGAAGCGCACTGGTGCGGCCCGGACCAGCTCGACTGGTACGAACGGCTGAACCGCGAACACGCCAATGTCCGGGCCGCGATGGATTTCTGCCTCGGCGATCGCCGGGAACATCTGCTGGGGCTGGAACTGGCCACCGCGCTGAGGTGCTACTGGTTCGGTTGCGGGTACGTGCGCGAGGGGCGGCATCACTTGGACCGCGCGCTGGCACTGAACCCGGTGCCGAGCCCGACGTGGGCCGTCGCGGTGTGGGCCCGTGCTTGGCTGCTCCTGGCTCAGGGCGACCTGGATGCGGCGGACGCCAGTCTCGCTCCCGGCATGGCCTACGTCGAACAGCACGGCGACACCGCGACCACCGGGTGGACCGTTCACGTCGCGGGACTGGCCGCGATGCTCCGTGGTGACCCGATGCGGGGAGCGGAACTGGCCGAGCGTGCCGCGAACCTGCACCGGTGCGGCGGTGATCCCGGGACCGGGCTGTTCGCCGCGTTGGCCGTGCAGTCCATCTCACTTGCTGCGGCAGGGAAATACGACCGTGCGGTCGCCGTGACGGAGGACGGCCGGGCAGCGTGCGATCGGTACGGCGAACGCTGGATGCGCTCGTATCTCAGCTATGTCCGTGCCTTGGCGGAGATGGGACGGGGTGACACCGGCACAGCGGTGAACTTCGCCCGTGACGCACTGCGGTTCAAACGCCTGCTGACCGATCAGGCCGGGATCGCGGTCACCCTGGACGTGCTCGCACAGGCGACCGCGGCACTGGGACAGGCGGACAGGGCCGCCTGTCTGCTCGGCATCGCGCACCGGCTCTGGCATACCTTCAGCCTGCCCCAGCTCGGCTCCGCAGCCCTGCTCGCCGCCAGTGAGCACTGCGAAGTGATCGTCCGCCGCGGTCTCGGTGACGCCGCCTACCGGGCGGCGTTCGACCTCGGCGCGGCTCTCGACTTCGACGACGCCATGGCCTACGCCCTCGACGAACAACCACCGCCGCTGGAGCCCGCCCCGTCGTTCGACGGCTGGGAGCTGTTGACCCGGCGCGAACTGGAGGTCGCCGAACTCGTTGCCGAAGGGCTGACCAACCAGCAGATCGCCACCCGATTGGTCATCGCCAAACGCACCGCCGAAGGCCACGTCGAACGCATCCTCGACAAACTCGGCCTCCCGAACCGCACCCGCATCGCCACCTGGGCCGCCGAGCACGGCACCGCCGCTCGTGCCGCGGGATCGGCTGACCAGCCAAACCGCCGCTGAGCTCCTCGTCCGAGTCCGCTTCCGGAAATCGGGCGGCGGTCGAATTCGCGACGCTGGTCGGAGATCAGGGCCAGATCGGCGGCCCGGCCGGGAGTGATCTTCGTCCGGGTGTCACGTGTTCGCAGTCGACCCCGGTGAGTTTGTTGATCGCCACCCGGTCGGTCTGTGCTGGGCAGTTCGCCTTCGAGAAGGGCTCCGGAGCCCTGAACCGCGCTCGTCGCCGTCGGCGTCGATGCGGTGATCGCCGTCGACGGGGACGACCGTCAGTTCGTGGGTTTCCGTGGCTCTATCGTGATTCGTGTGCTTTTTCCAGCGCGGAAAGGATGTGACCGCGGACTGCGCGCCGGAAACGCCATAAGCGCCGTTCAGCACGAAGAACGGCACCCCGTTCACGCCGATCCTGCGCGCCTCGGCGAAATCCACGTCGACCTCGCCCGCGTACTTCGTGCCCTCCAGTACTTCACGCGCCTCGTCCTCGGGGACGCCGACCTCGGTGCCGAGCCGGACCAGCGTGTCGAGATCGTCGACGATCTCGCCATCACAGAGATGCGCCTTGAGCAGCCGCTCGTGCATCCGATCGCCGAGCCCGTGCTGGTCGGCGAGATGGTTGAGGCGGTGGGCGTCGAGTGTGTTGACCGACACGGCGTTGTCGAGGTCGTACGTAAGACCCTCCGCGGCGGCGAGTTCGGTGGGTGGCGGTGACGGGCGCGGTTCTGGCGGGTCTCGAATCGAGCCCTACGTTGGCCTTCGGTGTTGTTTTCGGGTTCATCGGTGTTGTCGCCGCGGCTGGTGCTGTCGCGGCAGGTCGATTGCCGGTGGCTTCGGTCGCTGATCGTGAGGCGCGGTCGACGAATCCGGCTTGAGTCCATGGGCGCGGATGTCTTCCCGGTGTGTGGTGATAACGGTTCTAGTGGGGGTAGGGCAACGGTGGCGTGTTGCGAAAGAGGCTTTCGCAACGTTGGCGGAGGCGGGGTGCGCGGTCGGTGCAGGTGGTCGTGAGTGGCGATTCGGCCTCTAACCCGAATNTGAACCGAGCAGTCCGTGAAGGCCTCCTTCCCTACCCTGAAAGTAGGGAAGGAGGCCTTCACGGACACGCCACCAGGACACGCCACCTTCGACGGTGACGGCGACGGCATCGTCGGAGTTCCGGCTCGGAACGGCATCCTGCGCGACAGGATGAGAGACGCGGTGGGTCGCCACGACGGCAGGGCGTGGCGGCCCACCGCCCGGTCATGAGTCCGGCGGATGCCGCCGCGCGAGCGCCTCCGAACCTTGTGCGAGGAGGGTGACATCAGCACCGACCAGCACGAACGAAGCGCCGGCGTCAAGATAGCGCTGAGCCTGCGCAGGGTCGAACGCGTTGACTCCCACCGGTTTCCCCAGAGCAAGGACGGCCTCGAAGGTGCTCAAGACGGCCGAGGTGACGTCGGGGTGCGTCTGCTTTCCGAGCAGCCCCATCGAGGCGGCCAGATCGGACGGTCCGACGAACACCCCGTCGACGCCGTCGACAGCGGCGATCTCGGCGGCCGCCGCGACTCCCGTCGTCGACTCGATCTGGACGAACAGCGACGTGAACTCTTCGGCCTTCGCGAGATAGTCCTCGACTCGGTTCCAGCGCGCCGACCGCGACAGGGCGCTGCCGACACCACGCACGCCACGTGGCGGATAACGGACGGCCCGCACCACGGCTTCCGCTTCCTCCGCGCTGTCGACCATGGGCACCAGCAGGTTCTGCGCGCCCAGGTCGAGCAGTTGCTTCAGCGCGACCGCGTCACCGGACGGGGCGCGCACCATCGGCGTGATCGGATACGCGGCGATCGTCTGCAGCAACGACTGCACCGTCTCCAGCCCGGCGGGGGAGTGCTCGGTGTCGACGAGCAGCCAGTCGAGCCCGGAACCCGCGCAGATCTCCGCGACCACCGGGCTGCCCGACGTGACCCACATGCCGATCCGCGGCCGCTCGCCCAGCTGATCCCGGAACGGCGGAGCTAGACGAAGCGGCATGTGATCGCCCCCAGATCCCGGTAATCGGCGGTCACGGTGTCGCCGGGGTGCACCCACATCGGCCGCGTGAACGACCCGGCCAGCACGATGTCACCCGGGTCGAGTTTGTCACCGTGCTGAGCGAGCTTGTTCGCCAGCCAGGCGACGCCGTTCGCGGGATGGTTCAGCACCGCGGCGGCGACGCCGGATTCCTCGATGGTTTCGTTGCGGTACAACAGCGCCGAAACCCACCGCAGGTCGACGGCGTCCACGGCGACCGGGTTGCCGCCGTAGACCATCCCGCCCATGGCCGCGTTGTCGCTGATCGTGTCGACGATGGTCCGGCCGGCCATCTCGATCCGGGAGGACAGGATCTCCAGAGCGGGCACGACGTATTCGGTCGCCCGCAATACGTCGAACACCGTGGCGTCCGGCCCCGAGAGGGAATCACGGAGCACGAAGGCCAGCTCGACCTCGATGCGCACGTTCGAGAACCGGCTGTGCTCGATCACGGAACCGTTCTCGAACACCATGTCGGCGAAGATGGCGCCGTAGTCGGGTTCGGTGATCCCGGTGGCGGCCTGCATGACCTTCGACGTGAGCCCGATCTTGCGCCCGACCGGACGGCGCCCCGCCGCGATACCCCGGCGCCGCCATTCGTTCTGCACGGCGTACGAGTCCTCGACGGTCATGTCCGGGTAGCGCCCCGTCAGCAGCGGGATCGTTTGCCGGGCCTCCTCCGCGGCCGCCAGTTCGTCGGCGATCGCGATGATCGTTTCCTGTCCGAGCATGTCCCCGCCTCAGAGCTGGTTGCCGAGTTTGTACTCGCCCTGTTTCCAGGCCGGCAGTTCGCCTTCGTCGTCACCTTTGCGGGTGTAGGAGAAGCCGTCGGCGCCGATGGTGACCTCCAGTTCGCTTTCCTCGGTCCTCGCTACCACCGGCTGCGGCTTGCCGTCGAGGTCGAGTACCAGCGAGGCGTCGGTGTACCAGGACGGGACGACCGGCGTGCCCCACCAGTCGCGGCGCTGGTTGTCGTGCACGTCCCAGGTGACGACCGGGTTGTCCGGGTCGCCGGTGTAGTAGTCCTGCGTGTAGATCTCGACGCGGTGCCCGTCGGGGTCGCGCAGGTACAGGTAGAACGCGTTCGACACACCGTGCCTGCCGGGGCCGCGTTCGATGTGGTCCGACATCCGCAGCGAGCCGAGTTTGTCGCAAATGGACAGGATGTTGTGCTTCTCGTGCGTGGCGAAGGCGACGTGGTGCATCCGCGGCCCGTCGCCGCCGGTCATCGCGGTGTCGTGCACGGTCGGCTTGCGGCGCATCCAGGCCGCGTAGGTGACCCCCTGATCGTCCTGGATGTCTTCGGTGACCCGGAAGTTGAGGTCTTCCATATGCTTCACCGCGAGCGGGACGTCCGGCGTGACCTGGTTGAAGTGGTCGAGCCGGACCAGCGCGCCAGGGACGTGCAGGTCATAGCGCCAGCTGAGTCTGTCGACGTGCTCGACGTCGTGGAAGAACTCGAGCGGGAAACCGAGGGGGTCCTGCACCCGGACCGAGTCGCCGATGCCTTGGGTGAACCCGTTCTCGTTGCGCTCGACGCGGCAGCCCAGCTCCGTGTAGAACGCGACTGCCTTGTCCAGGTCCTCCGGTGACCGCACCCGGTACGAGAACGCCGCGACCGCGGCGACCGGTCCCTGGCGCAGCACGAGGTTGTGGTGGATGAACTCGTCGATCGTGCGGAGGCTGACCGTGGTCTCGTCCTCCTCGGTCACCGTCAGGCCGAGGACGTCGGCGTAGAACGCGCGCGAACGCGCCAGATCGGTGACGATGAGTTCCATGTACGCGCAGCGCAGGACGTCCGGCGGCGGCGATTTCGGGGTGGGGATCGGCTTCATTGCGTCATCCTTTGTGGACGGGGGAACGGGTTCAGCCCTTGCCGAAGGCGGGGTTGTGCACCTCGCCGAGATTGATGTGCACCGCCTGCTGGTCGGTGTAGAAGTCGATCGAGCGGTAGCCGCCCTCGTGTCCCAGCCCGGAAGCCTTCACCCCGCCGAAAGGCGTGCGCAGGTCGCGGACGTTGTTGGAGTTGAGCCACACCATGCCCGCTTCGACGGACTGCGCGAAGTTGTGAGCCCGCTTGAGATCGTTGGTCCAGACGTAGGCCGCCAGCCCGTACTTCGTGTTGTTCGCCAGTGCCAGTGCTTCGTCTTCGCCGTCGAACGGCGTGATCGCGACGACCGGGCCGAAGATCTCCTCCTGGAAGATCCGGGCGTCCGGTTTGACGTCGGCGAACACCGTCGGGGTCACGTAGTTCCCGGTCGGGAAGCCGTCCGGGCGGCCGCCACCGGCGACCAGCCTGCCCTCGGTCTTGCCGATCTCGATGTACTTCATGACCTTGTCGTAGTGCTCGGGGTGCACCAGGGCGCCGACCTCGGTCGCGGGGTCGCTCGGGTCGCCCACCTTGACCCGCTTGGCCTGCGCGGCATAACGCTCGACGAACTCGTCGTAGATCGCGCGCTCGACCAGGATCCGGCTTCCCGCGGTGCAGCGTTCGCCGTTGAGCGAGAACACACCGAAGATCGTCGCGTCGATCGCGGTCTCCAGATCGGCGTCGGCGAAGACGATGGCGGGTGACTTGCCGCCCAGCTCCATCGACAGTCCTTTGAGGAACGGCGCGGCGTTGCCGAAGATCAGGCTGCCGGTGCGGCTCTCTCCCGTGAACGAGATCAGCGGGACGTCCGGGTGCTTCACCAGCGCGTCGCCCGCGTCCTCACCGAAGCCGTTGACGAGGTTGAACACGCCCGGCGGCAGCCCGGCTTCCTCGAAGATCTCCGCCCACAGCGACGCGGAAAGCGGGGTGAACTCGGCGGGTTTGAGCACCACGGTGTTGCCGGTCGCGAGTGCGGGCGCGAGCTTCCACGACTCCAGCATGAACGGCGTGTTCCACGGCGTGATCAGCCCGGCCACGCCGATCGGCTTGCGGTTGACGTAGTTGATCTGGCGGCCGGGCACCTTGTAGGTGTCGTCGGCCTGCGCGACGATCAGGTCGGCGAAGAACCGGAAGTTCTCCGCTGCCCGGCGCGCCTGGCCCAGCGCCTGCGAGATCGGCAGACCCGAGTCGAAGCTCTCCAGCGCGGCCAGCCGCTTGTCCCGCGACTCGACGAGATCGGCGATGCGGTTCAGCACGCGCGAGCGTTCGCGCGGCAGCAGCTTCGGCCAAGGTCCCTCGGTGAACGCCTTCCGCGCGGCGGCGACGGCGCGGTCGATGTCGGCCTTCTTCCCCGCGGCGGCCTGGACGTAGACCTCGTTGGTGACCGGGTCGATCACGTCGAAGACGGCGCCGTCGGCGGAATCGGCGAGTTCGCCACCGATGTAGTGCCGGATCCGCTCAGGGACACCGTCCGGGATCGGCCGGGGAGTCGTGCTGGTCAAGATTCCTCCTCAGTCAGCGGTTCGCGCGCTCTCGAGCGTCCAAAAAGGCCTGCATGGTGGCCCAGCGGTGATTGCGCGCGGCGAATTCGATGTCGAGTGGATCGGCCTTCTCGGAGATCAGCCGGAGGATCTCTTCGTGTTCCTCGACCGACCGGTGCGCGCGGTCGGGGACGAACGCGAACGTGGAGTCGCGCAGTCCGGACAGCCGGGTCCAGCCCTGGTGCACGAGCTCGAGGATCTGCGGGTTGGGGCAGCATGCGAAGAGCAGCGAGTGGAACTGCTGGTTCAGCGCGGTGAACTCGTGCGCGTCGAAGTGGTCCAGCAGCGCGATCATGCGCTCATTGACCCGACGCGCCCGCGCGATGTTCTCTTCGGACAGCTGCGGCGCGGACAGCGCGGTGGCGACGCCTTCGACGACACCGAGGGTCTGCATGGCGTGGACGTACTCGTTCTGGTCCACCATCGCCACCCGTGCGCCGACGTTGCGTTCGAAGGTCACCAGCCGTTCGGCCTCCAGCCGCCGGATCGCCTCGCGCACCGGGACGACGCTCATGTCGAGCGCGCCGGCGATCTCGGCGAGGACGAGCCGGTAGCCGGGTCCGTACTCGTGCCGGGCGATCCGCTCACGCAACCACTCGTAGGCGAGTTCGGACTTGCTGGTCGTCTTCACTGCTTCTTCTGCCATGCCTCATACCTTTCCCGCCACAACGGGTTCAGCGGGAAGAGCCCCTCGATCGGGCGGCCCTGTCCGACCTGCTCCGCGATCCAAGCGTCCTCGTCCTCCTGGACGAGCGCCGCGTCGACGACCTCTTCGGCCAGCGACGGCGGGATGACGACCACGCCGTCGTCGTCACCGACGATGATGTCGCCGGGCAGCACGGTGGCCCCGCCGCAGGCGACCGCGACGTCGGTGTCCCACGGCACGTGCTTGCGGCCTAGAACCGCCGGATGCGGGCCCTGCGAGAACACCGGGAGCCCGGTCGCGGCGACGGCCTCGAAGTCGCGGACCCCGCCGTCGGTGATCACCCCGGCGGCGCCGAGGTAGCGCGCCCGCAGCGCCAGGATGTCCCCGAGTGTCCCGGAACCCTTGTCGCCGCGGGCTTCGATGACGATCACCTCACCGGCGCCGACCGAGTCGAAGAGGCGCTTCTGCGCGTTGTAACCGCCGCCGTGGGACTTGAACAGATCCTCGCGGTTCGGGACGAAACGCAAAGTCCTGGCCGTGCCGACGACCTTCGAGCCGGGCAGATTGGGACGTACGCCGTCGATCGCGACGTTGTTCAGCCCGCGTTTGCGCAGCTGAGCGGACAAGCCCGCCACAGGTGCGCGCAGCAGCTTGGCGCGAAGTCCTTCGCTGAGCGCGGCAGTGTCCTCTTCGACCTGTTCGACGGGCGTGCCCCAAGCCTCGGCACGTTGCTTGTCGTCCGCCTCGGGCAGGCTGCCGATGTCCGAAAAGGACCGGATCCCCTGGGTGACGGTGGTGTGCAGCCGTCCGCTGCTGACGGAGGTGCCGGGAACGTCCACTTCGACGACGACGACGTCGCCGGGGGAGACCACCGTCGACCCGGCCGGGGTCCCGGTGAGGATGACGTCGCCCGGTTCGAGGGTGAAGTGCTGGGAGAGGTCGGATACGAACTGCCGTAAGGGGAACAGCAGTCCGGCAGTGGTGTCCTCCTGCACCAGGTCGCCGTTCACCCACGTGCGGACGCGCAGCGACGAGGGATCGACGTCGCGCGCGTCGATGAGGCCCGGGCCGAGCGGGGTGTAGCCGTCGCCGCCCTTGGAGCGGACGTTGGAGCCCTTGTCCGCGGCGCGCAGGTCGTAGAGCCCGAAGTCGTTCGCGGCGGTGACCGCGGCGACGTGCTCCCACGCCTGGTCCGCTTTGACCCACCGGGCCGCGGTGCCGATGACCAGCGCGATCTCGCCTTCGAAGGCCAGCAGTTCGGTCCCGGCCGGACGTTCGACCGTGCCACCGGACGTGCCGATCGAGCTCGACGGCTTGAAGAAGTACGACGGGTTCGCCGGACGCCGTCCGCGCTGCTCCGCGCGTGACGCGTAGCTGAGATGGACGGCGATGATCTTGCCCGGCCGGGTGCCCAGCGGACCGGATGTGCGGCCGGAAGGCGCTGATGCCTCGTAAGTGCCCATGTTCCCCTGAATCCTCGACCTTGCTTCGTATCTAATAACGTATATGATTCCGTGCCACAGTGGCAAGGCGGTCACCGAGTGGCCTTCGCCTCGCCCGGGATCCCTGCGGGCCGCCACTCGCGTCAGGCCTATGTCAAAGGAGTCAAGGTGTCGAATCCAGCGCAGGATGAACGCACGCCCGGCCGGACCGCCCCACCGTCTTCCGATCGGCGCCGGGTCGCGTTCGCGACCGTCGTCGGCACCACGGTCGAGTGGTACGACTTCTTCGTTTACGCGTCCGCCGCCGGTCTCGTCTTCGGCAAGCTGTTCTTCTCCGGTCTCGGTGCCAACAGCACGCTCGTCTCCTTCGCCACGGTGGGCGTGAGCTTCCTGTTCCGCCCGCTCGGGGCGTTCCTCGCCGGGCATTTCGGCGACAAGTACGGCCGTCGTGTGGTCCTGGTGCTCACCCTGATCCTGATGGGCGCCGCGACCACGCTGATCGGCGTGCTCCCGACGTTCGACCAGATCGGTGTCCTCGCGCCGGTACTGCTGATCCTGCTGCGGATCCTGCAGGGCGTTTCGGCTGGTGGGGAATGGGGCGGCGCCGTGCTGATGGCTGTCGAGCACGCGCCGTCGAAGCGCAGGGGACTCTTCGGCGCCTCGCCGCAGATCGGCGTCCCGCTCGGGCTGTTGCTGGCCTCCGGCGTCCTGGCGCTGACCAGCCTGCTCGTCCCCGGTCAGGCGTTCCTCGACTGGGGCTGGCGCATCCCGTTCCTGCTCAGTGTCGGGCTGATCCTGGTCGGCCACTACGTGCGGCGCCGCGTCGAGGAGAGCCCGGTCTTCCGCGAGATCGCCGAACGGCGTGAGCAGACCCGGACCCCGATCATCCAGCTGTTCCGCAAGCACGCCGTGCTCGTCCTGGTGGCCGCGCTGGTGTTCGCGGGCAACAACGCCGTCGGCTACATGACCACCGGCGGTTACATCCAGAACTACGCGACCAACCCGAAGGGCCCGATCGGCCTCGACCGCGGCCCGGTGCTGTGGGCGGTGACCGCGTCGGCGGCGACGTGGCTGCTCTCGACGTGGGCGGCGGGCGCGGTGTCCGACCGGATCGGCAGGCGGCGCACCTACGTGGTCGGCTGGATCGCGCAACTCGCCGGCGTCGCGCTGCTCTTTCCTTTGGTGGACACCGGCAACATCGTGTTGCTGGCGCTGGGCCTGATCATTCTCAGCGTCGGGCTCGGGTTCACTTACGGCCAGCAGGCGGCGTTCTACGCGGAGCTGTTCCCCGCGTCGATCCGCTTCTCCGGCGTTTCGATCTCGTACGCGCTCGGTGCGATCCTCGGCGGCGCGTTCGCGCCGACGATCGCCACCGCGCTGGTCGACGCGACCGGCACGTCGGTGTCCGTGGCCGTCTATCTGGCCGGGATGACCGTCGTCGGTCTCATCGCCACCTTGCTGCTGCGTGACCGGTCGGGAATCCCGCTCGGACCGGACCACGAAGCCGAGCAGGCGGTGAGCCCGCTCCGGTTCGGCAAGTGACGAACGTGGCGTGATCGAGTGGACCCCCGGCCGTCCGTGACGCTCACCCGCCGAGAGCGTCACGGACGGCCTTCGCCGCCGCCTTGAGCCGCTCCGCTAGCTCGGCGGGAGTGCGCGTGCTGGACAAGTAGACGACCGCGAGCGCCGCGGGGGCGTGGCCGCGCAAGGGGAGCGGCACGGCCACCGAGCTGAGATTCTCGATCACTTCACCATGGCTGTCCGCGTAGCCGCGGACAGCCACTTCCTGTACCTCGACGGGCCGGTCTTCCAGCGGCAGCTGGGAAAGGATCGCGCGGCCGGGAGCGCCCGCGGTGAACGGATGCCTGGACCCCGGGCGCTGCGCGACGGACGCGATGGCGTGCCGGGGTTCCACGCTGACCAGCGTCACGCATTCCTCGCGGTCCATCACCGCCACGAAGCAGGTCATGCCGAGTTCGTTCGCGACCGCGGTCAGTTCTGGCAGCGCCGCGGCCTGCAGATCGTGTTTGATCCCGGCCGCGAGCGCCGCCAGCCGCGCGCCGAGTTCGTATTTCCCGGCGGGTTCCCGTGTGAGGAGTCCGTGCTCTTCGAGGGTGCGGATGAGCCGGTACGCGATCGAGCGGTGCACCCCGAGCCGTTCGGCGATCTGGTCGACACTGAGCGGTTCTTGGGCGTCGGCAAGGACTTCGAGCACGCGGATGCCGCGGCTGAGCGTCTGGGACGTGCTCGCGGTCTTGCGGGACTCCGAAACCATCGTATACGATCCATTTCGATAGTTGAACTGGCTGTTCGATTATAGAACAGGAATCGACGATGATGTCACGCGAAACCAGTTTCTCGCCGGGTTCGAGCCTGTATCGGCCACCCGCGCAGTTCTTCCGAGGCTGTCTCGGCCGCTTCGCGACGGGAGTGGCCGTCGTGACCTTCGACGCCGCTGCAAAACGGCACGGCCTGACGGTGAACTCCTTCACCGCGGTCTCGATGGATCCGCCGCTCGTCCTCGTTTCGATCCAGCGCACCGTGAAGAGCCACGACCTGCTCGCCGGTCGCCCGTTCGCGGTCAACGTCCTCGGCGCGGAACAGGAGGCGCTGGCGATGAACTTCGCCGGACGTCCGACCCCCGAAGGCGCGCCGACGTGGGTCGAAGGCGGGCACGCGCCGCGGCTCGGCGGCGTCCTCAGCTGGTTCGACTGCACGCCGTGGGCCGCCTACGACGGCGGCGATCACACCCTGTTCCTCGGCGAGGTGCGGGAGTTCGACTACCGCTCCGGTGACGCGCTCGGCTTCGTCAACGGGCAGTTCTCGACCATCCACGAATCCGCGCAAGGCCACGAATCCCTGTTCTGACAACGACGTCCACCCCGAAAAGGAGCCCGACATGGGAGCCCGTACCGGACAGCAGTACCTCGACAAGCTCAACGCGATGACGCCGGAGTTGTACGTCGACGGCGAGAAGGTGACCTCCAAGGTCGCCGAGCACCCTGCTTTCCGCAACAACGCGCTGACCTACGCGAAGCTGTTCGACCTCCAGCACGACCCGGCGCACCGTGACGTCCTGACCTACGAATCGCCGACCACGGGGGAGCGGGTCGGAACCTCGTTCCTGGTGCCGCGCAGCGAGGAAGACCTCAAGCGCCGCCGCGCCGCCTTCTCCGTCTGGGCGCAGTATTCCAACGGCTTCCTCGGCCGCACCGGCGACTACATGAACTCGTCGCTCACTGCGCTCTCGACCGCGAAGAAGTTCTTCTCCCAGGCCGATCCCGTTTACGGCCAGCGCATCGCGAAGTACTACGAGATGGCGCGTGAGAACGACCTCCTCGCGACGCATACCCTGATCCCGCCGCAGGTCAACCGTTCGGTGTCAGGCAGCCAGCAGGGCGGTGGCAACCTGTCGGCGAAGGTGGTCGAGGAACGGGAAGACGGCATCGTCGTGCGCGGCGCGCGGATGCTCGCCACCATCGCGCCGATCGCCGACGAACTCCTGGTCTTCCCGTCGACAGTCCTGCGCGGTACTCCCGAGGACGCCCCGTACTCCTACGCTTTCGCCGTCCCGAACGACGCGCCCGGTCTCAAGTACTTCTGCCGGGCCGGACTCGACCACGGCCGCTCGCACTTCGACGAACCGCTCGCCTCCCGGTTCGAGGAAATGGACGCGGTCGTGGTGTTCGACGACGTCTTCGTCCCGAACGAGCGGGTCTTCCTGCTGGGGCACCCGGAGCTGTGCAACGCCTGGTACTCCGAGACCGGCGCCGGCGCGCTGATGACCCACCAGGTCGTCACGCGCACGCTGGCCAAGACGGAGTTCTACCTCGGCCTCGCCAGTGAGATCGCCGCCGCGATCGGCATCGGCGGTTTCCAGCACATCCAGCAGGACCTGTCGGAGCTGATCTCCTACGTCGAGATCGAGAAGGCCGTGCTGCGCGCTGCCGAGGCCGACGGAAAACTGAGCGAGGACGGCGTCTTCCTGCCCAAGTGGGAAGTCCTCAACGCCGCCCGGAACTGGTATCCCACGAAGGTCTCGCCGCGGCTGACCGAAATCATCCGTAAGTTCTCCGCCTCCGGGCTCATGGCCCTGCCGGGCGAAGCGGACTTCGAGGCCGAAGGACGTCCTGACATCGACACGTACCTCCAGTCGGCCACGCTGCCGGCCAAGGACCGCGCGCGGCTGTTCAAGCTGGCGTTCGACGCGTCGGTCTCGAGCTTCGCCGGGCGGGAGTCGCTGTACGAGTACTTCTTCTTCGGCGACCCGGTGCGGATGGCGGGTGCCCAGGTGAACGCGTACCCGAGGGAGGCGCTGCGGGAACGGGTCCGGGAACTGCTGGCGCGGGACGAGTGATCGGAGCTGAAGGGCGCTTTCCCCGCATGCGATGTGGGGAAAGCGCCCTTCGCTGCGTCTTATGCGGGGAAAGTCCCCTTCGGCTCGTCGTGGACCGAGACACGCCCGGGATGCAAGAACTTGATTCATTCCAGAAAATGGGCCAGACTGCGGCCGTGCCCACGACCCCGGACTTCGAGCGGATGCTGCGCGGGGCCTCCCTGCGCGTGACGCGTCCCAGGGTGGCCGTGCTGACAGCGGTACGCGACCACCCGCACGCCGACACCGACTCGATCATCGGTGCCGTGCGTACGGAACTCGGAGAGGTCTCTCACCAGGCCATTTACGACGTGTTGCGGGCACTGACCGCCGCGGGTCTCGTTCGGCGGATCCAGCCGTCGGGGTCCGTGGCACGCTACGAGTCCCGGGTCGGGGACAACCACCACCACGTCGTGTGCCGAACCTGTGGTGCCATCGCCGACGTCGACTGCGCCGTCGGTCCCGCACCCTGTTTGACCGCGTCGAACGACCAAGGCTTCGTGATCGAAGAGGCCGAGGTCATCTACTGGGGCCTGTGTCCCGACTGTGCCGTTGAACCCCGTTCCTGAGCCCTGCAGTTCTGATTCCCGGAAGGATTCCCGTGTCTGACAGCCCGGACGCCGTCATCGGCGAAATGAACGAAGAGAGCGCGGGCGGCTGCCCCGTCTCGTCGGGCCGCCGCAACCACCCCACCGAAGGCGCGGGCAACCGTGACTGGTGGCCGAACCAGCTCAACCTGAAGATCCTCCGGAAGCACTCGGCGGCTTCCGACCCGATGGACGCCGGGTTCGACTACGCCGCCGAGTTCAAGACCCTCGACCTCGCCGAGCTCGCCAAGGACGTCGACGCCGTCCTCACGACGTCGCAGGACTGGTGGCCCGCGGACTTCGGCCACTACGGCGGCTTCATGATCCGTATGGCGTGGCACAGCGCGGGCACCTACCGCATCGAGGACGGCCGCGGCGGCGCGGGCGCCGGCATGCAGCGTTTCGCCCCGCTCAACAGCTGGCCGGACAACGGCAACCTGGACAAGGCCCGCCGCCTGCTCTGGCCGGTCAAGAAGAAGTACGGCCGCAAGATCTCGTGGGCCGACCTGATGATCTTCACCGGCAACCGTGCCCTGGAGACCATGGGCTTCAAGACCTTCGGCTTCGCAGGTGGCCGCGCGGACGTCTGGGAGCCGGACGAGGACGTGTACTGGGGTCCCGAGCGCACGTGGCTCGGCGACGAGCGCTACACCGGCGACCGTGAGCTGGAGAACCCGCTGGCCGCCGTGCAGATGGGTCTCATCTACGTGAACCCGGAAGGCCCGAACGGCAACCCGGACCCGCTGGCCGCGGCCCGCGACATCCGCGAGACCTTCGGCCGGATGGCGATGAACGACGAGGAGACCGTCGCGCTGATCGCCGGCGGCCACAGCTTCGGCAAGACGCACGGCGCGGCCGACCCGGACAAGTACGTCGGCCCCGAGCCCGAAGGCGCTTCGATCGAGGAGCAGGGCCTGGGCTGGAAGAACACCTTCGGCAGCGGCAAGGGCCGCGACGCGATCACCAGTGGCCTCGAGGTCACCTGGACGCCGACCCCGACTCAGTGGAGCAACTGGTTCTTCCACAACCTCTTCGAGTACGAGTGGGAGCTGACCAAGAGCCCGGCGGGTGCCCACCAGTGGGTCCCGAAGGACGGCAAGGCGAAGAACACCGTGCCGGACCCCGAGGACGGCAAGCTCAACCGCGCGCCCGGCATGCTCACCACCGACCTGGCGCTGCGTTTCGACCCGGTCTACGAACAGATCTCGCGCCGGTTCTACGAGAACCCGGACCAGTTCGCGGACGCCTTCGCCCGTGCCTGGTTCAAGCTGACCCACCGTGACATGGGCCCGATCCAGCGCTACCTCGGCCCGCTGGTGCCGCAGGAGACGCTGATCTGGCAGGACCCGGTGCCCGCCGTCGACCACGAGCTGATCGACGACGCGGACATCGCCGCCCTCAAGGAGAAGCTGCTCGCTTCGGGCCTCTCGGTCTCGCAGCTGGTCTCCACCGCGTGGGCCTCGGCCTCGACGTTCCGCGGCAGCGACAAGCGCGGTGGCGCGAACGGCGCCCGCATCCGCCTCGAGCCGCAGCGCGACTGGGAGGTCAACGACCCGCAGACGCTGTCCCAGGTGTTGCGGACCCTCGAGGGTGTCCAGGAGGCGTTCAACAACGCCCAGACCGGCGGCAAGAAGGTCTCGCTCGCCGACCTGATCGTGCTGGGCGGCGTCGCCGCCGTCGAGCAGGCCGCGAAGGACGGCGGGCACGAGATCACCGTGCCGTTCACCCCGGGCCGCACCGACGCGACGGAGGAGCAGACCGACGCCGAGTCGTTCGCCCCGCTGGAGCCGACCGTCGACGGGTTCCGCAACTACCGCGGCAAGGGCCACCGTCTCCCGACGGAGTACCTGCTCCTCGACCGCGCGAACCTGCTGAACCTGAGCGCGCCCGAGATGACCGTCCTCGTCGGCGGTCTGCGTGTCCTCGGCGCCAACGCCCAGCAGTCCAAGCACGGCGTGCTCACCGAGAAGCCGGGGTCGCTGACCAACGACTTCTTCGTGAACCTGCTCGACATGGGGGTCCAGTGGACCGCCACGTCGGAGGACGCGGAGACCTTCGAAGGCCGCGACTCCGCGACCGGCGAGGTCAAGTGGACCGGTACCCGTGCCGACCTCGTGTTCGGGTCCAACTCCGAGCTTCGCGCGGTGGCGGAGGTCTACGCCAGCGACGACGCGAAGGAGAAGTTCGTCCGTGACTTCGTGTCCGCGTGGGACAAGGTGATGAACCTCGACCGGTACGACCTGGTCCGAAGCTAGCCGACCGAGCGTCCGGGCCCGCGTGAGGTCTCCGTGGCGTCGGTCGTNCTTGGTCACGTGATCTCATAGGCGTATGAGCACCATCGACCGGCGGGCCCGGACGTCTTTCACTGGTGCTGCAGGTCCGGTTCCGGGTAGTCGCCTGCCTTGCGTTCGAGCGCGGTGGTGAAGAGACCCAGCGCGATCATGCCGACGCCGAGGCCGAGATGCAGCCAGTTGTCGGCGACGTTGAACGGCAGGAAATTCCCCGGGCTGCTCTGCGGGATCGCCAAGCCGATGAGCCACAGGAGCAGATAGATCCCGCCGCCGACCATCAGGAAGACCCGGGAAGCGGCGCGTTTGCCGGCGGCGAGCACGCCCACCACGCCGAACAGCAGATGCACCAGGTTGTGCAGGATCGACACGGCGAAGACCCCGAACAAGCGTGCGCCGGAATGATGCCCGGCGAATTCGAGCTCGTCGTAGCCGGTGGTGATACCCGGGATGAAGCCGAGGACGCCGACCACGAGGAAGACCGCGCCGACCGCCAGCGCGGCCACTTGCGGCGGACGCCGTCCGGTGTGGGTGCCGTTCGCGGTCATGAGTCGCGGCCGTCCGGTCGTTCGCCCGCGGAACCTTCCCGCGCTTCGCCGGATTGCTCGACGCTCTTGCGCTGTTCCTCAGGCGAATTCGGGTTTCGGTGGTCGGCGCCCTCGGCCGGGTCCGTGGGGCGGGCGCCGCGCACCGCCTCTTCTTCGTCCATGCCGGCCGGGTACCCCGGGTGCTCCGGGATAATCCTCGGCCGGCGTCGGCTCAGACGTCGCCGGACGCCAGAAGGGTCAGGAGTTCGGCGTGCCCGGCCTGGGTGATCAGGCTGGCGGCGTCGAAGTAGATGCGCTCGTTCGTGATCCGATCCTCGTCGAAGAAGAACACCGCGATGATCGGCACCCGGAACGCCTTGCCGGTGGGCGGGCGGCCGTAGAACTCGCCGAGGTTGGTGCCGAGCAGGTCGAATTCGACGATGACCGACTCGTCGGCGAAGTGGTACCGGACGTTGTCGTGCCGCTGGTCCGGGAACGCCGTCCTGGTCATGCGGTAGTAGGCCATGACCTCTTCGCCGCCGTCGAAGATCTGCCCGGTCGCCATGATCTCGTAGTGCGGATGGCCGTTGAAGGTGCCCAGTGTGCGGTCGAACTCGTGGGCCACCTCGGTGTCCATATGCTCTTCGATGATCTTGAGGCGGCGCTCGCGCAGGTCTTCGCTGATCACTGGTCCTCCGGGTGGTTCCTGGTCGCGATCCGGAGCCTGCCGCCCGCGGCCTCGTCGTCCGTTCCGTAGAGCAGGCTGCCGCACGAGCGTGACAAGCAGGTCATGGCCTCGATCTTGTGGCCGGGGAAGTCGCCGATCCTCACCGGAACGGGGGAGAGGGCGATCGAGCCGTCGGGGCGGAGGACACCGGCCTCGTACACGGCCGAATCGAAGGGGCCTTCGTCGCCGGGATCGGAGGCGGCCGAGATCAGGACGCGGTCGTCGGCGGTGATCTCGACGTCCGAGGCGTGCCGGACGTGGGCGACCGGGTACGGGACGCGGAACGGGATCGACTTCGGCTTCTTGAAGGACAGCTTCGAGACAGAGAACTCCGCCGAGTAGAGCGTGGCGGGGCGGGTGTCCTGACCGCGGTCCGCCCAGACCGCGAACAATCGGTCATTCACCTTTTTCAGCGCGAAACCCTCGTAATTGTCGTCCGGGTCGCCTTTCGGGACCTGGAAAGTGCCGAGCACTTTCAGGCGCCGGTCCTTCAAGGTGAAGTGGAAGCCTTTGCCGTCGCTGGCCAGTGCGATGAATTCGCCGTTCTTCCCCGGCACGGGTTCGGCCGCTTCGAGATCCACCGGGAGCTCGCCTGGCCAGTCGAGAGAGTCCACGTTGGACACTTTACCGTGGTCGATGCGGACCCGTACCGCACGGTTCTCTCCGGCTTTCTTGTTGTCCCGCAGGACAAGCGCGTCGATACGGTCGTCGTCCCTGTCCAGGACGGCGATGCCGCTGGCGCCGGAGGTCATGCCGGTGCCGATGGATTCCCAGCCGTCGCCCGCGAGCGCGGCGGACGGCAGGAACAGGGGAATGGTCAAGGCTGAAAGAATGGCGATGGAGGCGAATTTCATGCCGACAAACTAGTTCAAGAAGAGGCCGGGGGAAAGGCCGGAATCGATGCACTCCATTCCGGCGCGAATCCGCGCCGGAATGGAGCACCGGTTCAGCCGCAGGAGAGGGTGCCGGAGCGGAGCGCGTGGCCGCCTTCGTTCCCGTCGTCGGCCCAGACGACCTGCTTGCTCCCGGAGGCGCACGTGGCCGAAATCGCGAAGCCTTCGTTGTTGTAGTCCGGCATCCCGCTCGGCCGGTCGTGCATGGCCGTGACGGCGAACTTGCCCTGGGCGTCGACGGCCAGCGTCGTCGAATCACCGCCGCAGGTGTCGTCGCAGACCGCCCACAGTTTGCCGGTGGAAGCCTCGTACTCGAGTTCCATGATCGAGCCGAGCCCGCTCGCGAAACTCGCGACCCGGGTGTACTTCCCGCCCGCCTGGTCGAGCGCGTAGGCGTAGATCATCCCGTTGCTTTCGAGGCCGACCAAGTAGAGGCCGGTGCCGTGGCCGGGATAGTTGCTCGGGTTGTACGGAGTCTTCGTGCGCTGGTCCACGAACCCCTTGGCGGTGAGAGCGCTGTCCGGGATCCACGAGACGGCTTCGAGCCCGTCGTTGGCCGAAACCTTCGGCAGGTCCGCCGTCAGGTTCCATTCGGCCTTGGCGCTGAGGCTCTTGGCCGAACCGGAGACGTCGTACCGGAGCACCTTGAGAGCGCTCGTCCTGCTGTTGTCGCCGTCGCGTTCGGTGGCCGCGACCACGCCGTCCGGGGTGGCCACGACGGCTTCGGCGTCGGGGTCGCCCTTGCCGTCGCGGTAGCGCAGCTGCTTGCCCGACGACCAGCCGTTGGCCGTGTCCGGCTGCCATTTGGTGCCGTTGCGCACGAGGCGGTACAGCGTGCCGGGACCGTTCTTGACCGCCCACAGGACGTCGGGGCTTCCGAAGGACAGGCCGCTCATGTTGCCGCCGAGAACGTTCGAACCGTCGGCGGTGGTGACGGCCGAAGCGCCCGGCCAGGGGCTGTTCGCCGTGGTGCTCGCGGTGGCGGTCGCGGCGGGCAGCGTCAGCAGGGCCGCGGCGACGGTGGCCACGGCGGCGGGCCGGATCCGGCGAGTTGATCGGGGCATTCGCGCTCCTTCGGGGCGGACGAAGTGGGTCGCGGCGTGTCGTCACAAGTTAAGTAAGTTTCCTTACGAATACAAGATATCGCCAGGTTCTCACGAAATGAAGCAACGCTGGGTTTACAAATGGTGTCCACTTGTCAAACCGGATGTACATCGCCTAAAGTTTTGTAAACCCAGCCAACGGAGGAGGGTGCGATGAGCGAGATGACGGGCACGATCCCGGCGGGCTCGACCGAACGGTGGACCGACCGCAAGCGGTACCTCTGGCTGATCGGCCTGGTGGTCCCTTCGCTCGCCTTCCTGGCCATCGGCCTGCACGCGGCCACCGGATGGGGTGTGTGGTTGTGGATCGGGCCGATCGTGATCCTGGTGATCGTGCCGCTGATCGACCTGCTGGCCGGCCTGGACCGCAGCAATCCGCCCGACGACGTGATCGAACGGCTGGAGCGGGATCGCTACTACCGGTGGATCACCTTCGCCTTCCTGCCCATCCAGTACGCGGGTTTCGTCGTCGCGTTCTGGCTGATCGCCCGCGGCGACCTTTCCGTCGCGGACAAGATCGGGCTGGCGATCTCGATCGGCTGCATCGGCGGTATCGGCATCAACACCGCGCACGAACTCGGGCACAAGAAGGAGAGCCACGAGCGCTGGCTGTCGAAGATCGCGCTGGCGCAGAGCTTCTACGGCCACTTCTACATCGAGCACAACCGCGGCCACCACGTCCGCGTGGCGACCCCGGAGGATCCGGCCAGCAGCCGGGTGGGGGAGAGCTTCTACCGCTTCTGGCCGCGCACGGTGTTCGGCTCGCTGAAATCCGCGTGGGGTCTGGAGCGCAAGCGGTACGCCCGTCGTGACCGGCATCCGTTCCGGATCGGCAACGACGTGCTCAACGCCTGGCTGATGTCGGCGGTGCTGTGGGCGGCCATGACCGTGTGGCTGGGGCCGGGGATCCTGCCGTATCTGGTGATCCAGGCCGTGATCGGCTTCTCGCTGCTGGAGGTCGTGAACTACATGGAGCACTACGGCATGCGGCGGCAGAAGGTCGGCCCGCCGAACCGGCGCCGCTATGAACGGGTGGATCCCAGCCACAGCTGGAACTCCAACAACATCGCCACCAACGTGCTGCTCTACCACCTGCAACGGCACAGCGATCACCACGCGAACCCGACTCGCCGCTACCAGACGCTGCGTGATTTCGCGGAATCGCCGGTCCTGCCGACGGGGTACGCCGGAATGATCGTGCTGGCGCTGTTCCCGCCGGTGTGGCGGCGGGTGATGGATCCGCGCGTCCTCGCGCATTTCGACGGCGACATCTCCCGGGCCAACATCCAGCCGTCGAAGCGGGCGAAGATCCTGGCGCGCTACGGAACGCGCGTCACCGCGCCGTCCCGGGTCGTCGCCGACACGCACGGCGACGCGACCGAAGGCGGGATGTGCCCGGGCTGCGGCTATGTCTACGACGAGAAACTCGGCGATCCGCGTGAGGGTTTCCCCGCCGGAACGCCGTGGTCGGCGATCCCGGATTCGTGGTGCTGCCCGGACTGCGGCGTGCGGGAGAAGGTCGATTTCGTGGCACCGGGAAGGGTCGGAGCATGATGAAGATCGAAGCGGACCGCGCGAAATGCGACGGGCTGGGCATGTGCGAGGCGATGGCGCCCGACTTCTTCGAAGTGGGCGACGACGGGACGGTCGTCGTGCTCGACGAGCGGCCCGGTGAGGAATACCGCCAGGACCTGTCGGCCGCTGTCGACGCCTGCCCGGTCCTCGCGCTGAAGCTGCGGGACTGACGATGGCACTGGTCGTCGTGGGAGCGTCACTGGCCGGACTGCGCGCGGTCGAGGCCGCGCGCCGGGGCGGGTACCGGGGACGGATCGTGCTGATCGGCGCGGAGGAGCACCCGCCCTACGACCGGCTCCCGCTGTCGAAATCCTTCCTGGCCGCGGACGGCTCGGGGCGAGTCGACCCCTTCCACACCGAGGCGGTGCTGCGCGACGAGATCGGCGTCGAGTTGATGCTCGGCGCGCCGGCGGACGGGCTCGACACCGCCGCTCGCGAGGTGTCGGTCGCCGGAACGACGGTTCCCTACGACGCACTGGTGATCGCGACCGGTGCCACCGCGCGGCGGCTCCCCGGCAGCGACGGGATCGCCGGGGTTCACACGCTGCGGACCGCCGAGGACGCGTTCGCCGTCCGTGCCGCACTCGACGACGGCGCGCGCACGGTCGTGATCGGGGCGGGTTTCATCGGCTCGGAGGTCGCCGCCGCGGCCCGGAAACGCGGGCTGTCGTCGACGATCGTCGAAGCGCTCGACGTCCCGCTCGTCCGAGCGGTCGGGGCCGAGGCGGGCGCGGTGTGCGCTTCACTGCACCACGACGCGGGTACGGAACTGCGGCTTTCCACGACGGTCACCGGCCTGGAATCCGACGGCGGTGCGGTGACCGGCGTCCGGCTTTCGACCGGTGAGGTGCTGCCCGCGGATCTGGTGGTCGCCGGCATCGGCGTCGTCCCGGCCACCGGCTGGCTGGCGGGGAGCGGGGTCCCGCTGCACGAGCGCGACGGTGGCGTGGTGTGCGATGCGACGCTGTCGACCGGGGTCCCCGGTGTGTACGCCGCCGGAGACGTCGCACACGCCTCGAACCCGTTGTTCGACGGCGAGCTGATGCGGCTGGAGCACTGGACGAACGCCGCGGAGCAGGGTGCCGCGGCCGCTCGTCACGCGCTCGCCCCGGCGACGGCACGCGCGCTGGCGCCGGTGCCGTACTTCTGGTCGGACTGGTACGACCACCGGATCCAATTCGTCGGCACCCCGCGGGCGGACGAGGTGGTGGCCGCCGTCCCGGAGGCCGGTGGCTTCACCGCGCTGTACCGGCGCGGGGACCGGGTCGTCGGGGCGCTGACGATCGACCGGCCGCGCGAGATCATGAAGTACCGCCGCCATATCGCGGGACGGGCGCCGTGGCCCGAGGCGCTGGCTTTCGCGGCGGGCACGGCGGCCTAGAATGACGATCATGAGTGAGGTACCGGCGACGGGGGGTCCGTACCGTCAACCGATCGTCGCGTCGGCGATCGAACTGACCGTGCGTTCCGGCTGGTCCTCGGTGACGATGAGCAAACTCGCGGAGATCGTCGGCGTCAGCCGTCAGACCGTCTACAACGAACTCGGCTCGAAGAGCCAGCTGGCCGAAGCGATGATCTCGCACGAACTCGCCCGGTTCCTCGCTGTGGTCCGTGAAGCGTTCGAACGGCACCCCGGCGACCTCGTCGAGGCGATCCACGACGCCGTCCGAGGCGTCCTCGAACTCGCCGACGACAACCTCCTGCTGCGCGCCATCGTCTCGGCCACACATGGCGCCGACACCGAGTTGCTGCCGCTGCTGACGTCGCGGGCCGGGAGCCTCCTTGGCGAAGCGACGGTGATGCTGCGCGGTCGTGTTCGCGCCTACGGTCCGCCGCTGGACGCCGAGCAGCTCGACGTCGCCATCGACGTCGTGGTCCGGACCGTGCTGAGCCACATCATGCAGCCGTCGGACACTCCGGCGCGCACGGCCGACGCGCTGGCGTGGATGGCGTCGCGTGTACTCGGCGCGACGACGGCTCGGTCACTGCGGCATCCTTCGCAGAGTTAGGGCGCTGCCGCTCGGGGAGTCGAGTTTTCTGGACATGCCGTCGCCTCTTGATGACGACTCCTGCGCGTTTGTCGCATGTGCCGGAGACGGGCGAGCTGGAGAAGATCGAAAGCCTGATGGGTGGCATTGGCCCGCCGGAAGCCCGGACCACCGGTAGCCGGAAATCCCCGTCGTTCGCCCGTCGCGGTGAGCGAAATGTACCCCCGTGCTAAACCTCCCGCGGTCGGTGTCACATCGCGTTACCACTGGCGGAGATACCCATCAGTAGCCGAGCGACCACTCTTGTAACAGCACACGCACGGTGAACGATCCGCTACTCTGATCGGCGCGACTGAACAGGCTGCACCGATCAGCACCGCAACGCACCAGGGCGAGGGGTTCGAGGGGTGGACGCGTGACCGAAGCAGAGAGATCGTCATGGCTGGGTGACCTGGGGTTCTACATCACTGACGACCGAGTGGCGGAAAACCGAGTGACAGAAAACGTCAACCGGGCCAAGGTCGCCGAAATCGCCACCAACGACCAAGTGCAACAAGCCGCCCATGCTCCCGGGTTCCGGCTTGATCGCGACCACGCCGAAAGAATGGTCCAAAAAGCCAAAGAAGTCTTGGAACACTTGCGAAACGATCAGACCATCACTCAGTCGCTGGAGCGAATGCGGTCGGCTGCCGAGGATCCGGTGAGCATGGGATTCACCAAGGCGGCCACGTGGAACGGCGATCAGCCGGGGGCGTTTGCCTATGGGGCGGGGCATGTTCGCCTTGAGATGCTCTATCTCAAGGAATTGGTCAAGCGACTTGAGAAGGCGCTGGGCCGAACAACCGAAAATGACCAAGAATCTGGCGAAGCCCTTAAGGGCAGCGTTCAAGAAGGAGCGGTGTAATGCGTCGGCAGGTCATCATTATCGCACTCGGTGCGGCAACGGCATTGACCGTCGCGGCCTG
Organism: Amycolatopsis coloradensis; assembly: GCF_037997115.1. Taxonomy (NCBI): domain Bacteria; kingdom Bacillati; phylum Actinomycetota; class Actinomycetes; order Pseudonocardiales; family Pseudonocardiaceae; genus Amycolatopsis; species Amycolatopsis coloradensis. Next base: position 4,960,518 of record NZ_CP150484.1, read on the forward strand.
CTCGGGTAGCGGCGCTACCCCTGGCACGTCGACCCCGGCCCCTCCGACGACGCCAGCGGCAAGTTCAGGGCAGGAATTGCCGTATGCGGGTGCGCCGAAGGTGTCCATGCCGCTCCCGGAGTCGATTTTCTCCGGTGACCCGTGCGCGGACACTCTCAACGCCGACCAAATCCTCAAGGCCGTAGGAAAGCCTTCGGAAACCAAACGTGTGGACGCGGACACGGTCGGTCCGGGTTGTCAATGGCTCAATAAAAGCACTACGGGTCAGGTGACCATGCGGTATGCCACCAAGTTGCCTGGCGGCTTGAGCGCTATCTATGAGAATGTGAAGCCCAAGGCTGAAATCTGGAAGCCGATTTCTTCCCTGCAAGGTTTTCCGGCTGTTGCGTATGTCTCCCCTTCTGGTGGTTCACCTACCGAGTTCTGTCAGATCAGTATCGGGGCGACCGATAGCACCACCATTGAAGTGTCGGTATTTCTCAGCCTCAACTCGGAAGGCAAGAAAGATCCGTGCGAGTCGGCTAACACGGTGGCGGATCTCGTTATGACGAGTCTTCGTGCGAAGGCGGGTGTCTAGGCGTGAGCTTTCTTTCTGGTCTCGTGCATGGTGTCGGGGGCTTGTTCTCTGAGCTGGGTAAGGCTGCCGGGGATTCCTTGAAAAGGGCGGTAAACTGGACCCGCGATTTGTTTAGCGGGGATCTTGGTACGCAGCCGGTGCCGGTGCCCACATTCGTGAAGCAGGTGCACGCGGGTACCTCCAGCCCGTGGCACGAGGCCGCCACGCAGGCAGGGCGGGCCTCGAAAGGACAGGGCGACCACGCGGGTATCCTCCGAGAGATCATCGGCGGCCTGGACTCTTCCTGGTCCGGTGCGGGTGCGGATGCCGCACGCGAGCGTGTCCATAAGCTCTATACGGTGGCTGATTCGGCTGATAGGTCCATGGCACGTAATCAACAGTTGGTGTTGACTGCCGCGTCAGGGTTTGAGCACACCAGAGCCACCCTCAAGCCGATGCCCCCACGTCCGGACAAGAGTTTCGGGGATGTGATTTCGCCATGGGACACCGACACTGAAAAGGCGATCAACGACTACAATAAAAAGGCGGAATTCAACCTCGCGACCTACAAAAGCTATGAAAGCCAACTCAAGCAGGCACAAAGTGGTTTGCAACGCGACTACGGGCAGCTGGGTTTTTATGACGGCGCGGATATCGCGTTAGTGCCTCCTCGCAAGAAGGGTGGGACCCCACCACCGGGGCACCCCTCACCCCCTCCGAGTGTGGGGGGGCGCAGCGACGGTGACGGCGGCTATGTGGGTAGTTCGGGGTTCTCTCCGTTCCCGCCCCCCGGTCACACACCAGGCACTCCTGGCAGTGGTTCTCACGTCGGGGCCGGTGTGGGAGGAGATCACACTGCGACCTCTGGCTACAACCCAGCCGCGCGCGATGGCCTGTCCACCCCGAACATCCCTTCCCCATCGAGCGGTCGGACCGAGACCGGGTCAGGGGTCGGTAGCGGCTTTCTGCCCGGCACGCCCGGCTCTGCCATCGGCGGGGTTGGTGGGCGCGCGGGCGGCGTGGGTGCTGGTCGCGGCAGCGGTGCGGGTGTCCTCGGCGGCGCGGGCGGTAGCGAGTCCGGCCGGGCGGGCGCGCGGTCGACCGGTACGGGTGCCCCGGGCGCGCCCGGTGGGGCGATGGCTCCCGGCGCGCGCGGCGACAAGAGCGAGGACATCGAACACGCCCGTAAGTACGGGCTGGAGGAGGCTCCGTTGGAGATCGCCGATATCGACCCCGAGACCGGGTACACGGTTGTTCCGCCGACTATCGGAACATGACCACGTTCCCTTGATATGCAAGGAAAACACGCGCTATGGCTCTCATTGACGCGCCGCTGGTGTTGCCGAAACTCGCGTTACTCACGGTGTGGGGGTGGCACGCGAGCGACCTGGGGAACCCGCACCCGATCTTTGGCACCAACACCGGGTACTACATGCCCGATGGGGCTACAGCGCGGATCGAAGCGGGCACTTGGGAACTGCTGTCCGAGCATCGATTGGCGCGTGGGCAACGGGTGAGCCCGCTCCTGCTCGACACTCTCAAGGTGGTGGGCGGAGCGGATCGTGAGTTCTACGGGTGGACCGCTTACCCGGCGGGGAGCGACCGCGACGGGGGCGGGTTCTTCACCGGTTCCCGAGATCGCGACGCGGTGCGGGTGCTGGTCGATGACGACGCGGTGATCCTGCAACCACTACCGGACCACCGGTACCTGGCGGCGGATCTGGTGGAGGTGCTGCCCCCTGTCGACTCGGCAGAAATCCGGGACCTGTCCGTGCCGCGCACGGCCCCCGCGCGGCCGGTGGCGGTTGCGGCGAGCCGTAGCCCGCTCGCCCACTCCGACCCCGAACAAGGCGACCCGGACCGGGACCTGATCACCGAACTCATGCACGCCCCACGCGACGCGACCCACCAGCTGTATACAGCATTCACCACCGCGCGCGGACGCTCCCGGAGTGTGCCGATCACCGTCGTGGACTTGATCGAGCGCGGGCGGGTGATCACCTACACCAACACCGACAAGGACGGCACCGAGTACATCCACGCGGCCGGTAGCGATGGGTTGGTGCGGCTCCTGGAGAACACCAACCGCACCCTCTGACACCGAACGCCGGCGACCTGCATGAACACAAAATCGGCAGGTCCCGAGCATGTCACAAGAGGGCGGGTCCCCTGGCGACGTTCAGCACACCCCCGATGCCACATTGGGGACACCGAAGTGGTCAGCGGCGACGAGGCGGAAACTGTCGGACCCGTATGCGAGGCTCCACCGATGATCGTCGTGTTCGATGCCGAGCTCTGGGTCTGGGACGCCCGCCGCGAGGAGACCTGGACCTTCGTCAGCCTGCCCCAGGACATCTCCGAGGAGATCCGCGAGATCACCGACGGCCCGCGTAGAGGGTTCGGCGCGGTCCGGGTCCAGGTCGGTATCGGTGGCAGCCAATGGAAGACGTCGATCTTCCCGGACGCCAAACGAGGCGCGTACGTATTGCCGGTGAAGAAAGCGGTCCGCAAGGCCGAAGGGATCGAGGAAGGTGATGTGGCGAAGGTGACGGTCGAGCTGATCGACCTCTGACCGTCAAAGCAGGCGTTCACCGAGCGGTGTCGTCAGGTAGAGGACGCTGCGGCCGGAGCGTTCGCGTGCGACCAGTCCGCTGTCCCGCAGGACCTTGAGGTGCTGGGAAACGGCGCTCGGAGTCACGCCCAAAGCACGGGCCAGATCGGTCGTGGTCGCGGGGGACGACAGGGCCGAGAGGAGGTCTGCCCGCGTCCGCCCCAGCAGTCGTACTGTGCTGGACCCGGCCGAAGGGGTTCCGGCAGCCCACAGGGCGCCGGTTCCCCGCGCCGGATAGCGGATCGTGGTCTGGGTCGAGGTGTTCTTCTTGATCAGGACATACGGAGACCCGAGGACGACCGGCATCAGCACGAGGCCACCCGGCCCTCGTGTGACGACACTGTGCCGTTCTCGCCATCGTTCGCCGGCCAGCGTCACCCGATCGGCGCGCCAGCGCAGATCCGGATGCAGATCGGCGAACAACCGCTCGGCACCGCCCGCGGTCAGTTGCCTTGCGCGGAACCCGACATCGGCGTCCAGCACTGCCCGTATCCGCGGCCAATGCGGCGCGACCAGGCGGTCATGCGCTTCACGTAGTTCGTCGGCGATCTCTCGCAGACCGGACGTGGGGTTGTCGGCGAGTGCCGCGGCGGCGGTGGGGAGCCTTCCACCGAAGACCCGGCCGAGACTCGCTCGCACCCGAGCTTCCGGGGTCCGCCGTAGCGCGTCCAGGTCATTGTCGAGGGAGGCCCCTGAGTCGCGGGGAGCGGGGACGAGGAACTCCGGCCAGCTCAGCTTGCCGTTCACGAGCAGCGGCCAGGTCCGGGAGAGATCGAGGGGCTCGCGATCGAGCTCCTCCTGAGCCCACCGCAGCCAGGGCAGGTTGACCGGATTCCGGTCGAGGCCGGCGATCTGAAGCAGACAAGCCACGGTTTCGGACAGTGGCGAGATCGCGAATCGGGTCGCGGCCAGTTCGGCCACACCGAGTTCGAGGGTCATCGGCATCATTCGAGTATGTAGGGACGAGCTAAATGGTGTTTCGGGATCACCAGGCGGCGCCACGATCCGATCATGTCCCACCTGCCTCACGCCTACCGACGACTGTGGTGGGCCACCGGGATCGACAGTCTCGGAAACGGCGTCTTCACCGCGGCGCTGCCCTTGCTGACCGTGACGGTGAGCCACGACGCGAGGGACATGGCCTTGGTCTCCGCCACGACGTATCTGCCGTGGCTTCTGCTGTCGCTCGTCGCGGGATCTGTGGCCGACAGGGTCGACCGGATCGCCCTGATGTGGCGAACACAGACACTCCAAGCCCTGATCGTCGGCGTGCTCACCGTGCTCGTCGCGGCGGGGGTGGTCACCGTGCCGGTGCTCGTCGTACTCGCGTTCGCGCTTGGGTCGTGCGACGTCTTCTACGACAACGCGGCGCAAACGGTGCTCCCGGACCTCGTCTCGAAAGGCCGGCTGCATCAGGCGAACGGCAGCCAGCAGGTGGCGTTGGTCGTCGGCAGGCAGTTCGGGGGCCCGCCTCTGGGAAGCCTGTTCTTCGCGCTCGCTTGGACGCTCCCGTTCGCCGTCGACGCCGTGTCGTTCGTCCTCGCCGCCCTGCTTCTTGCCGGGCTGCCCCGCCGACGACACGTGCCGTCGGAACGAGTGAAGGTCCTCGACGGACTTCGCTGGCTGAGGAAACACCGCCTGCTTCGTACTCTTGCTTTGCTGCTGGGCGTCAACACGTTCTGCGGTCAGTTCGGGAACGCGACTCTCGTGTTGTTCGTGACCGACGTGCTGCATCTCGGCGCGGGAGTGTTCGGTCTGCTGCTCGCCGGCGCGGCGGTCGGCGGCATCGCGGGCGGACTGGTGATCGCGCGGCTGGTCGCCCGGCTCGGTGACCTCCGCGCGCTCCTCGTCTCGCTCGCCGTGAACGCCGTCGTCTTCGCCGGTATGGGGTTCAGCCCGAACGTCGCCGTGCTCGGCGGGCTCTTGGCGGTGAGCGGTTTCGTGACGACGATCTGGAACGTCGTCACGGTCGGCGTCCGGCAGCGAGAGGTACCCGCGTCGCTGCTCGGCCGTGTCAACAGCGTGTACCGGCTGCTCGGCTGGGGGCTGATGCCGCTCGGCGCGCTGACCGGTGGGCTGCTCGCGCACAGGTTCGGGCTTCGCGTTCCCTACCCCGTCGCGGGAGTCTTGCGAGGCTTCGCGCTCTTGGCCGCGCTTCCCGTGCTGATTCCGGCGATGCGGAACGCCACTCCTCGGGGAGTTCGGTCAGCCTCCGCAGTTCGTACACCCCGTGGACCGAGCCGTCGTGCTTGAACCTGACCCCCGACAGGGCGGTGGAGAGCCGGAGGGAGGTGGGACTCGGCCCGGCGATCGCCGCGTTCATTCCCGGCCGGTCTTCGCCAGCCTCGACGGCCACCAGATCCTCCGTCCGACGTCCACCGCCAGCGCCGGTACCAGCAGCGAGCGCACCAGAAGCGTATCGAGCAGGACGCCGAACGCGACGATGAACGCCAGCTGCGCCAAGAAGAGGATGGGCAGGACGGCCAGTGCGGCGAAGGTCGCGGCGAGTACGACTCCCGCGGACGTGATCACGCCGCCCGTGACGCGGAGGCCGCGCAGCGTCCCGTCCCGCGTGCCGATTCTGCCCGCTTCCTCGCGGACCCTGGTCATCAGGAAGATGTTGTAGTCGATCCCCAGCGCGACAAGGAAGACGAAGCCGAACAGCGGGACGACCGGGTCGGCGCCGGGAAAGTCGAAGACGTGGTTGAACACCAGCGCCGAGACACCCATCGTCGCGGCGAAGGACAGCACCACCGTGCCGATCAGCAGCAGCGGCGCGAGCAGCGACCGCAGCAGGAGGGCGAGCACGAGGAAGATCACGACCAGGACGATCGGGATGATCAGCAGCCGGTCGTGCTCGGAGGTCTCCCTCGTGTCGAGCAGGGTCGCCGTCGGTCCGCCGACCTTCGTGCCCTCGACGCTGTGCACGGCTTCCCGGATCCGTTGGACCGTCGCGACCGCCGCGTCGGAATCCGGGGGATCCGCGAGGACCGCGTCGATCTTCGCGAGCCCGCCCGCTTCGCCGCTTTGGCGGACGTCCGAAACGCCGGGGACCCGCGCCAGCGTGGTGACCGCTTGTGCTTGACCGGCTGGTGTGATGATCACCGTGGGCGAGCCGGAGCCACCGGGGAAGTAGCGCGAAAGGACTTCCTGCCCCGCGACGGAATCGACCGGAGTGAGGAAGACGGCGGACTGCGCGGTGCCGGAGGCCTTGAGCTGGGGGAGGAACGCGCCGCCCGCGAGCAGGACGACCGTCGTGACGATCCAGATCGTGCGCGGAGCGCGGGCGACCCAACCGGACACGCGTGCCCAAATGCCGCCGGTCTCTTCGCGAGGCTGGGTCACCGTCGGCCGGAAGGGCCAGAAGGCGTTGCGCCCGCACAGGGCCAGGACCGCGGGGAGGAACGTGATGGTCGTGAGGAAGGCGGCGCCGATGCCGATGGCGGCGACCGGGCCGAGCCCTTTGTTGGAGTTGAGGTCGCTGAACAGCAGGCAGAGCACGCCGAGGATCACGGTCCCCGCCGAGGCCGCGATCGGCTCGATGGTCGAGCGCCAGGCCGTGCGGAGCGCGGAGCGCGCGTCGTCGGTCGCCCTGAGTTCTTCGCGATAGCGCGAGATCATGAGGAGCGCGTAGTCGGTGGCGGCGCCGAAGACGAGGATGAACAGGATGCCCTGGCTCTGCCCGTTCAGCGCCAGCACGTCGTGATCCGCGAGCAGGTACACCGCGAGACTCGCCGTTCCCAGCGCGAAGACCGCGGACAACAGGACCAGCAGGGGGAGCAGCGGACTCCGGTAGACGATGATCAGGATGACCGCGACGACCGCGCCCGCGACCAGGAGCAGCAGTCCGTCGATCCCGCCGAACGCCTCCTTGAGGTCGGCGATCTGTGCGGCGGGGCCGGTCACGAGTACCTTCAACCCGTCGGGGGTGTCGCGGGCGAGCGCCTCTCGCAGCGCCTCGACGCCGTCCCCTGGGTCACTCTTGGCGTCCAGGAACACGACGACCTGCGCGCCCGCGTTGCTCCCCGGCGCCGGGACGAGCCGGGCGTTCGACGTGCGGTCGGCGAGGAATCGCTTGTCGTTCTCGGTCAGGCCTGCGGGGCGCTCGGCGACGACGATCGCCGGGATCACGGAGGCGCCGGCGAACTGCTTCTGGAGTTCGCCGACCTCGGTGGCTTCGGCCGACGCCGGGAGAAAACTGCTGCTGTCGTTCTCCGTGACCTGGCTCAGCTTGCCCGCGTACGGGCCGCTGAACCCGCCGAAGAGCAGCCACGCGACCGCGACGAGGGCGGGGAGCAGCCAGCGCAGAGGTGACCGCGTGCGGGCTGGGCGTTCGACTTCCGAGATCATGGACGGATGGCTCCCGTGGCATCGCTACTTCGACGAGTGAATAGTTCGACCATCGAAATAGTAGAGTGGTCACCCGGACGGGGCAACGTGAGGGGAGGTTCCGGTTATGGCCGCGGGCTCTGAAGAGGTCGAACAGGTCACGGACGATCTGCTCGTTCTCCTGCTACGCCAGCTGACGGTCGAGTCGGACCGGTTCGCGGAGATGTTCGGTGAGTCACACGGCCTGCACCGGACCGACCTCAACGCGCTCGCGGTGATCATGGACGCCGCCCGTATGGGGGACCCGATGAGCCCGAGCAGGCTCGCGAGCGCCCTGCACCTGAGCGCGTCGGCGACGACGGCGGTGCTGGACCGGCTGGAGCGGGCCGGCCATCTCTACCGGGACCGGAGCGCCACCGACCGGCGCAAGGTCGAATTGCGGATGCACGACCAGGCACGGCGGATCGGTGCGGAGTTCTTCCAGCCCCTCGGGGAGCGCTACGCCGAAGCATGGCGCGACCTGGGGGAGGACGAGCGGCGGGCGGTCGCCCGGTTCCTCCGGAACAGCATCGCCGCGACCGTCGAAGTGCGCGGTCGCCTGGCACCGTGAACACTCGGGGCATGCGATGCGTGGTGCTCGGAGCGACCGGTTATGTCGGCGGACGGCTGGTCCCGCAACTGCTCGACGCGGGCCACGACGTGCGCGTGGTGGCCCGCTCGCCGGAGAAGGTCGCCGAGGAGCCGTGGCGTGACCGGGTCGAGGTCGAACGCGGCGACGTCACCGATCCGGCCTCCATCGAGACGGCACTGGCCGACTGCGAGGTTGTCTACTACCTCGTACATTCCCTGGCGCGCAAGGACTTCGTCGACGTCGACCGGGAAGGGGCGCGGACGGTCGCCGAGGCGGCGAAGGCGGCGGGTGCCCGGCGGCTGGTTTATCTGGGCGGCATCGTGCCGGACGACGAGGAGCTGTCGCCGCACCTGGCGTCGCGCGCCGAAGTGGGCCGGGTCCTGCTGGATTCCGGAGTACCCGCCCTCGTCCTGCAGGCCGCGGTGATCATCGGTTCGGGTTCGGCGAGCTTCGAGATGCTGCGCTACTTGACCGAGCGGCTTCCCGCGATGGTGACCCCGCGCTGGGTGCGCAACCGCATCCAGCCGATCGCGATCCGGGACGTGCTGCACTATCTCGTGCACGCGGCCGACCTGCCGTCCGAAGTGAACGGCGCCTTCGACATCGGCGGGCCGGACGTGCTGACCTATTTGGACATGATGCGCCGATACGCCGTCGTCGCCGGTCTGCCGAGGCGAGCGGTCGTACCCGTTCCGGTGCTCACTCCGTGGCTGTCCGCGCAGTGGGTCAACCTGGTCACGCCCGTGCCGAAGTCGATCGCCGTACCGCTGATCGAATCGCTGGTGCACGAGGTGGTCTGTCACGACCACTCGATCGCCGAGCACATCCCCGACCCCGATGCCGGCCTGACGCATTACGAGTACGCCGTCGAACTGGCGCTGACCCGGATCCGCAACGCCGACGTGCCGACCCGCTGGTCGGACGCGTCGAGTGCCGCGGCGCCTTCGGATCCACTGCCGAGTGATCCGGATTGGGCGGGCGGGACGGTCTACGAGGATGAACGGGCGCAGCGGACGGATGCCTCGCCGGAGGCGCTGTGGGACGTCATCGAGTCGATCGGCGGGGAACACGGGTGGTACTCGTTCCCGCTGGCTTGGTCGGTCCGCGGCTGGGCCGACCGGCTCGTCGGCGGTGTCGGGTTGCGGCGCGGGCGGCGGGATCCGCGGCGGCTGCATCTCGGCGAGGCGCTCGACTGGTGGCGCGTCGAATATCTCGATCGGCCGCGCCTGCTGCGGTTGCGGGCGGAAATGAAGCTGCCGGGGCGCGCCTGGCTCGAACTCGGCGTCGAGTCCGATGAGGACGGTCGGACCGTGTACCGGCAGCGAGCGGTGTTCGAGCCGCACGGGCTGGCCGGGCACGCGTACTGGAAGGGGATCGCGCCGTTCCACGGTGTGGTGTTCGGTGGCATGGTCCGCAATATCACCGGTGCGGCACAAGGAGAAGCCTCGTGAGTGGCAGGGACGGTTAGAACCGTCCTCACCACTCACGAGACCATTGCCTACAGAGCCGGGTAAGCGTTCCTCAGCAACTCCTGGAACTGGGCGGAGAACCAGTGCCCGGAGAGCGGCGCGTCGGGCAGCGCGCCGGACAGGTTGTTCTGGTTCCGCGGGTTGCCGGTGTACGTCGGATCGCACATCCGGTCGAAACCCTTGCCCTCGGTGTTCGGGATCTCCTTGCTGGCGCCGTCGGATTCACCGGGCGGCTTGATCCAGACGTAGGCGTCGATCCCGGCTTCCGGCGCGGCCTTGGGGCGTTCGCCGAGCCCCGCGCCCGCCTGGTTGCACCAGTTCCCGAGATGGATGCGGCGATCCGTCCTGCTCCCGTTCACGTAGGCGTCGACCGTGGTGGACGGCCCGGGGCCGGACGGTCGCGCGGCACCGCCCCAGCCGTTGCGGGAGGTGTCGATGAGCATGCCGACGTCCGCCGGGAAGCCCGCCCGGATGGCCTCCTGCCGGAAAGCCTGCGCGTAGGACAGCTCGTCGACGTAGCGGTTCCAGTCCACCCACTTCGACGTCCGCACCGAAGTGCCGCCGACACTGTCGTTCACGGTGAAGTACGGCTCCCTGAGCGCCCCATAGTTCGCGGTGTTCGCGACGAAGCCGTGCACGTTGGCCAGTGTGCTGCCGGAACTCTTCGCGGCCTGTGCGAAGAGCGCGGCGGACGGGCCGAGGTTGTCGTCCCAGCCGAGCCAGCCGTGGTGCCCGGCGTCGATGTAGTTGTAGACGTTGGGGATCGCGCCGAACTTCGCCAGCGCGTAGCCGACACCGGCGACGTAGTTCCCGTTGGCCTTCATGACGTCGCATTGGGGCGTGGCCGTCGGCCGTGGTGTCACGTTGGTGACGAGGTTCGGCAGGGAGTCGATCTCGATCACGGTCACCACCCGCAACGTCGCGTACTTCGGATCGGCGAGGATCGTGGCGATCGGGTCGATGTACTCGGCCTGGTAGCGCGGGAGTTCGTCCGCCTTGAGCTCGCCGTTCGACGCGAGTGCGGAGCAGTCACGGCCGGGCAGGTTGTAGATCACCAGCTGGACGACCAGCGGTTTCCCGGCGGCCTGCTGAAGCGCTCCGTCGAGATGGGCGCGCAGCCCGCGGCTCGTGCTCGTGCCCTCGATGGCGGCGATCCGGTCGAGCCAGACTCCGGTCGGCTGGTTCGCGATTCTTGCGCCGCCAGGTTCGGCGGCGGCCTTCGCCGACCATTCCGGGTTCACGTACACCCCGGCGCCGGCGTAGGGGTTGTCCGCCTTGGGGCCGCCAGGACCGGGAGTGGTCGTGGTGGTGGGCGTGGTGGAACCGGTGCAGGTGGTGCCGTTCAAGGTGAAGACGGCGGGTTTCCCGTTGGTGCCGGAGTAGCTGCCGTTGAAGCCGGGGGAGACGGCGGCGCCGGTGTCGAGCGAACCGTTCCATCCCACGTCCCGGACCGTCACTCGCGTGCCCTGCTGGCCGAAGCTGCCGTTCCAGCCCTGCTGCACCTGCTGGTTTCCGGGGAAGTCCCAGCTCAGCGTCCAGCCTCCGCTGATCGGGTCACCGAGGTTGGTGACGGTGACGGTGGCCCCGAAACCGGTGTCCCATTGGTTGGTGATCGTGTAGTCGACCTTGCAGCCCGGTGCCGCTTCGGCGCTCGAGCCCAGCACCACCGGCACCGCCACCATCGCGAGTACCGCGCCGACGGCCGATGGTGCCGAAACACCCTTTCTGCGGAATCTCATGCGTCGCCTCCTTGCGACCGGAATCCGATTTATGGGAGCGCTCCCATCGAGGACCGTAGAGGGGCGGCCGGGGTCGTGACAAGGCCGGGCGAGCTGAAATGTGGGAACGCTCCCGGAATACGTCCTGACGGCGGCGAGCCTTCACCCGGACAGCGGGCGGGCGGTGACCGGAGATGACTCGGACGTATGGGATCGTGAGCGGATGAGGATCTTGCTCGTGGAGGACGAGCGAAGGCTGGCCGAATCGCTGCGCGCGGGGCTGAGCGCCGAGGGCTATGCCGTGGACGTCGCGCACAACGGCCGCGACGCGCTTTGGTACGCCGCCGAACACCCGTATTCCGCGATGATCCTCGACATCATGCTGCCGGGGCTCAACGGCTACCGCGTTTGCCGGAGACTGCGCGAACGGGGCGACACCACCCCGATCCTCATGCTGACCGCGAAAGACGGCGAGGACGACGAGATCGAGGCGCTGGACACCGGCGCCGACGACTTCCTCCCGAAGCCGTTCTCCTACGGCGTCCTGCTCTCCCGGCTCCGGGCGCTGATCCGGCGCGGGGGAGCGACCCGGCCGGGCACGCTCCGGCTCGGCGACCTCGAACTAGACCAGGCGAGCCGCGTCTGCCGTCGTGGCACGGCCGAGATCCCGTTGACCACCAAGGAGTTCGCTCTGCTGGCGTATCTGATGAAGCGGCAGGGCGAGGTGGTCACCAAAGCCGAGTTGCTGGAGAACCTCTGGGATTTCGCCGCGTCGGCGACCGTGAACCTTGTCGAGGTGCACGTGAGCGCGCTGCGGCGCAAGATCGATCTGCCGTTCGGGGCGGAGACGATCCGGACGGTGCGCGGCGCCGGCTATCACGTGGTGGGCTCCGGTGCCTAAGGCGTGGAGGTCGACCCGCTTCCGGGTCGCGCTGACGTCGTTCGTGACGTCGCTCCTCGCGCTCGGCGTCGTTTCGGCGTGGCTGGTGCTCGATGCCCAGAACCGGCTGGGGGCGGGGGCCGCGCAGGTGGCGAAGGCGCGCGCGGCGGCGATCGTGCAGCTGCTGAACACCGGCGCCGCGCCGGCCGATCTGCTCCTGCTCGTCCGGGACTCGGCCTACGAGGTGATCGACCGGTCAGGCAAGCGCGTAATCGGATGCCCCGGTCTGCGGCACGGCATGCTGAGCCAGTCGGACATGTACAAGCCCGGTGATTACGTGTCGGTACTCGAAGCGGGTGCGGTCGACGAGTCGATGGCGGGGTCGGTCGGCTGCCGGGGAGTGCTCGGCCGTGCTGTCGAGACCACCGAGACACGCGTGCACGTCGCGGCCGAGACGAGCGGCGACAGCAAGTACCGGATCTACGGCGCCGCCGTCGTCGACGAGTCCGGACAGGCGGCGCTCGATGCGGTGCGCGTGACGCTGCTGGCTGGTGTCCCGATGATCGCACTGCTGATCGGGGTGATCGCGTGGCTCGCGGTACGCCGTTCGCTGCGGCCGGTCGAGGCGATCCGCTCGGAGGTCGCGGAGATCGGCGCGCACGACCTCTCCCGCCGGGTCCCGGCCCCGGACAGCGCCGACGAGATCGCGAAGCTCGCCGAAACGATGAACACGATGCTCGCCCGCCTGGACACGGCGGTCACCCGGCAGAGCCGCTTCACCTCGGACGCGTCGCACGAACTGCGTACTCCGCTGGCCTCCCTGCGGACCCAGCTCGAAGTGTTGCTCGCCCATCCGGACCGGCTGGACTGGCGCGACGCCTGCCGCAACGCGCTGCTCGACATCACCCGGCTGCAGGATCTCGTCGGTGACCTCGTGCTGCTCGGCAAGCTGGACAACGCGGGGCCGGAACGGACCACGCCGGTGCGACTGTCCGAAGTGGTCGAGTCCTGTCTCTCCGGGCGGAGGAGTGTCCGGGCGGAGATCGACGGGGATCCGGTGGTCCTCGGCGACCGCGGCAGGCTGGAGCGGTTGCTGCGCAATCTGGTGGACAACGCGCAACGCCATACCAGTACGGGCGTCGAGATTCAGGTGTCCACTGTGGACGAAGTCGCCGTGGTCGCGGTCACCGACGACGGGCCGGGCATTCCCGCCGCGGACCGTGAGCGGGTGTTCGATCGCTTCGTGCGTCTCGACGACGGACGTGCGCGTGACGACGGTGGCGCGGGCCTCGGGCTGGCGATCGTCGCCGAGATCGCCGAGGCGCACGGTGGATCCGTCGAAGTCGCCGACCACGACGGCGGTGCCCGGCTCGTCGTCCGCCTGCCGTTGGCGAAAGCGCGAAGCTGAAGACGACTTCAGCTTCCTTAAGCTTCGGTTCAGCGTCCACGCACGAACCTTCGGGGCATGTTCGCTCCTGCACGCCGCTCCTGGTGGCGGCCCCTCGGCCACGCCGACTACCTGGCCTCGTCGTGGTTCCCCGGCCTCACCGGCGTACGCGCGCTCGCCGCCGTGGCCGTCGTCTTCTTCCACTACGGGGGCCCGGTCGTCGACCGCCTCCAAGGCTGGATCGCCGTGCAATTGTTCTTCGTGTTGTCCGGCTTCCTCATCACGACGCTGGCCCTGCGCGAGGAAGACCGTGACGGCCGGATCTCGTTGCGCGGGTTCTACCTTCGCCGGGTCTTCCGGATCATGCCGGTGTACTTCCTGTTGCTGGCGCTGACCACGGTCGCGGTCCTGCTCGGCGGGACGTACCAGAGCAGCAGGCTCGCCGACGCCATGCCGTACTACCTCGTCTTCGGCAACGAACTCGTCGACTTCAACACGCCCTACCCGACGTCGTGGTCGCTGGGCGTGGAGGAGAAGTTCTACCTGGTCTGGCCCGCGCTGCTGGTGCTGACTTCGTTCGCGCGAAGCGGGAGGGCGGTGCTGCGTCTGCTGCTGGGCGCTTCGGCTGTCCTGGGTGTCGTGCTGTTCGCGTTGCCCCTGGCGCCCTCGCATACCTGGGCGAGTCTTTCGGTGCACTATTGCTCGCTGGTCATCGGCTGCCTGCTGGCGATGACGCTCCACCATCCGCGCGGGTTCGCCCTCGTCCGGCCGCTGACCAGCCCGGTCGTCGCGACGGTCATCGGCTGCGGGTTCGTCGTGCTGCAGTTCTCCGTCGGCCCGCTGGCGAAGGCGCTCGGCGGGCACTGGCAGTTCGTCGTGCCGGTCTACGCGGCGGGCTCGGCACTGCTGCTCGTGGCCGTCGTTTCGCCGGGTCCGGTCCGGACGCTGCTCTCGAGCAGGCCGTTGACCTTCGTCGGCGACCGTTCGTACGCGCTCTACCTCGCCCAGACCGGCGCGGCCGGGGTCACGGGCTGGCTGCTGCCCAGCGGGCTCGCCAAGGCCGCCGCGACCACCGGTGTCGCGTTGGTGTTCGCCTGCGCGCTGCGCCGCTGGGTCGAACTGCCCGCCATCGCCTACGGCCGGAAGGTGATCGGACGACGCGCGCCCGCCGTCCCTCCGGTGGAGGCGACGGCGGGCGCGCGGTCGACGTCAGTGGTGCGCGGCCACCGCACCGGTGCCGGCGCTCTTCTTGACGAAGAGCGATCCGACGAACGCGGCGAGGCCGACGCAACCGGCGACCATGAACGTCGTGCGGATACCGCCCGCGTCGGGACTGACCGCCCCGGCCGTGGTCGTGCTGGCCGTGGCCACCGCGATGAACATGGCGGTGCCGAGCGCGCCGGCGAGCTGCTGAAGGGTGGCGAGGATCGCGCTGCCGTGTGAATAGAGGTGCTCGGGCAGCGAACCGAGGGATTCGGTCATCAGCGGCGTCATCATGAGGCCGAGCCCGCCCATCAGCAGGACGTGGATGGCGATGACCGCGATCAGCGGCGATCCCGCGCCGAGCAGGGCGAACAGCCACAGCGAGATCGCCATCGCGGCCGCGCCGGGGATGACCAGGGGCCGGGGGCCGAAGCGGTCGTACAGCGCGCCGACCGGGCGGCCGAGCAGCCCGAGGACCAGGCCGCCGGGAAGCACCGCGAGCCCGCTGACGAACGTGGTGGTGTGCAGGACGGTCTGCAGGTACAGCGGGAGCAGGATCGCCGCGGCGCCGAGCAGGCACATGAACAGCAGGGCCGTCAGCACCAGGGAGACGACGAAACTGCGGTGGGTGAACGGACGCAGGTCCAGCAGCGCGCGGTCCTCCTTCTGGAGGCGCAACTGACGCCAGGTGAACACCACGAGCGCCACGACACCGACCGCAATCGGCGCCCACGGCGGCACCGGCTGATGCCCGCCGGCGGATTCGCCGGACACCGACAGGCCGTACAGCACGCCGCCGAAACCGAGCGCGGACAGGACCACCGACAAGACGTCCAGCGGCACCTTGCGGGTGTCGCTGTCCAGCCGCAGCTGCACCATACCGACCACCAGGGCGGCGAGCGAGAGCGGCAGGACGATCCAGAACATCCAGCGCCAGCCGAGCGACGAGAGCACGGCGCCGCCGATGGTCGGGCCGATCGCCGGGGCGACCGCGATGACGATGGTGATCGTGCCCATCGTGGCGCCGCGTTTCTCGACCGGCACGAGGCGCATCACCGTGGTCATCAGCAGCGGCAGCATCACCGCCGTCCCGCAGGCCTGGATGACGCGGCCGGTCAGCAGGAGGGCGAAGCCCGGGGCCAGCGCGCTGACCAGGGTGCCGGTGCTGAACAGGGTGAGCGAGGCCAGGAACACCTGGCGCGGGGTGAACCGCTCGAGCAGGAACCCGGTGGTCGGGATGACGACCGCCATGGTGAGCAGGAAGCCGCTGGTCAGCCACTGGACGGTGGTGGTCGGGACCTGGAGGTCGACGGTCAGGTCACGCAGCGCGACGCTCAGGATGGTCTCGTTGAGGATCATCACGAACGCGGAAAGGACCAGGACCCCGATCAGGAGCCCGGCTTTCGCCGGTGCCCTTTCCTGGTCGTGGGCGGTTTCGGGCAGGGTCTCGGTCATCAGTGAAGGGCTCCTGGAAGGGCGCGGGTCCGCGTTGGCCACCTTCGGCGCCGGCAACGGTGACAGCGAAGGCGAGGCTGAGTCTTTCCGTTCAGTCTGCCCGTGCCGGTCGGTGTGTGTCACGTGAATTTCCGTAGTGAGTACGGTCACTGCGCTTTCGGGCAGTGCGGGACCGCGCGTGAGCGGAACGGTTTTCGGTGGCAGCACGATAAAATCGGCAGGTGACCAGAGCGATCACGGCGGATCGATGGCGTTCGGTGCGGCGAGCCTATCGGGTGACGGGTGCGCGATTCGCGGAACTGGTCGCCCGCGTTCCGGATCCGGACGCGATGGTCACCGCGGAGTGGACGGTGGCCGAAACGGTCGCCCATGTCGCGATGATCGCGAAGATGTACACCTCGCTGGTGCGGCCGGACGGCGCGTCGATTTTGGACGCCCGCGGGCATAGCCAGGTCGAGAAGACCACTGTGGACACCGTTTCCGTGCTGAACGCCTTGGTGTTGCGAGGTTTTCCCGAACGCGACATCCAGGTGCTCGTCACCGGATTGCTCGCGGACATCGAAGAAGTACTGCGGGTGACCGAGGGCGCGGACCCGGGTGCCCCGCTGGACTGGCTCGGGGGTTCGAAGGTGCCGCTGGCCGGCGTCCTCGCGCACCTCGTCAACGAACTGCAGATCCACGGCTGGGACATCGCCAAGGCGCTGAAGCTGCCGTGGACGATCCAGCCGGCTGACGCGGCGTTGTTCTTCGATCTGTTCTTGGTGGGTGTGCTGAGTCACGACATCGGGCACCTTCTCGACACCGGCGAGCCGCCGCGGGATCGACGCATCGCCGTGGCGTTCCGGTCCGCGTACACGTCCCCGGTCGTGCTGGTGCTGCATCGGGGGCGAGTGACGGTCGAGGAGTCCGGCGGACCGGTCGACGTGCGGATCTCCTTCGACCCGCCGACGCTGAACCTGATGCTGTTCCACCGGGTCGGCAAGCCGCGTTCCGCGCTGACGCGCAAGATCGTCGTCAGCGGTCCGCGACCGTGGCTGTTGCCCGCCTTCCTGCGGGTGGTCCGGTTGCCGTAGGGCTTCGGGTGGCTTGAGTGTTAGGTGCCTGCTGCCGGTGCGCGGATGGCGGTTTCGCGTGACTGGACGGACGACACACGTGTCTGGATGGACGACACGCGTGACTGGATGGACGACACGACCGCGGCCGGGTTCCGCCGCGTGTCGTCCGTCCAATCACGCGTGTCGTCCGGTCAGTCACGCGACATCGCCGGTGCCGAACCTCGTGAGTGTCGCCGCCGTGATCGAGGCCCGTTGCGGAGCATGGATCCGTACCGCGGCGAAGTGCACGGTGCGAGACCCCGACCAGGCCGTCAACCGTTGACAGGCGTGTCGAACCGGCGTCGCGAGTCTTCGATGTGGCCGAGGAACCGGTGGGTCCAGTCGCACATCCCGTCGACCGTGGCGCGCAGGCCGTGCCCCGCCTCGGTGAGGGTGTAGTCGACGCGCGGTGGCACCGTCGGGTGCACCGTCCGTTCGATCAGGCCGTTGCGCTCCAGCATGCGCAGGTTCTGGGTGAGCATCTTGTGACTGATGCCCTCGATGTCGTCGCGCAGTTCGGTGAACCGCCGGGTTCGGTCGCCGATCGTCTCGATGATCAGGAGCGCCCATTTGTTGGCGACGTCGGAGAAGATCTCCCGCGCCAGTGAGTCCGCCCGCATCAGATCGGCGTCGTCCGAACCGTTGAGCCGCTTGGTCACCATGAGGTTCCCCAGTCACGAAAAAGTGCGTTCTTCCAGGTCGTCGCACACTCTCCTACAGTTCCTGGGTAACCACAAGTGACCATGAAAGAGGAGTACGGATGAGCATCACCCTGGTGAACCCCGCGGGACTGCCGGAGATCCCCGCCTACCGGCAGGTGTCGATCGCGACCGGGTCGAAGCTGGTCTTCATCGCGGGGCAGGTGTCCTGGGACGCCGACGGTGTCCTCGTCGGCGAGGGTGACCTCGCCGCACAGGTCGAACAGTGCTACCTGAACATCGGCACCGCGCTCGCTGAGGCCGGCGCCACCTTCGACGACGTCGCGAAGATTACCGTCTACGTCGTCGACTGGACGCCGGACAAACTCGCGCTGTTCCTCGAAGGCGTGGACCGGGCGGCCGCGAAGCTGGGCGGCACCCCGGTCCCGCCGGGAACACTGATCGGCGTCGCGGCCCTCGACGTGCCCGAGCACCTCGTCGAGGTCGAGGCGACCGCGGTCGTCGACTGAGCGGTCACTGACCGCGCGCGGCGCGCCAGATCGGGCTGTCGACGTAGTGGTTGTCGTACTGCTTCGAGGACGCGGCGATCTCCGAGGGGTCGGCTTCACCGCGCGCGACCCGGTCGAGGAGCCGGTAGTAGTCGAAGCGGGCCATGCCCGGGGTGAAGGTGACCAGGACGTCGGCGTCCGAGCCGGCGGCGGGGCCGAACGCGTGCGGCACCTTGGGCGGCACGGCGAGGAAGTCGCCCTTCTCCAGCGTGTGCAGGGTTTCGTCGACGAGAACCTGGAGCTTCCCTTCGAGCACGAAGAAGAACTCGGTCGCCCGGATGTGGAAATGGGCCGGGGTGCCGAAGACGCCGTCCTTCAGGGTCGCGCGGTTCGCGGTGAAGCCCCCGTCGGTGGTGTCCGAGTCGGCCAGCAGCGTGATTTCGCTGCCCGGCGCGTCGCTGACGATCTCGGCGTCGGCGGCCCGGAGGAGGATGGGGTCGAACATGGTGGCGTCTCCCTGGTTTTCCGTGGTCAGCAGGCTCGCTGACAGGACCAGCTTCCCGCCGCGCCAGTCCTTGATCAACGCGGAATGCGGCACCGAACGATAATGCTCGGGTTATCGATCGCTGGTGTGTCGTGAGTGGTGATCCTGAGGGTGGTGAAGGCCTCCTTCACCACCCTCAGGGTAGGCAAGGAGGCCTTCACGGACCCGCGATCAGCCGCAGCCAGAATCCGGTAGATGCCCAGGACGCCTTGGTTCGAACCCGAATCGACACTTCCGGCCGGTCAGACGGCGAAGACCTGCGAGTCGTCGGCGAACGCCTTGAACTCCAGGGCGTTGCCCGCGGGGTCCAGCAGGAACATCGTCCACTGCTCACCGGTCTGACCCTCGAAGCGGACGTAAGGCTCGATGACGAACGAGGTGTCCGCCGCGCGCAGCCGGTCCGCGAGCTTCCGGAACTCCGGCACGGTGAGGATCAAGCCGAAGTGGGGCACGGGAACGTCGTGCCCGTCGACGGGGTTGTGGATCTGGCGCGGCCGCTCGGGCGCGAGGTGCGTGACGAACTGGTGGCCGTGGAGGTTCCAGTCGATCCACGTGTCGGAGCTGCGGCCCTGTTCGAGGCCGAGGACTTCGCCGTAGAAGGCGCGTGCGGCGGCGAGGTCGTCGACGGGCATGGCGAGGTGGAAGCGCGGGATGGGGGAGTCGAGGACGGTCATACCCAGGGGATCCTTTCCGGAGGGAGGTGCACGTGTCGCAATGTTAACATTAGGACAAAGTGCGTGGTCGCTACTATCGGGCGTTCCGGCGGGAGGGATGAGGATGAGCGAACCCGGCAGGGTGGTGCCGGCACGTCGTCGCGGGCTGGCGGACGAGGTCGCCGACAGGGTCAGGGACGCCATCTTCGGTGGCGCCTATCCGCCTGGCGCGCAGCTGCGCGAGGTCGAGCTTTCGGCGGCGCTCGGCGTCAGCCGCGGCCCCGTGCGTGAAGCACTGCTGAGACTGGAGCGCGAGGGTCTGGTCCGCAGCGAATGGCATCGCGGCGCGATTGTCACGACCCTGTCCGATGTGGACGTCGCGGAACTCGACAGCCTGCGGTCGGCGCTGGAACAGCTGGCCGTCCGGCTCGTGGTCGCGAACGCGCCGGACGCGGACCTTGCCGCGCTCGACGAGATCGTCGACCGGATGGACCGGGCAGGCGACGAGCACGAGATGGTCCGCTGTGACATCGACTTCCACGACGCGGTCTACGCGGCGTCCGGTCACCGGCGGCTCGTCGAGGCGTGGCAGGCGATCCGGTCGCAGGTGTACCTGTTCCTGCTGACGAGGATCGGCGTGAGTTCCGACGGCTACCTCGCGAGTATCCCGGCCGAGCATCGTCGGCTGGCGGCCGCTCTTCGTGCCCGTGACGGTGAGAAGGCGCTCGAACTGTTCGCTGTCCACCGCAGCGAGGCCTTCGCTGTGCTGACCGGGAAGTGATCGTGCCCGGCATCCTCTGGCACGAACGGGACGAAATGGTGCGCGGGTCTTGACGGCAAGGTTGGCCAAGGCTTAACTCAAGCCCTGAAATAAGACGTGTCCCGGGTCACAGGCTCCGGACGCGGCTTGGCCACTCACCCCGAGGACCATCGATGCGAATCGGAAAGATCGCTCCCGCGCTCGTCCTGGCGCTGGCGGCCGCCGCCACGACGGCGTGCGGCGGCGGCACGTCGTCCAGTGCTCCCAAGGAGCTCGTGTACTGGGCGTCCAATCAGGGCACCAGTCTCGACAACGACAAAGCCGTACTACAGCCCGAGCTCGACAAGTTCGAGAAGGCCTCCGGGATCAAGGTCAAGCTCGAGGTCGTCCCGTGGACGGATCTGCTCAACCGGATCCTCGCGGCCACCACCTCCGGCAAGGGGCCGGACGTGCTCAACATCGGCAACACCTGGTCGGCCTCGTTGCAGGCGACGGGTGCGTTCCTGCCGTTCGACGACGCCGCGCTGGAGAAGGTCGGCGGCAAGTCCCGCTTCCTCGGCCCATCGCTGGCGGCCACCGGGGCGAGCGGGCAGCCGCCGGTCGGCGTACCGCTCTACGGCCAGGCGTACGGCCTGTACTACAACAAAAAACTCTTCTCGGAGGCCGGTATCACCAAGCCGCCCGCCACCTGGGAGGAACTCGTCGAAGACGGCAAGAAGCTCACCAAACCCGACAAGGGCCAATGGGGGCTCTCGCTCCAGGCGGGTCAGATCACCGAGAACAGTCACCACGCGGCGATCCTCGGCGCCCAGCACGGTGCGCAGTTCTTCACTCCCGAGGGCAAACCGCAGCTGGCCTCGGATCCGTCGGTCGCGGCCGTCCAGCAGTTCGTCGATCTGATGCAGAAGGACAAGATCGTCAACCCGGCCAACGCCGAGTACGCCGACACCGCGAAATCCCTCAAAGATCTGTCGGACGGCAAAGCCGCGATGTTCATGAACCAGGCCTCCGCGGGGTCGTTCAAGAACATCGGGATGGACATGGCGAACCTCGGCGTCGCGCCGATCCCGCTGCCCGCCACCGCGCCGCCGAACGGCCGGAAGGTGACCAGTTTCGTCGCGGGCATCAACATGGCGGTCTTCAAGAACACCAAGAACCCCGACGCCGCACTGGACTTCGTGAAGTTCATGGTCTCGGCGCCGGAACAGGCGCTGCTCAACAAGACCTACGGTTCGCTGCCGACCGTCCAGGACGCCTACAGCGACACGGCGTTCCAGACCGAAGACGTCAGGGTCTTCCAGAACGTGCTCGCGAACTCGGCCGAGCCGATGCCCCAGGTCCCGCAGGAATCGCAGTTCGAGACCCTGATCGGTACCGCGATGAAGGCGATGTTCGCCGACGTCGCCGCGGGCGAGCCGGTCGACGGAGCCAAGATCCGTGACCAGCTGAACCAGGCGGACCAGCAGATCGCGGCCGGTAGTTGATGCCGACCGCTCTCGACGATGCCCCGGCCGTGAAGACGGCCGGGGCTCCCCGGCCCCGAGGTGTCCGGCGTGACCGGCGCCGGGCCGCGCTGCCGTATCTGCTCCTGCTGCCCGCGATCCTGCTCGAACTGCTCGTCCACCTGATCCCGATGATCGCCGGGCTCGTGATGAGCTTCTTCAAGCTGACGCAGTTCTACATCCGTGACTTCTCGTCCGCTCCGGCGGCCGGGCTGGACAACTACAAGTTCGTCCTCGACTTCGACGCCGCGGCGGGGAAGTCGCTGCTCGGCTCGTTCTGGATCACCGTCCTGTACACCGTTCTCTCCGTCGGGTTCTGCTGGCTGTTCGGAACGTCGGCCGCCGTGCTGATGCAGAAGAACTTCCGCGGACGCGGCCTGCTCCGGACCCTGTTCCTGGTGCCGTACGCGCTGCCGATGTACGCCGCCGTGATCACCTGGTCGTTCATGTTCCAGAAGGACACCGGCCTGGTGAACGACCTGCTCGGCACCGACTCCTTCTGGCTCATCGGGGACAACAGCTTCTGGTCGCTCGTGGTGGTCTCGGTCTGGCGGAACTGGCCGTTCGCGTTCCTGATCGTGATGGCCGGGCTGCAGAACATCCCCGGCGAACTGTACGAAGCGGCGGCCATCGACGGCGCGGGCTGGTGGCGGCAGTTCCGGGCCATCACCCAGCCGATGCTGCGGCCGGTCAACCAGGTCCTGCTGCTGGTGCTGTTCCTGTGGACCTTCAACGACTTCAACACGCCTTATGTCCTTTTCGGAGCGTCCGCGCCGAAGGAGGCGTCACTGATCTCGATCCACATCTACCAGAGCTCCTTCGTGACCTGGAACTTCGGCCTCGGCTCGGCGATGTCGGTGCTGTTGCTGCTGTTCCTGCTCATCGTCAGCACCGTCTACTTGGGACTGAGCGCGCGAAGGAGGAACGCCGTTGTCTGAGCCTCGCTGGGTCCCGTGGGCCCGCCGATTCGTCCTCGGCTTCCTCACCTTGTTCACGCTGGTGCCGCTGTACGCGATGGTTTCGTCGTCGCTGAAGCCGCTCGGGGACGTGCAAGGTACCTGGGAATGGGTGCCGACGACGCTGACCATCCAGCCGTTCTTCGACATCTGGGAGACCATCCCGCTCGCCGAATACTTCGTGAACAGCCTGGTCATCTCAGGCTCGGCCGCGATCCTCTCGGTGGTGATCGCGATCTTCGCGGCGTACGCCCTGAGCCGGTTCCGTTTCCGCGGCAAGAACTTCTTCAAGATGACCGTGCTGTCCACCCAGATGTTCCCCGGCATCCTGTTCCTGCTGCCGCTGTTCCTCATCTTCGTCAACATCGGCAACACCACCGGCATCGTCCTGTACGGTTCCCGGCTCGGGCTGATCATCACCTACCTGACCTTCTCGCTGCCGTTCGCCATCTGGATGCTCGCCGGCTACATCGACTCGATCCCCAGGGAACTCGACGAGGCCGCGATGGTCGACGGCACCGGGCCGCTCGGCGCGCTGATCCGCGTCGTCATCCCCGCGGCGATGCCGGGCATCGTCGCGGTGGGGATCTACTCGTTCATGACGGCCTGGGGCGAGGTCCTGTTCGCGTCGGTGATGACCGATTCGGGCACGCGGACCCTCGCGGTCGGTCTCCAGGAGTACTCGACCCAGGTCCAGGTGTACTGGAACCAGGTCATGGCCGCGTCCCTGATCGTCTCCGTCCCGGTAGTCGCCGGATTCCTGCTGCTCCAGCGTTATCTCGTCGCCGGGCTCACCGCCGGTGCCGTGAAATGACCAGCCCGTCGCTCCGTACAGAGAGGTCCGCCTTGAATCTGCACCTGCCCGCCGATTTCCTGTGGGGTGCGGCCACCGCCGCGTACCAGGTCGAAGGCGCCGTCGACGCCGACGGCCGCCTCCCGTCCATCTGGGACGATTTCGTCCGGGTCCCGGGTGCCGTCCTGAACGGCGACACCGCCGACGTCGCGTGCGATCACTACCGGCGCTGGCCGGAGGATCTCGCCATCATGAAGCGACTGGGCCTGGGCGCCTACCGCTTCTCGGTCGCGTGGCCGCGAGTGATCCCGACCGGCCGCGGCGCGGTCAACCCGTCCGGGCTCGACTTCTACGACCGGCTGGTCGACGCGTTGCTCGACGCCGGGATCCGGCCGTTCGCCACGTTGTTCCATTGGGATCTGCCGTCCGCCCTGCAGGCGAAGGGCGGCTGGCCCGAACGCGACACGGCCTATGCCTACGCCGACTACGCCGCCGTCGTGGCGGCTCGGCTGGGTGACCGGGTGAAGGACTGGAACACGGTCAACGAACCGCTGTGCTCGGCTTGGCTCGGCTACCTCGAAGGGCGTTTCGCCCCCGGGATCAAGGATCTCAAGCAAGCGATCCACGCCTCGCACCATCTCCTGCTCGCGCACGGCCTCGGGGTCCAAGCGATCACCGCGAACGCCGCGCAGCCCGCGAACATCGGCCTGGTGGTCAATCTCAGCGGGATCGAGCCGGCGTCGGATTCCGCCGCGGACGTCGAGGCGGCGGCGCGGATGGACGGACACGTCAACCGCTGGTGGCTCGACCCGTCGAACGGCCGCGGCTATCCCGCGGACATGATCGAGGTCTACGGCGTCGAACCACCCGTGGCGGGGAACGATCTCGAGGTGATCTCGGCCCCGGTCGGCTACCACGGCCTGAACTACTACTTCCGGCAGATCGTCGAGGACGATCCGAATGGTCCCGCCCCGCGCGCCCGGCAGGTGCCGGTCGAGGGTGCGGCCACCACCGCGATGGGCTGGGAGATCCACGGGCAGGGGCTGGCGGACCTGATCCACCGGCTCACCGACGAGTACGGTGCCCGTGCCATCTACGTCACCGAGAGCGGGGCGGCCTTCGACGACAAGGTCGCCGAAGACGGATCGGTCCATGACGCCGACCGCATCGCCTACCTGGAAGAACATCTGGGCGCGGTGGCGGGCGCCGCCGAAGCGGGCGCACCGGTGAAGGGCTACTTCGCGTGGTCGCTGCTCGACAACTTCGAATGGGACAGCGGGCTGAGCAAGCGGTTCGGGCTCGTGCGGGTCGATTACGACACGCAGGTCCGCACGGTCAAGGCGAGCGGGCACCGGTACGCGGAGATCATCGCGGCGCACCGGCACCGCTCGTGAGTGGTAAGGACGGCTAGGGCCAAGGATGTCTTGGCCACCTGCTGCCGATGCACGTGATTGGACGGACGACACGCGTGATTGGACGGACGTCACGTGAGAAGCCGGTCGGGTCTCATGGGTGGTAAGGACGGTTCTAACCGTCCTTACCACCCACGAGCGGTTCGTGCGGACGGATGGACCGAGGGGTCCGGATTCGTCGCGCGGTACGAACGGACGCCCGCCGAAACCTCCTAGGGTCGCCATGAACGAGGCGATCCTAGGAGGCGAAGCATGCGGACAATTTTGCGCGGCGGTCGTGTCATCGATCCGGCGACGGGGTTCGACGGCACGGCCGACGTGCTGGTATCCGACGGCGTGGTCACCGCCGTCGGGGAGGGATTGACCGCGGAGCCGGGCGACGTGGAGATCGACGTCTCCGGGCTCGTCGTCGGGCCGGGCTTCATCGACTTGCACAGCCACGTGCACACCATCGCGGGCCAGCGGCTGCAGGCGATGGACGGCGTGACGACCGCGCTCGACCTCGAGGCCGGGTTGATGCCGATCGAGCGGGCCTACGCCGAGGCGGCCGCCGCGGGCCGTCCGCTGCACTACGGCTTTTCCGCCTCCTGGGGTGCCGCGCGGGCGCAGGTGCTCGCCGGGATCGAGCCGGACGCGAATATCGACAGCGGGCTGGCGGTGCTCGGGAACCCGGCCTGGCAACGGTCTTCGTCACCGAAGGAACTGGCGGCCTGGCTGTCCCTTGTGGACGGTGAGCTGGCCGCGGGCGCGCTCGGTGTCGGCGTGCTGCTCGGCTACGCGCCCGACACCGACCCCGGCGAGTTCCTCGCGCTGGCCCGGCTGGCGCAGGAGGCCGGCGCGCCGACGTACACCCATGTCCGTGAACTGGTCGAGGTGAACCCGGAGACACCGATCGACGGTTCGGCCGAGATCGCGATCGTCGCGGCCGAGACCGGTGCCGCGATGCACCACTGTCACGTGAACAGCACGTCCGGCCATCAGATCGAGCGGGTGCTCGCGGCGCTCGAAGCGGGACGCGCGGCCGGGTCGCGGGTGACCGTCGAGGCCTATCCGTACGGGGCGGGCAGCACGGGGATCGGCGCCGCCTTCCTTTCGCCCGAGCGCCTGAAGATGAAGGGGCTGTCCCCGTCCAGCGTGATCATGCTGGAGTCGGGGGAGCGCATCGCCGATGAAGGCCGCCTGCTCCAGGTGCGCGCCGAGGATCCCGGCGCGCCCTGCATCCTGGAGTTCCTCGACGAAAGCAGCCCGCACGACCTCGGACTGCTGCGCCAGGCGCTTGCGTTCCCCGATGCCATCGTCGCGAGCGACGCGCTGCCCGTGTACTGGAAGAACGGCACGAGTGAGAGCACCGAATGGCCGCTGCCGCCCGGCGGCGCGACCCATCCGCGCACGGCCGGGACCTACGCCAAGACGTTGCGCCTGATGGTGCGTGAGAGCAAGGCCTGGACCTGGCTGGAGGCGTTCCGGCGCTGCTCCTACCTGCCGGCGCGGGTGCTCGACGAGGTCGCCCCCGGGGCGCTGGCCAAGGGACGGCTCAATGTCGGCGCCGACGCCGACATCGTCGTGATCGACCCGCACGCGATCACCGACGCGGCGACGTACTTCGACTCGACGCGGCCCTCCGTCGGTGTCCGGCACCTGTTCGTCTCGGGGGTCCCGGTCGTCACCGACGGGAATCTGCGCACGGACGCCTTCCCCGGCAGGCCGCTGCGGGGTGAGCCGCGATGAGCGACCTGCTCGCCGACATCGAGACGCTCGTGCGCTGCGAGTCGCCGTCGTCGGATCACGAAGCGGTGTCCCGCAGTGCCGAAGTGGTGGCCGGAGTCGGCCGGAGACTGCTCGGCGTGGATCCGGAGAAGATCGTCGTCGACGGCGTCACCCATCTCCGCTGGAGTTTCGGCGCCGGACCGCCTCGTGTCCTGCTGCTCGGTCACCACGACACGGTATGGCCGCACGGTTCACTGGAGACCCATCCGTTCTCCGTGCGGGACGGAGTGTTGCGCGGACCCGGTTGCTTCGACATGAAGGCGGGGGTCGTGATGGCGTTGCACGCCGCCGCGACCGTGCCCGACCGCGACGGACTGTCCATTCTGGTCACCGGTGACGAGGAGATCGGCTCGCCGTCCTCTCGTGCGCTGATCGAGGAGACCGCGGCGGGGTGCGACGCCGCGTTCGTGCTGGAGGCTTCGGCCGACGGCGGTGCGCTGAAGTGCCGCCGCAAAGGCGTTTCCCATTACCGGGTGGAGGTGACCGGCCGTGCCGCGCACGCCGGGCTCGAACCGGAAAAGGGGGTCAACGCGGCAATCGAGATCTCCCACCAGATCCTCGCGGTGGCCGCGCTCGCCGATCCCGGTGCCGGGACCAGCGTGACACCCACGGTCGTTTCGGCCGGTACGACGGTCAACACCGTTCCGGCCGCCGCGCTTGTGGCCGTGGACGTCCGTGTCTGGAACGAGGCCGAACAACTCCGTGTCGACCGGGCCATCCGGGAACTCCGTCCGGTCCTGGACGGCGCCGAGGTCCGGGTGACCGGCGGGATCAACCGGCCGCCGCTCGAAGAAGGCTCGTCGGCGGGACTGTTCGCCCTTGCCCGCGAACTGGCGGAGGAACTCGGCCTCGGAGAACTGAATTCCGCGTCGGTCGGTGGTGCCTCGGACGGCAACTACACCGCCGGGATGGGCGTTCCCACGCTCGACGGCCTGGGCGCCGTCGGCGGCGGGGCGCACGCCGATCACGAACACGTCATCGTCGCGGAACTGCCGCGCCGTACCGCTTTGCTGACCGCGCTCGTGGAAACCGTACTCGCGAAGCGGGGTCCGTCCGGTGCGACGAATCCCGCGGGCGAATCTGGTACGGCACGACGGTGACTCGGCCGAGGTGCCGGGAAAGGATTGCCCCGTGACAAATCTTGCTGCGAACGCGGAAAGCCCGGCGTCGGTGGCGGTACGCGACGAGGCTGTCGCCGCCGCGCGGGCCTCGGCCGTGGCTTCGGGCGTCGAAATCCGCGAACTGACCGAAATCGCCGAGCTGGCCGCCGTGGTCGGCCTGTTCGAGTCGATCTGGCGGTCCGCGCCGGGCGGCAGGCCGGTGAGCACGGAATTGCTCCGCGCGATGTCCACGGCCGGGAACTACGTCGCGGGCGCGTTCGGGAACGGTGAACTGCTGGGCGCCTGTTTCGGATTCTTCGGAAGCCCCGGAAAGGCGAGCCTGCACAGCCATATCGCCGGTGTCGCCAAGGCGGGTGCGGGCCGCGGGATCGGGCACGCGCTCAAACTGCACCAGCGCGGATGGGCACTGCACCAGGACGTCTCGGTGATCACCTGGACGTTCGACCCGCTGGTGCGGCGCAACGCCTATTTCAACCTGGGGAAACTCGGCGCGCGCCCGATCGGTTACCTGCCCGACTTCTACGGTCCGATGGAGGACGACATCAACGGTTCGGGCGACACCGACCGGCTGATGGTCGGCTGGGATCTCCGGAGCCCGGAGGTCCGCGCCGCCGCCTTCGGCGAACCGGTCCTCATCGACGCGGAAGCGCTGGGCGCGGCGAGGGCGCTCTCGGTCGGTCCCGACGGCGGTCCGAGCATCGGATCCTCGGACACGCCGACCGTGCTCGTCGCGGTCCCGCCCGACATCGAACGGTTGCGCCGCACCGATCCCGGTCGCGGCAGCGCGTGGCGCGTCGCCCTGCGCGAAGTCCTCGGCGGACTGATGGCGGACAACGCCCACGTCGCCGGTTTCGATCGTGCCGGCTGGTACGTGATCTCCAAGGAGCAGTCGTGAAACTCAGCGGTGTGGAACTTCGCCGGGTCCGGATGCCGCTAGTGGCCCCGTTCCGGACGTCGTTCGGTACACAGTCCGAACGAGAACTGCTGCTCGTCCGCGCGGTGACCCCGGCGGGCGAGGGCTGGGGCGAATGCGTCGCGATGGAGGCGCCGCTCTACTCGTCGGAGTACAACGACGCCGCCGAGCACGTGCTGCGGAACCATCTGATCCCCGCCCTGCTGGCGGCCGAGGACGTGACCGCGCACAAGGTGACGCCGTTGCTGGCGAAGTTCAAGGGGCAACGGATGGCGAAGGGCGCGCTGGAGATGGCGGTCCTCGACGCCGAACTCCGCGCGCACGACCGGTCCTTCGCGGCCGAGCTGGGGTCCACTCGCGACTCCGTGGCCTGCGGCGTCTCGGTCGGGATCATGGACTCGATCCCGCACCTGCTCGACGTCGTCGGTGGTTACCTCGACGAGGGCTACGTCCGGATCAAGCTGAAGATCGAACCCGGCTGGGACGTCGAGCCGGTCCGCCGAGTCCGTGAGCGCTTCGGTGACGACGTGCTGCTGCAGGTCGACGCGAACACCGCGTACACGCTGGACGACGCGCCCTTGCTGGCCCGGCTCGACCCGTTCGGCCTGCTGCTGATCGAGCAGCCGCTCGAAGAAGAGGACGTGCTCGGCCATGCCGAACTGGCGAAACGCATCCGGACGCCGATCTGCCTCGATGAGTCGATCGTCTCGGCCAAGGCCGCCGCGGACGCGATCAAGCTCGGCGCCTGCCAGATCGTCAACATCAAACCGGGCCGGGTCGGCGGTTACCTCGAAGCCCGCCGGGTGCACGACGTCTGCGCGGCGCACGGGGTCGCGGTGTGGTGCGGCGGGATGATCGAGACCGGGCTCGGCCGGGCGGCCAACGTCGCGCTGGCCTCGCTGCCCGGTTTCACGCTGCCGGGCGACACCTCGGCGTCCGGCCGGTTCTACCGCACCGACATCACCGAGCCGTTCGTGCTCAACGCCGGGCATCTGCCGGTGCCGGCCGGACCGGGTCTCGGCGTGACTCCGATTCCCGGGCTGCTGGACGAGGTGACCACGGAGAAAGCGTGGATCGGTTCGTAGCGTTCTACGAATTCCGGGGTTAGATTTGGTCGGATCGAACCGGTCGGTTCGGCGACGCCGGGTTTAACTTCGGGGGGTGCTGACACCGGTGCCCAGCAAGCCGCATACGAGCTTGGGACGCGTCCTCGAAGACCTCGGGGACGTGCTCCTGGAGCCGGTCGCGGTCGGCCGGACCACCCGCAAGCAGCTCGGCGGGGTGGTCATCCACGATCCGCACGACGAATCCGACATCCCTGGCGGTGCCGTCGTGCTCGGCGTCGGGGTGCGGGACCAGGACGAGGTCGTCCGCCTCTTGCACGACGTGGGTGCGAGAGGCGCGGCGGCGCTCGTCGTCCGGTCTCCCGTCACCCCGGCGCCGGAACTCCGGCGAGCCGCGGAGTCTTCCGGGGTCGCCCTGCTGGGGCTCGCGCGAGGCGCGTCCTGGGCGCAGCTCGCCGCCATGCTCAGGACGTTGCTCGCCGAAGAGGACGTCGGCGAGGTCTCGCCGCAGACCCTCGGTGGAATGCCTTCGGGTGATCTGTTCGCGCTGGCCAACGCGATCGCCGCGCTCATCGACGCGCCGGTGACCATCGAGGATCGCAACAACCGGATCCTCGCGTTCTCCGGACGCCAGGACGAAGCGGACCCGTCCCGGGTGGAAACGATCCTCGGCAGGCAGGTTCCGGAGCGGTTCGCCCGCGGCCTCGAACAGGACGGCGTCTTCGAGAAGCTGTACCGAGACCAGGCGCCCGTGTACGTCGATCCGCAGCGGTACGACGACAGTGCCATCGCGCTGCCTCGCGTGGCGCTCGCCGTCCGCGCCGGCGACGAGGTACTCGGATCGATCTGGGCCGCGGTCCGGGAACCGCTCAGCGGGGAGCGCACGCAGGCGTTGATCGACGCCGCCAAACTCGTCGCGTTGCACCTGCTCCGGTTACGCGCGGGCGCCGACGTCGAGCGGCGGCTGCGCGCGGATCTGGTGAGCACGGCACTCGAAGGAGGGTCCGGCGCACCGGAGGCCATCGCCCGGCTCGGGTTGCTCGGCCAGCCGTCGATCGTGCTCGCCATGGGACTGCTCGGCACACCGGACCCCGAGGACGACCTCCGGCTGGTCGCGGACCGCCAGCGGGTGGCCGACGCGCTGGCCATGCACCTGAGCGCCGTCCAGCCTCGTTCGGCCGTCGCGCTGGTCGGCGACGTCGCGTACGGCATCCTCCCGATGCCCGGCGGCCAGGCCGACTGCCAGGAGCGTTCGGTTCGGGTCGCGTCGACCTTCCTGGAGCGCACGGGACGCCGGGCGGCGGCCGCGATCGGCATCGGGCCGCTCGCGCTCGACGCGTCCGGTCTGCACGCCTCCCGCGACGGTGCTGACCGGGCGTTGCGCGTGCTGCTCACCAACGGCGGCGCCAAACGCGTCGCGACCGCCGAAGACGTTCACGTCGACGCGCTCATGCTGGAGCTGGCCGACCTCGCCGCGGCCAGGGGAGACGTCGCGACGGGACCGGTCGCGCGGTTGCTGGCCTACGACGCTCAGCACCAATCACAACTGGTGCACACCCTTCGGTGCTGGCTCGACGCTTTCGGTGACATCGGAGCCGCGTCCGCGTCGGCCTACGTCCATCCGAACACCTTCCGCTACCGGCTGCGGCGCCTCGCCGAAGTCGGCGAGATCGACCTCGACGACGCGGGGGAGCGGTTCGCCGCGATGCTGCAATTGCGGCTGCTGCCCCGCGACGCGCGGACCGGGCCGCCCGGCACTGAAGACTGACCTTCGGTCTTCCGGCCCGAAACGACGGCCGATGTTCGTGTGATCGCACGAACTCCGCTCGGCCACCGCGTTTCAGAATGAGTGACCGGCGCCACGCTCGCGCCGTTCTCCCTTCTCTTCCGAAGATCCCGCGGAGGCGCCATGACGGCAGTGGTCAATGAGGACACCTGGACAGCACGGCGGATCAACAGGACCGCGCTCATCACGATGGTGGTGATGGTGTTCGCGTGGGCGGTCGACTACATCGACCGGTTCTCGATCGGGATGGCGTTGCCGATGATCGGCGCCGAATTCGAGCTCAGCAAGACCGAACAGGGCTGGCTCGTCACCGTGTTCGCGCTGGTGTACATGGTCTGCCAGATTCCGGCGGGCTTCCTCGCCGACCGGTACGGCTCGCGGGGGCCGATGCTGGTGACGCTGCTGCTCTGGTCGGCGTTCACCGCGATGACCGGGATGGCGGGCACCTTCGGCATGCTGCTCGTCGTCCGCGGTCTTTTCGGTGTGTGCCAAGGACTTTTTCCGGCGGCCTCGTTCAAGGCGATCGCCGAACGGACCACCCCCGGCAATCGCGCGACGGTGACCGGCGTGATGCTGTCCGCGGGCGGCATCGGCGCCGGCCTGGCGCCGCTGATCGTCGGCCCGCTGCTGATGGCGGTCGGCTGGCGGCACACGTTCTTCTGGATGGCTGGGATCGGCGCGCTCATCGGTGTTGCCGTGTGGACGATCCTGCCCAAGGCACTGCCCGAAAGGCTGAGCAGCCTTCCGCGCGACGTGGTGAAAACCCCCGAGGTATCCCGGAAACAGGTGCTGAAGTCCCCGGTGATCTGGAAGTTCACCCTGCTGTTCTGCGTCACCAACATGCTCAACTACGGGATGATCACGTGGGTGCCCAGCTACCTGCTGGAGTCGAGGGGGCTGTCGCTGAGCCAGACCGGGATTCTGGCCGCGATCCCGATGCTGGTCAGCATCGGCACGACCATTCTCGGCGGCTGGCTGTTCGACCGGTACTTCCACGATCACGGCCGCTGGTACCTCGGTTCGATCGCGCTGGTGACCGTGGTGCTGCTGACGTTGATGGTGAACGCGGACAGCACGGCGGAGTTCACGCTCTACGAGACGCTCGCCCTCGCTGTCTTCGGTATGGCGACGATGGCGGTCTTCGGCCTTCCGCTGCGGGTGCTCCCCACCGCGGTCACCGGGATCGGCATGGGAGTGATGAACTTCGGCGGCCAGGTGGCGGGTGCCGTCGCCCCGGTGGCGATGGGGTGGCTCGCCGACACCTTCTCCTACAGCGCCGCGTTCGGTTTCCTCATCGGCACCACCTTCCTCACCGCCGTGATGGCGTTCTGGGTGCCGCAGAACCCGGCGCAGTTCTCGTTCTCCCCGGCGAAAACCAGCACCGGCTCGTGAATGGCAATGACGGTTCTAACCGTCCTTACCACTCACGAGCCTCAAGCAGACAGGAGTCCCATGCGCACAGCGTCCGAAGTCATCGAAACGATCACCGAACGAGCGAAGGAGGCCGGCGTCCGGGTCCGGTTGCACGCGGCCGAAATCGACGGCACCCGGCGGATCGGCGTCGACGAGCACGCTCCTGTCGTCACGGCGTCGGTCTTCAAGGTCCCGATCGCGCTGGAACTGGCGAAGCAGGGCGCCGAGGGCGGCCTCGACCTCGGCGAGCGGGTCAGCGTCCCACCTGGACACCCGACGCCGAGCCCGTACGGCCTCGCCACCTTCCGGCACGAGATCGCGATGTCCTGGTACGACCTCGCGATCCTGATGATCGGGATCAGCGACAACGTCGCCACTGACCTGATCCTCGACCGCGTCGGGCAGGAATCGACGGAGAAAACCTTGTGTGGCCTCGGTTTCGAGCACACCACCGTGTCGCAGGACTGCGGGGAGGTGCTCGGCAGTATCGGCGAGGACCTCGGGATCTCCTACGAGGACGACGAAAGACTGCTGACCGAACTCCCGATGGAGCGCATCGCGTCGTTGCGCGCGCTCCAGCCGGAACACACTTGCGCCACGACAGCCGAAGAGATCACCCGGTTGCTCGGGATGATCTGGCGTGACGAGGCCGCGTCGCCGTCCGCGTGCGCGGACGTCCGGCGCTGGATGGAACTCCAGGTGTGGCCGCACCGGCTCCGGTCCGGGTTCCCGGACGACGGGATCCGCGTCAGCGGCAAGACCGGGACTCTTCCGTCGGTGCGCAACGAGGTCGGCGTGGTCGAGTATCCCGATGGCGGCCGTTACGCGGTCGGAGTTTTCACCGACGCCGTCGACGCACGGTCACGCGTGCCGGAGCGTGACGCGTTCATCGGGTTCGCCGCGGCGCGGGCCGTGGAATGGCTCAGGCTTTGCGCCGAGCCAGGTGGCGAATGATCAGCAGCACGATGCATACGACCGCGACGGCGCCGGCGATCATGCGGAGGGTCCAGTCCAGCCCCGCGAACTGGCCGATCGCGTTGGTGGCCGCGCTGACGAGGAGGACGAGCCAGAGGGAAGCGGTGACCAGTGCGCCGCCGGACTTTTCGGTGTCGTTCATGAAGAAGACGCTAGGGTTCGGCAGGGCGGGCGACCAGGGGAGTGGCCCCCGTCGCGAGGTGGTGCTGGCGCTACCTTCGCGACCGCACCGAGCGCAACGTCCTCATCGTCGTCGAAGATCTCGACGCGGTCATCGCCTTCTTCGTCGAACTCGGAATGGAGCTGGAGGGCAAGGGACCACTCCATTGGCCGGGGGCTGAACGGGTCATCGGGCTCGAAGACGTCCGCCAGGACGTCGCCATGCTGCGGATCCCGGACGGTCCCGGAGGGATCGAGCCGGCGAAGTTCCACCGGCCGAAGGCCATCGGCCCCGAACCCAAGGACGCGCCGGCGAACACGCTGGGCATCCGCCGTGTCAGGTTCGCGGTCGACGACATCGAAGACGTCATCGCCCGCTCGCGTGCCCACGGCGCGGAACTCGTGGGTGGGCTGGAGCGGTACGAGAACAGCTATCTGCTCTGCTACGTCCGCGGTCCCGAGGGCATCGTCGTCGGACTGGCGGAAGAGCTCGGAGGCTCGTGAGTGGTAAGGGCGGTTCTCTTTGAAAGGTCAGGCATACGTGGCGGGTCGGCCGCGGACTTATCGCCACGAGGATCCGGCTCGGGCATGAGTGTCCACAAGGGACGGAGAATCAGTTTCCGGCGCCTGATTCGAGCACTTGCGCAGTTTCGCGTGGAGGTTGTGAGTGGCAATGGTCGTTCTAACCCTCTCTGCCACCCACGACTCATTGCGAAACCGGACATATGGGCATGAACTAGGCGTGCACTGCCGGGCTGTGACCTATGTGGACGCCGGAGGCTCGAGCCGGTCGAGGAACTTGCCGTGAAGTCAGCGAAAGGCCCGCGTGGCAGGCGTCCACAACCCGCCACGTTTGCCTTACCGCTCAATGGCCGGCCCTACCACTCACGAGGCGCCCAGGTAGGCCAGCACCGCCAGGACTCGCCGGTGCCCGCTGTCCTCCGGCAACCCGAGTTTCGCGAAGATGTTCCGGATGTGCTTGTGCACCGCGCCGTCGCTCACCACGAGCAGTTCGGCGATGGTCGTGTTGTTGTAGCCCTCCGCCATCAGCCCGAGCACCTCGCGCTCCCGCGCGGTCAGCCCTTCGAGCGGGTCGCTCGCCCGGCGGTGCGCCATCAGCTGGGTGATGACCTCGGGGTCCATGGCCGTCCCGCCCTTGACGACCCGGTCCAGCGCGTCGAGGAACTTCTCGACCTTCCCGACCCGCTCCTTGAGCAGATACCCGACGGCGCCCTTGCCGTCGGCGAGGAGTTCCGCCGCGTAGCCGGTTTCGACGTGCGCGGACAGCACCAGCACGGGCAATCCGGGATACATCTTCCGCGCTTTGACGGCGGCGCGGAGCCCTTCGTCCGTGTGGGTCGGCGGCAGCCGGACGTCGGTGATGACCGCGTCGGGCCGGTCCTCGGTGACCAGTTCGAGGAACTCGTCCACGTCGTCCACCGCCGCGGCGACGTCGATGCCCGAGGTGTTCAGCAGCATCACCAGGCCTTCGCGCAGCAGCGCGTCGTCCTCGACGATCACGACCCGCATGGCAACTCCACTTTCAGTACGGTCGGCCCACCGGCGGGGCTGGACAGTTTCAAGGTCCCGTCGAACGCCTCGGCCCGTTTGCGGATCCCGGACAGACCGCTGCCCGCCGCTTCGTCGGCGCCGCCGTGGCCGTCGTCGCGGATCTCGATGAGCAGGGTGTCTGCGGTACCGTCGAGGGTGATCCAGGCGTGTTCGGCACCGGAATGTTTGGTGATGTTGGCCAGCATCTCGGCGACCACGAAGTAGGCGGCCGCTTCGACGGCCGCGGGACGGCGGCTGCTGCTGCGCACGTCCACGGTGCATGGGACCGGGCAGCGATCGGCCAGCGCGGTGACGGCGCCGTCGAGGCCGCGGTCGGTCAGCAACGGCGGGTGGATGCTGCGCACGACGGTCCGGAGTTCGGCCAGCGCGCCGGTCGCGGTGTCCTGTGCCTTGCCGAGCAACTCCCGGGCGCGTCGCGGGTCCTTGTCGAAAAGCGAATCGGCGATGCCCAGCTGCAGGACCACCGCGGCGATCCTCGCCTGCGTCCCGTCGTGCAGGTCCCGTTCGAGACGACGGAGTTCGGCGCCGTGCGCCTCCAGCGCGGCGGCACGCGACGCGGCCAGTTCGACGACGCGGTCGGTCAGCACGACTCCGGCCGCCGGCGCGAGCAGCCTGCGCGCGACGGTGGCCTGCCATCGAGCCACACGGGGGAACAGGAAGATCAGCGCGACCATGCCGACCCCGGTGATCGCGCTGAGTGCCGCCAGGGGCCACGACGTGACCATGAACCCGAGCGAGCTTTCCGCCCCGCCGGGCACCGTCGGCCAGATGAACGCGGTGACGATCTGCCGGAGTCCGCCGAGCGGCAGGGCGATGGCGAAGATGCCGATGACGAAACCGGTGGCGCCGTGGAAGACGAGCCAGCCGAGGTCCCGTCGTGACGCCGGGTCGGTCACCGGGTTCCCGGACCGGTACGGCTCGGGGATCGGCTCGCCCAGCAGGCGGGCGGCCCGCCGTCGTTCGAAGTTGACCGGACGGCGGATCAGCTGGAGCGCGACGGGCAACGCCGGGATCCCGACGCCGAACGGGCACATCATCAGCACGAACAGCATGCCGACGAGGACGAACCAGGCGACCATCGAGGAGGCCGCGCCGACCGCCAGGTACCGGATCGCGGACCAACAGGACCGGAGCCGGGTGATCACCCGGACAGTCTCCCATCCCGCCGCTCGCGGCTCTCAGCCCGTGGCGTGTGAGATCCTTTGCGATACTCGGGGCATGATCTTGATCGTCCTCAAAGCACGGATCCGTCCCGAGAAGCGAAGCGAGTGGCTGGCGGGTATCGACCGGTACACGCGGCAGGTGCGTGACGAACCCGGCAACATCTCGTTCGACTACTACCAGAACGCCGGTGACGAGAACGAATTCGTCCTCGTCGAGGTTTTCGCCGACAGCGCCGCCGGTGACGCGCACGTCGCGACCCAGCACGCCCAGGACTTCTTCCCGTTCATGTCGACCGTCGTCGCGGAGAAGCCCCGGATCAACTACCAGAACCTCGACGGCGACGCCTGGTCGGAGATGGCCGAGGTCACGCCGGTCGACTAGCCGCCTCCGTGGCGGTGCGGTCGATGATGGCGGCCAGCGTCGCCGCGGCTTCTTCGGGCACCCAGTGGCTGACGCCGGTCAGGATTTCGAGCCGATAGCCGGCGTCGACGTACTGGCCGGCGAGTTCGGCACTGCGCCGGGACAGGGCCGTGTCGCCGTCGCTCCATACGTGCGTGGTCGGCACGGTGACGTGGGCACGCAGGGCCGCCGGGTGGTGCAGCGGCATCGCGCGGTACCAGTTCAGTCCGCCGGTGAGGGCTCCGCCGAGCACGATGTCCCGCCGGACCTGGTCGATCTGCGCCGGTGTCATCCCGGTGCCCGCCAGCGTGCGTTCCAGCACGCGTGGCCGGCGCCGGATGGCGAATTCGGGCAGCCAGGGGAGCTGGAACAGGAACATGTAGTACGACCGGACGAGCTGGTCGCTGGTGAGCATCGCGCGAAGGAACGCTCCGGCGTGGGGGACCGACACGGTGGTCAGCGACCGGATCAGATCCGGCCGTCGCGCCGCCGTCGACCAGGCGACGACGGCGCCCCAGTCGTGCCCGGCCAGGTGCACCGGCCCGGCTCCGACGGCGTCGATGAGCGCGACCGTGTCGGCCACGAGACGGCTCGACCGGTAAGCGAAGCGGCCGCGTGGGCGCGCGCGGGGTGAGTAGCCGCGCTGGTCGGGCACGATCGTGCGGTATCCCCGCTGGTGGAGCAGGGTGGCGGTTTCCGTCCAGGAGGCGCCGGTCTGCGGGAAGCCGTGCAGCAGGACGACGACCGGGCCGTCGAGCGGTCCGGTGTCGCGTACGTCGAAGGTGAGTCCGTCGTGGTCGAAGGAGTCGATACGGCGGGGGGGGGGGGCGGTCATGGGCGGATCTCCCATTCTTCGGTGGTCTGGCGGGGCCACTCGGCTATATGTTACCTTGAGTAACAGTGAATCGCGGTAACAGGTAGCCGCACACTCTGTCGACGTCGTCAGGGAGGTCCGTATGACCAGCACCGATGTGCCACGCACCGCGGCAACGGCCGGGGCAGGCCGCCACGAGACCGCGCAGCGGCTCCTCGATTCGTCCGCGATGCTGTCCTACGACCCCGCCACCGAGGTGGACTGGGAGACGCCGCTGGACAAGGACTTCCACGGCGCCAGCCCGGAGTGGAGCACTCTCTACGGCACGAGCTACTGGGCCGAGATGAGCACGGAGCAGCAGAAGGAGCTCACGCGCCAGGAAGCCGCTTCGGTGGCGAGCACCGGCATCTGGTTCGAGATGATCCTGCAGCAGATGGTGCTCCGCGACTTCTACGCCAAGGACCCGACCGACCCGGCGTTCCAGTGGGCGCTCACCGAGATCGCCGACGAATGCCGTCACTCGATCATGTTCGCCCGCGGCGCGGAGAAGCTCGGCGCGCCGCCGTACCGTCCGCGCAAGCTCGCCGTCGAACTCGGCCGGATCTTCAAGGCGACGGCCACCGGCGAAGCGGCGTACGCGGCCATTCTCGTCGCCGAAGAGGTCCTCGACGTGATGCAGCGTGACTGGATGCGCGACGAGCGCGTGGTCCCGTTCGTGCGCACCATCAACAACATCCATGTGGTCGAAGAGTCCCGCCACATGAAGTTCGCCCGTGAGGAGACACGGGAGCAGCTGGAGGGCGCGGGTTTCGTGCGCCGCCGGATCAACGCGCTGGTCATCGCCATCGCGTCGTACTTCATCGTCAGCAGCATGATCAACCGCGACGTCTACAAGAACGCGGGGCTCGACACCAAGCGCGCCTTGCGTGAGGCGAAGGCCAATGAGCACCACAAGGCGATGATGCGGTCGAGCTGTGCCGGCCTGATGGAGTTCCTCGGCTCCTGCGGTCTGCTCACCCGCCCCGCGCTGGTGTTCTACAAGCGGGCGAACCTGATCTGACATGGCCTTCGCGATCACCCAGACCTGCTGCAACGACGCCACCTGCGTGTCGGTCTGCCCGGTCAACTGCATCCACCCGACGCCGGACGAGCCCGACTTCGGCACCACCGAGATGCTCTACGTCGATCCGGCCTCGTGCATCGACTGCGGGGCCTGCGCGGACGCCTGCCCGGTGGACGCGATCTTCCCGGCGGATCTGCTGACCGGATCGCTGAAGGTCTACGCGGGAATCAACGCGGCCTTCTACGCCGACCGTGAAGCCGTCCCCTCGGCGGATCCCGCGCCGAACTTCCACCAGTGGGCCCCGCCGACGTTCGACCGGGCCATCCCCAGCGATTTCGCGCCACCCGACATCGCCGTCGTCGGCACCGGCCCGGCCGGTATGTACGCCGTGGAGGACCTGCTCCTCCACACCAACGCGCGGGTCACCCTGATCGACCGGCTGCCGGTCGCGGGCGGGCTCGTCCGTTACGGCGTCGCTCCGGACCATCCCGCCACGAAGCGGATCGGCGAGACGTTCTCGCGCCTTCACGAGCACCCGCGGCTGCGGATGCGCCTGGGCACCGAGGTCGGCCGCGATGTGTCCGTGGACGAGCTGGCCGAGCGCCACGACGCGGTCGTCTACGCGGTCGGTGCCTCTTCCGCGCGCGGTCTCGGCCTCGATGGCGAGGAACTGCCCGGCAGCATCGCCGCGACCACCGTCGTCGCCTGGTACAACGGTCATCCGGACGTGCCGGCGAACGCGGTGGACCTGTCCGCGGAACGAGTCGTGCTGGTCGGCACCGGCAACGTCGCGCTCGACGTCGCCCGGATCCTGACCGCCGACCCCGACGACCTCGCCAGGACCACGATCGCCCCGCACGCGCTGGAACGCTTGCGTACCAGCAAGATCCGGGAAGTCGTGCTGCTCGCCCGGCGCGGGCCCGAGGACGCGGCCTACACCTCGCCGGAGCTGCTCGCGCTGGCGGGGCGCGCCGGCGTGCCGCTCGTCGTCGACGACGCGGACCCGCGCACCACGGCCGCGATCGACGCCGGCAACGGCAAAGCGGCGCTGCTGCGTGAACTCGGCCGCGAGACCGTCGACTGGACGGCGCCGCCGACCTCGGACGGACGCCGGATCGTCCTGCGCTTCCACTCCGCACCCACCGCGATCATCGGCGACACGCAGGTGCGGGGCCTTCGCGTCACGGGCCGGGACGAGCCGGTCGAAATCGCGGCGGGCCAGGTCGTGCGCGCTGTCGGCTATCGAGGTGTGCCGGTGCCGGGTCTTCCGTTCGACGACGCCCGCGGCACGATCCCGAACACCGCCGGCCGCGTCGACGGACTCAGCGGCGCCTACGTGGTCGGCTGGATCAAACGCGGCCCCTCGGGCGGAATCGGCGCGAACCGGACTTGTGCGCGGGAGACCGTGGCGACGCTGCTGGAGGACATCACGTCCGGCAGGCTGCCGGTACGGGCGCGGCGGTCGCCGGTGGCCGCGCTGGCGGCGCGGTTCCGGCGGCGTTGACCCCAGGCTACGAGGCCGGCGTCCGCCGGTTCAGCAAGACCGGCAGTACGCGATGCCCGTTGGAAATGAACGAGTCGAGGTGCCGCATCGCGTCGGGGGTGGTCGCGAGGGTCATGTCCGGGAAGCGTGCGAACAAGGCCGGAAGGGCGATCGCGGCCTCCAACCGGGCCAGTGGAGCGCCGATGCAGTAATGCGCGCCGTAGCCGAACGCGACATGCGCTTTGTCGGCGCGGGTGACGTCGAACGCGTCGGCGTCGTGCCCGTGCACCGCCGGGTCGCGTCCGGCGGCCGCGTAACCCGCCAGAATCGCGTCGCCTTTCCGAATGACGACGTCGGCGACGGAGATGTCCTCGACGGCGTAGCGCAACGGCAGGTTGGCCACGGGTGCTTGCCAGCGCAGCGTTTCCTCGATCGCGTCGGCCCACGAGACCCGGCCGTCGCGGAGCATGGCGAGTTGGCCGGGATGGGTCAGCAGGGCGGTGATGGTCTGGTCGAGGAGATTGACGGTGGTTTCGTGGCCCGCCGAAATGAACAGGATCAGGGTGTCGAGGAGTTCCGTTTCGTCCAGCCGGGCGCCGTCGTCCTGGGTGTGCGCGGCGAGGAGGGCGGTGGTGAGGTCCTCGCCGGGGTTCGTCCGCTTCTCGGCGACGAGTTCGGTGAAGATCGAGTGGATGTCCTGGTAGGCGGCCAGCATGGCCTCCTGGCTCGCCGAGGTCCGGAAGAAGACGTCGACGGAGTGGCGCAGTCCGGCGCGCGCGGAGTCCGGTACGCCGAAGAGGTGGCAGATGACTTCGATGGGCACCGGATAGGCGAAATTCTCCCGCAGGTCAACAGGTTCACCCTCGGGCAGGGCTTCGAGTCCGGTCAGCAGGCCGTCGACGATCCGGGTGATCCAGGGTTCCAGCGTCGCGATCCGGCGTGCCGTGAAAGCCTGCGTCACGAGGGAGCGCAGCCTTTTGTGGTCGGCGCCGTACGCGGTGAACATGTTCCGCACCGAGACCCACACCAGCAACGGCCAGTCCGCGCTGACGTCGGCCAGCGCGGGCCAGTGCTGACGCGCGTCTTTGGACACGCGCGGGTCGCTGAGCAGGTCGCGCAGGAGTTCGTAACCCGTGACCGACCACGCCACCACACCGCCGGGTAACTCCACCCGGGTGATCGGGCCACGCTCGCGCAAGCGCTCGTTCTCGGCGTGGATGTCGTTGCCGTGCGGGTCCAGTACCAGGGGACGCGTCACCGGGGATCACCCTTTCTCGGCGGAGCGGACCGGATCCAGCCTGCCAGCGGAGCGGTCGCCCGGCTATTCGCCATTCGGGGCTGGCGACGCTCAGTACAGCTCGATGACGAGCCTGTCGGTGAGCGCTCGTGAGACGCAGAGCGCCATCTGGCCTTCGCGATCGGCGGCGGTCAGGCAGTTGTCCCGATGGTCCGGGGTTCCTTCCAGCACGCCGGACACGCACGAGCCGCAAATGCCTTCCTCGCAGGACTTGAACACTTCGATGCCGTTGTCCTCGAGGACTGCCAGGATCGATCTCCCGGCAGGCACCTCGAACTCCTCGCCAGTGTCGAGTTCGACGGTGAGCGGGCGGTCGGCCGACGTATCCACCTCGGCGGCTTCGAAATGCTCGACGTGCACGTGGTCCGCGCCGACGACCGGGCCGAGCACGTCGCCGACCTGCCGCGTGAAGCCGTCCGGGCCACAGGTGTAGACGTGGGCCGACGGCGTCAGGTCTTCGGCGATCGTCCGCAGGACAGCGGGCTGGTCGGCACGGGGCACGCCGAAACGCGGCCGCACCCGGTCGGCGAACTCCACCCCTTCTTCCAGCAGTTGCACGAACGCCGCGGTTTCGCGAGAGCGGGCGAAATAGTGGAGCTCGAATTCACTGCCCGAGGTGTAGAGCTCGTAGGCCATCGACAGCAGCGGAGTGATACCGATACCGCCGGCCACGAGGACGTGCCGGTCGGCGTCCTCGGCGACCTTCAGCAGATTGCGCGGCTCGCTGATCTTCAGGTGATCGCCGACCGAAACCTGGTGCATCGCCGCGGATCCGCCCCGCGAATTCGGCTCCCGTTTGACGGCGATCAGGATCGAACGCGGGTCGTCCGGGGCGCCGCACAGCGAATACTGCCGCAGCACCCCCGTCGGGCCGACGACGTCGACGTGCGCCCCCGCCCGGTAACGGACGCGCAGCGGCTCGTCGTCCTGCCGGACCAGCCGCAGGGTACGAATTTCCGGTGTCTCGTCGGTGATTTCGACGACGCGGAAGAGGACGTTCGTCATCTGGGTGCCTCCTGGTCAGCGCATGAACAGGCCGCCGTTCGCGTCCCAGCAGGCGCCGGTGACGGAGGCGGCTTCGGGGGAGGCGAGCAGTGCCACCATCTCGGCGATGAACGTCATGCTGCCCAGCCGTCCGACCGGGATGCCGGCCGTCAGCTTCGCGAGGTTCTCCTCACCGACGATGCGGTGGACCATGGGGCTGTCCTGCGGCCCGGGGGAGACCGCGTTCACCGTGACTCCCCGTGCGGCGAGCTCGCGGGCGAACACCTTGGTCGCCGTGAGGATCGCGCCCTTTGAGGACGCGTAGTGCCCGCCGGTCGAGGTGCCGCCGTTCTGCCCGGCCAGCGAGGCCAGGTTGACGATCCGGCCGTACCCGGCTTCGGCCATGTGCGCCCCGAACAGCTGACAGGCGTGGAAGGTGCCGTTGAAGTTCACCGCCATCACCTCGTCGAGCTCCTGCGGCGTGATCTCCAGCAACGGTCGTGCCTGGGTGCGGGCGGCGTTGTTGACCAGCACCTGCACCCCGCCGAAGTCACCGAGCACCGACGCGAGCAGCTGGTCGATGTCCGGGCGGCCGGCGACGTCGACGCGGTAGCTCTGGGCGTGTGCCCCGGTCCGGTCCAATTCGGTCGCGAGCCGTTTCGCGGCCGCCTCGTCGAGGTCGGCGATCGCCACCCGGTGACCACCGCTGTGCAGGCGCCGCGCGATCTGCTCGCCGAGCCCGGTCGCCCCGCCGGTGACCACGGCGACCGGCGCGTTGCCGCTCACAGCAGGAATCCCGCGGCGGGAACGGCTTCGTCGGCGTTGACCAGCCGGACGACCTTGCGGGCGAAGCGGTCTTCGCCGGCACTGGCGCCGAGGCGGACGACGTAGTCGACGTCCGCGGCCCAGAGGTCGTGACGGCCGCGTTTGTAGGCCACGATGATCTGGGCGGCCTTGAGCGTGACCGACCGGTCGTCGACGTCCGTGGGGATGAAGCGCGAGACGGTCCGCACGGTGATCGCCGAGTCCACCGCGGCGATCGCGTAGCCCTCGGTCATCCGCCGCACGCGCAGTCCGCGCATCCGGGCGTCGTCGTTGACCATGTTGAGGACGTCGTCGAAATCCTCGGCGTCGCGTTCGATCGGGATGACGTACCTCGCGTCTTCGGCGTAAAGCCCTTGCCAGGTCTCGTATTCCTTGGCGTCCAGCAGCGCGGCCTCGCGCCACGCCAGCTCGATCGCGCGGACCACGCGGGGATCGGTGAGGGTCTCAGTCATCGCTCATCATCCGCTTCCATTGGGCGTACGCCGCCCGCATCCCGGTCTCGTCGGTGACATGGCTGGTCGGCCAGCCCTCGGCGGAGGGCTTCTCGCGACCCAGACCGCGGTTGACCATGATCGGCAGTTCGGGTGCACCCTGGGCACCGCGCTGCACCCGGTCCCAGCCCTCGGAGTCGTCCGGGGTGCCGAATCCGAACGGACCCTGGAAATGTTCGTGGGCGCGCAGCCGCTCCCGGTTGACCGGCCCGACGATCTCGGCCGGGCCGTCACTGCCGAGGGCGACGTGCTCGATCACGGTCTCGTC
This sequence comes from Amycolatopsis coloradensis, assembly GCF_037997115.1. Lineage (NCBI taxonomy): Bacteria > Bacillati > Actinomycetota > Actinomycetes > Pseudonocardiales > Pseudonocardiaceae > Amycolatopsis > Amycolatopsis coloradensis. Next base: position 5,005,176 of record NZ_CP150484.1, read on the forward strand.
GACACTGATCGGCCGCAGCACCCGGAAGAACGAGATCGACATCGACACGTTCGGGAACAGGTTGAGATTGAACCCCGTGCCGTGCACGGCACGGACGAGCCTGCGGATCTCGGCCTCGTCCGCCCCCGCCGCTTCGAGCCGGGCGACCAGGCCGTCGAACCGCGGCTGGAGCGGCTCGCTGCCGTCGTCCGCGTCCAGATCCGAGTGCTCGGGGACCATCTGCATCACCGAGTGGCCGTTCCCCAGATCGTGGGTGACCGCCGTCGGATCGGTCATGAACGACATCATCTCGGCGGTTTCCGCGTCGACCGAGGCCATCCAGGAGCGGTGCACGATGGGGAAGTGGTACCCGTCGGTGGTGTTCTCCAGCTGGATCTTCCAGTTGCCCCGATAGGTGAACCGGTGGGTGCCGAGCACCTTCACCGGATAACCGCCGCCCTGCGCCATGAAGCGATCGATCCACAGCTTGACGTCGCCGAGGAAGTCGGCCAGCGGCTCGGCCTCGGCGTTCAGGGTCGCGAAGATCATCCCGCCGTAAGACTCGGTGCGCAGGGTCTTCAGCCCGAGATCCGCCTTGTCCATGACGCCCTCGTACCCGTCGGGGTACGGGATGCCGCGCAGTTTGCCGTCCAGCCCGTAGGACCAGGCGTGATAAGGACAAGTGAATCCGTTGGCGTGGCCGGTCTTCTTCTCGCAGAGCGACGCGCCCCGGTGGCGGCAGCGGTTCACGAGCGTGCGGATCTCGCCCTTGCGGTCCTTGGTGACGATGACCGGATGCCGTCCGACGTGGGTCGATTTGAAGCTGCCCGCCTTGGGCAGCTCCGATTCGTGCGCGACCCAGATCCAGGCCCGCTCGAAGATCTTCGTCATCTCCTGGTCGAAGATCGCGGGATCGGTGTACATCCGGCCGGCGACCCGGTCGCCGAGGACGAGGTCCGCGGGCGGCAGGTCGTACACGGTGGCGGCGGTGAATTCGGTCATCGCGATCAGCCCCGGTATTCGCGCGGAGTGAGGGCGCGGCCGATACGCGCTTCGATCTTGGCGTACTTCCACAGCTTCCACGGACTGTCGCCGACCGGTGTGCCGCGCAGGAAGTCGCACGCCTGCTTGACGGTTTCCTGCGAGTCGACGTCGCAGAGCAGGTAACAGGTCCACGGCCAGCCGTCGGACGGGCCGACCATATGCGAGTCGTCGTCGATGTCGCCGATGAAGTCCACGCCGGGCAGGCCCTTGATGCCGTCCATCAGCGCGACGAAGGCGGTCCACACGTCGCCGGCGGCGACACCGCCTTCGGGCAGGTCGAAGAAGTTCTGGTTGATACCGATGCAGAACAGCACGCGCAGCGGGGTATCGCTCATGGTGGTGGTCCAACTCCTCGTCAGCGGTCGGTGGTGGGTCACTGGAAGCCAGGAACGGTGGGGGGATGGCCCATCAGCACGGCACCCGCGGCGTCGTACATGGCCGGGCCCAGGAAGGCGTGCTGCTGCGGGACCAGGGCGTCGCCGAGCAGCCACTGCAGCGGATGGTTCGTGGCGATGGCACCCGTCCCGGACAGGCCGATGACCCGGTTGACAGTCTCGGCGGCGGTCTTCGCGAGATGGGTCGAGGCCAGCCGGAGATGGGCGTTCTGGTGCGGCGCCACGGGATCGCCGTCCAGCACGGTCTGCCACGCCTCGTCGGTGACCTCGTAGAAGTACGCCCGCGCCGAACGCATCGTCGCCTCGGCTTCGGCCAGTCCCGTCCGGTAGTAGGCGCGGTCGGCGAGTTTCGGCGCGCCCGTGACGCCCGAACGGCCGCTGCCGACCTCGGTCGCGAAGTCGAGCGCCGCGCGGGCGACACCCGCGCCGACGACCGCCAGGACCTGGGAGGCGTAGGCGAGGGTGGGGTAGCGGTACAGCGGCTCGTCGATGGTGGGCTCACCGCCGCGGATGAACGTCCATTCGCGCGGGACCTCGACCTTGTCGACGACCAGGTCGAAGGAACCGGTGCCCTTCATTCCGACGACGTCCCACTCCTGGATGATCTCGACCTGCTCGGGCCGCAGCAGGGCGGTGCGCGGCTTTCCGGCGGTCGTGTCGTCTCCGGGGATCCCGACGCCCAGGACGTCGGCGCCCATGCAGCCGCTCGCGAACTTCCAGCGACCGTCGACCAGGAAGCCGGACGCGGTGGGTTCGGCCCGCTGCACAGGGAAGAGGCCGCCGGCGAAGCACAGATCCGGACCGTCGGCGTACAGCTCGGCCTGCGTCTCGCTGGGCAGCGCCGCGAGGTAAACCAGCGCGGAACCGAAACTGGCCACCCAGCCGGTGGATCCGTCGACGACGGAGATCCGCTCCACCGTCCGCAGGAATTCGGCCGGGGGCAGGGGCCTGCCGCCGAACCGTTCGGGGGTCGCGGAACGGTAGACGCCTGCTGCCTTGAGCCGGTCGACGAAGTCGCGGGAGACGTACCTTTGGTCCCGGAACTCCTGACGGCGCTCGAGGAGTTCGGCCAGGACATCGTCGAGTGTCACGGCCGGGCTCTCCTGGATCTGGGCCATCGGGCGCTCCTCGCGTCGTAGGGAAGATGTCTCCGACGCTAGGGATCACCGCCGCGCGTGGCCATTGGTCATTGCCTGCCGTCGGCCAGGGAGTCCCACGCAGAGGGGTAGGGGAAATCCTTACCGGCCGCCCGGCGGCGGACTCCTATGCTGAGGCGGTGCAGGTCGATCCGATTGCGCCCGAGCTGGCCACCGGCGACTTCGTGGCGATGATGAACGCCTCGAAGGTGTGCGTGCTCGTCCACGACGCGGCGACCAAGAACATCCTGTGGGCCAATCCCGCCGCGTGCGAGATGCTCGAGTTCAGCCTTTCGGAGCTGCGCCCGCTCAAGGCCAACCACATGAGCAGCTCCGCCCAGCAATACGACCGGGTCATCGGGCGTGCGTGGCTCCAGGCCGCGGTGGAACACGGTTCGAGCCGCATCGTGTGGCACTACCGGAGCAAGTCCGGCCGCGTGATACCCACCGACGCGGTGGCCATCCGGGTCGAGCTGGAGCGGGGACCCGCGGTGATGGTCCAGTTCCGCGACATCCAGCGCGCGGAGGAGGTCGAACGGGAACTGAAGCTGACGACGTCGTACGTCGACGCGCTGGCGCGGCACACCTCGACCGTGGCGTTCATGCTCGACGCCGCCGGAGCCGTGCGGTTCGCCACGGACAGCGCGCTGACCTTCCTCGGCCTGACCGGCGACGACGACCGGCTGGCCGGGGAGCCGCTGACCGCGTACGCGCGGCTGCATCTGGGCGGCAGGCCGGTGCGCTGGACCGAGGTGGTCGCGGGCGCGGACCCGGTCGGGCCGGTGCAGCTGGAGTTACCGGGGGAGAACGCGACCTGGCTGGAAGGGAGCCTGGAGCGGCTGTCGGAGTCCGAGGTCGACGCGTATCTGATGATCCTGCACGACGTCTCCGAGCGAGTGCGTGGCGAAGCACGGCGGGAGCTGGAACTGCGGCACGAGAACTATCTGGCCCGCTACAACGCCATGGGGGACATGGCGATGGCGATCGCGCACGAACTCGGCCAGCCGCTGGCCGCCGCCGCGAACTTCATCGCGGGCATCCGCGCCCGTGCCGCCACGATGGCGGAAGGCGGTGACGTCCGTGAGCAGATGGGCTACGGCCTGGACAGCGTGGCGCGCCAGATCGACCGGGCGAAGGAGATCGTCGGTTCGCTGCGGTCCTTCGTCGGGCATCTGGAACAGGTCGAGCAGATGGTCGATCTGAACGAGATCGTCCGGGAGTGCCTGTACTTCATCGAGCTGAGCGCCGCGCCGCACGCCGTGGACGTCCGCGTCCGGCTCGACCCGGCGCCGGTCCTGGTGCGGTGCGAACGCGTCCTCACCGGCCAGGTGGTGATGAACCTGTGCCTCAACGCGATCGACGAGACCGCGGAATGCGAGCCCGTGCAACGGCGGATCACGGTGGGCACCCAGGCCAAGGAGGGCGTCGGCGTCCTCACCGTCGACGATCACGGCCGCGGTGTCGCCAGGGATCCCTTCGCCGAGTCGTTCACCAGCAAACCCGGAGGCAGCGGCATCGGGCTGGCGCTGAGCCACCGCATCATCACCCGGCAGCACGGAAGCATCTGGGCCGAGCGGCGCGACGGCGGGGGCTCCCGGTTCGGGTTCGCCCTGCCGCTGGACACGTAAGGGAAATCCTCAGGCGGCGCGGTGGAACTCGGGATATCGCCGGTTTCGGCCACGGCTCTAGCGTCGAGGTATGCCCGATGAGCTGACCACCACCCAGCGACGGTTCCGCGCGGCGATGGCGAACCTTTCGACGGCTGTCAACATCGTCACCACCGACGGCGTCAGCGGCCGCGCCGGCATCACGGTGAGCGCGGTCTGCTCGGTCACCGACACACCGCCGACCCTGCTGGTCTGCGTCAACCAGTCGAGCTACACGCACGACATCTTCCGGACGAACGGGCGGATGGCCATCAACGTCCTGGCGCCCCAGCACAAGGACCTCGCCCTGCAGTTCGCCGGTGCGACGGACGTGCCGATGCTCGACCGGTTCCGGTTCGAGGTCTGGGATCACGACCGGTTCCGCATCCCCGTCGTCCGCGACGCGGCCGCCGTCCTCATCGGCGGGGTCGGCGCCGAGTTCACCCAGGGCACGCACACCGTGCTCTTCGTCGAGGTCGAGGACGTCTTCGTCAACGAGGACGCCGGGGGTCTCGCCTACTTCCGGCGCGAATTCCACCGGATCGCGCCGACCGGCGCGAACGCGTGAGGAGCCGGATGAACGAGCGCACCACGTTGATGTGTTACAACGACACCCACGGATACGGCTGGCGCCATGTGGACCTGTTCGTGCACGACGCCGAGGGCCGTGAGCTGGACTGGGTCCACTGGCAGGTCCCTGCCGACGGTCCCGACGCCGCCGACGAGGTGACCGCGCGGGTCGAGCCCCTGCTGAGGCGTACTTCGGAGTGGCGGCACGGGGTGAGCGCCGGCGGCGTCGACTATTGGGAAGCGGATGCCGCGTGGGAGGAGCAGTGAGGCTCGCGCGCCCGTGGCCGCTGCGGGAACTCGCCCGGGATCTGCGGCAGGGACGGACCACTCCGGAAGCGGCGTCGAAGCGGGCATCGGCCCGGATCGCCGAGACGGAAGCGGATCTGCACGCCTGGGTCGAACGGACGGCCTTCCTTCCGGGCGTGGGTGGGCCGCTCGGCGGCGTGCCGCTCGGGGTCAAGGACATCATCGATCTGGCGGGCGTGCCCACCCGCTGTGGTTCGGTCCTGCGCGCGGACATCGCTCCGGCGACCTCGGACGCGGCGATCGTGACCGCGTGGCGCGCCGCCGGCGCTGTGCCGCTGGGAAAGACGGTCACCACCGAGTTCGCGTTCTTCGCCCCCGGCACGACCCGCAATCCCGCGGCACCCGGTCATACCCCGGGCGGCTCGTCGAGCGGATCGGCCGCCGCCGTCGCGTCCGGACAGGTTCCGCTGGCGCTGGGCTCGCAGACCGCCGGATCGGTCACCAGACCGGCGTCGTACTGCGGGGTCGCGTCACTGGTCATGAGCCATGGCCGGTATCCGGTCACCGGGGTGACGGGGCTGAGCCCCAGCCTGGACAGCCACGGTGTTTTCGCCGCCACGGTCTCCGATCTCGCGATCGCCTGGTCGGCGCTGACCGCCGATCCCGGTCTCGAACCGCGGCCGCCGCGGATCCTCGTGTGGTCCGCCGACGCGCTCGACGTCGTCGAAGCGCCGATGCGGCAAGCCGTGACACAAGCGGCGAAACGTCTGCGGGAAGCAGGGGCGACCGTCTCGGCTTTCCTCGACGAACGGCTGATGGCCGACCTCACCGATGCGCATCCGGTGGTGATGGCCTACGAAGCAGCCCGCGAAAGGGCCGCCGAGCTCGCCGTGGCCGAGCGGTTGAGCGCTCCCTTGGCGCAGCTGCTGCGGACCGGCGCCGCGACATCGTTCGACGAGTACGAAAGCGCCCGCGCGACCATCGCCGACGGTGCGGCCCGGCTCGCCGAGGTGTTCGACTCCTGCGACGTCGTGCTGGGCCCGGCCGCACCCGGCGCGGCGCCGCGAGGACTGAAGGCGACCGGGAATCCCGTGCTGAGCCGTGGCTGGCAGGCGCTCGGCCTGCCCGTGATCGCTCTGCCAGGGTTCACCGACCCGGCGGGCCTGCCGCTCGGACTTCAGCTCGTCGGGCGTCGCGGCGGGGAAGCCGAACTGCTCGGGCACGCCTGCTGGGCGGAGCGGGTGCTCGCCGGGGATTCATGGTAAGGAGCTCTCCATGGTCACCACCGATTCCGCATCCGGCGGCGAGACGCCGCCGGTGGTCTACATCGTCGACGACGACGAGGCCATCCGCCAATCCCTGGTGTTCCTGCTGGAGAGCGTCGGCATTCAGGCGCTCGTCTACCCGGACGGGCCGACGTTCCTGGAGGAGTTCGACCCCGACGAGCCGAGCGTGCTGATCATCGACGTCCGGATGCCGGGGCTCAGCGGTCTGCAGCTGCAGGAGAAGCTCGTCGCGCGCGAATTCCCGGCCCCGGTGATCTTCTGCTCCGCGCACGGCGACATCCCGATGTCGGTGCGGGCGCTCCGGCTGGGCGCCGTGGACTTCCTCGAAAAGCCGTACGAGCCGCAGCGGATGCTGGAGGTCGTCCAGGCGCAGCTGGTGGCCGCGGCGGAACGGTTCTCGGCGGCCGCCTGCCGCAAAGCCGTCGCCGAGCGGATCGCGACACTGACCCCGCGCGAGCGGGAGGTGCTCCGGCTGGTGATCGACGGCCTGCCCAGCCAGCTGATCGCGCGCCGGCTGGGCACCAGCGTGAAGACCGTCGATGTGCACCGGGCCCGGATCAAGGCCAAGACCGAGGCGGACAGCCTCGGCACCCTGGTGCGGGACGTCCTGCAGCACCAGGTCACGGTGTAGGTGCCGGTGGTCTCGTTCCCGGCGCCATCAGGACCGACGCCGCCGGGAAGTCCGACGCGAAATCGCCGGGCAGCGGGGCGATGAAGACGTTCTCGGTCCGCGTGCGGGTGATGAGCCAGTGGCCGTCTTGGCGCCGGAACGCGTTGTTGAGCCTGCTGGATCGCAGCAGGCCGGTGCCGTCGGCGTACAGCCACGGCTGGACGTGGATCCATTGCCCCTCGGCCCGGTCGCCGTCGACGTGGATCTGCTCCGACGTCAGGTAGTGGGCGTTGAGGACCAGCGCCGGATCCCGCTTCTCGCCCCAGAACCGTTCGAAATGCGCCCGGATCCGGTCCTTGCCCACCGCGCGGCCGAACTGCCCGTCGTAGTGCTCGCCGACGCCCTCCCAGACGGCGTCCTCGGCGTACAGCTCGAGGATCAGCTCGATGCGGTGGTCGTCGCCGGTGACGCCGTACTCCGGGCACGGGGTGTCGCAGAGGAACATGTAACGGGCCTGGATGCGGCGGATCTCGGCCTCGGCCTCCAGCACTTCGACGCGGTGACGCAGTTCGGCGAGTTCGTCCTTCATCGGTGGGTCCTCACTGGCGCGGTTTCGGGAAGGGCCAGCAGGCAGACGACGGTCAGCGCCATTCCGCCCGCGAGGTAATAGCCGACCGAGGCCGAGGAGCCGGTCCATTCGATGAGCCGGTTCGCCATCGATGGCGCGAGGCCACCGCCGAGCACCGCGCCGAGCTGGTAGGCCAGCCCGGCGCCGGACTGCCGTTGCTCGGGTGTGAACAGCTCGGTCAGGTAGGTGATCAGCGGGCCGAACAGGAACCCGGTGACGGCGAAACCGACGGCGATGGCGAGCGCCCATGCGGTCAGCGTGCCGATCTCCGCGATCGGGAACAGCAGGAACATGTAGGCCAGGACCGCGACGGCCGACGCGAGCATCACGGGTTTGCGGCCCAGTTTGTCGGAGAGCCGTGCGCCGATCACGACCGTGACCGCGTGGAGCGCGAGGCCGGGCAACGTGCACCACAGCACGTCCTGGATGTCCAGCCCGAGGCCCTTCGGTGCCGGACCGGCGGCATAGGAGAGCATGAACCCGGCCAGGACGAACATGACACCGTTGAGACCGGTGTTCGCGCCTGCCGCGAGCAGCAGCTTGCCCCAGTTGTCCCGGATGACGTTCCAGATCGGCAGTTTGACGATCTTCTTGTCCAGTTTGCTGGCCGCGAGCTCGTGGAACACAGGCGATTCCTCGAGGGCACGCCGCGCCCAGACACCGATGGCCAGTACGACCGCGCCCGCGATGAACGGGATCCGCCAGCCCCAGCTGGTGATGACCCCTTGCGGCAAGTAGAAGATCAGCACGAACGCGAGGTTCGCCAGCAGCGCACCCAGCGGCGACCCGAGTGCGACGAACGCGCCGAACGCCGCCCGCCGCGACGGCGGCGCGTGCTCCACGGCGAGTACCGACGCCCCGCCCAGTTCGCCGCCGCGCGAGAAGCCGTGCACCAGGCGCAACAGGACGAGCAGCAATGGCGCGGCCACACCGATCGTGGCGTAGCCGGGCAGCAGTCCCATCAGGACGGTGGCCGCGCCCATGAGGTAGAAGGTGATGAGCATGGCGCGGCGGCGGCCGTAGCGGTCGCCCACCCAGCCCATCACGATCGCGCCGAGCGGCGCGACGACGTAGCCGATCGTGTAGGTCGCCAGGCTCATGAACGAGGCGAACCAGGGATCGGTGTCGCCGGAGAAGAACACCTTGGGGAAGACCAGCGCGGAGGCGACCGTGTAGATCGAGAAGTCGAAGAACTCCAGCGATGTTCCGGCGCCCGCGCCGATCGCGAGCCTGCGGGTCTGGGCCGAGGTGGTCTTGGATGGAGCGGTGGATGCTGTCATGCGCTCTTCCTTGAACGGTGACGGACGGTCGACGTTGCGCCCCTCCCCGGCAACGTTCGTCCCAACGTAGGAAGCTCCAGGTGCCCCGCCTAGTGGAGGAACCCGCTGCCGGACTGAAGGTTTTCCCTACCGAGTCACCGATATCGAGGAGGTCCGCGCGTGAGCGCGATCAACGATCTGCCCGCCACCACCCAGGCCAGGATGCTCGCCTCCGGCGAGTTGTCGGCGAGGGAACTGCTCGACGCCACACTCGACCGCGTTGCTGAGCTGAATCCGGTACTGAACGCCGTCGTCAGCATCGACGAGGACAAGGCGCGGGCCGCCGCCGCGGCGGCCGACGAAGCGCAGGCGGCGGGGCGCTCGCTCGGGCCCCTGCACGGGCTTCCGCTCGCGGTGAAGGATCTCCACGCGACCGCCGGGATGCGCACCACCTTCGGCTCGCCCGCGTTCGAGGACAACGTTCCCGACGCGGACGAACTCGTCGTCGCCCGGATGCGGGCGGCCGGGGCGATCGTCTTCGGGAAGACGAACGTTCCCGAGTTCGGCGCGGGTTCGCACACCTTCAACCCGGTGTTCGGCCTGACCCGCAACCCCTACGCGCCGGACCGCTCCGCGGGCGGTTCGAGCGGAGGTGCCGCGGCCGCGCTCGCGGCGGGGCTGACGTCGCTGGCCGACGGCAGCGACATGGGTGGATCGCTGCGGAATCCGGCTTCGTTCTGCAATGTCGTCGGCCACCGCCCGAGTCCGGGCCGAGTCCCGGCGTGGCCGGCGAAAGACGCCTGGTTCACCCTCGGCGTCCAAGGTCCGATGGGGCGCACGGTCGCCGACGCGGCCCTGCTGCTGTCCGTGCAGGCGGGCCCGGACGAGCGCGCGCCGCTGTCGCTGCCCGAACCCGGCACCGTGTTCGCCGCCGAATTGCCGACCCGGCTGGACGGCCTGCGGATCGCGGTCTCACCGGATCTGGGCGGCCGGGTGCCGGTCGACGCCGAGGTCGCGGCGATCGTGGAAGACCAGGTGGACGTGCTGCGCGGCCTCGGTGCCGAAGTCGTCTCCGGCTGTCCCGACCTGACCGGAGCCGAGGAGGTATTCCTGACCTTCCGCGCCCTGAACTACGCGCAGGGGGTCGGTGACCTCGTCGACGCCGAACCGGACAAGGTGAAGCAGGCCATCCACTGGAATGTCGCGAAAGGACGCGCGCTCACCGGCGCCGACGTCGCCACGGCCATCCGGCTGCGCACCGAACTCTTCCACCGCGTCCGCGCCTATTTCTCCGATGTGGACGCCGTCGTTCTTCCCGCCAGTCAGGCACTTCCCTTCGATGCCGAGCTGGAGTACCCGAAGACGGTGGGCGGGTCCGAAGTGGACGATTACCTGCACTGGATGCGGGCGGCCTACCTGATCTCCGCCACGGAATGCCCGGCGACCGCCGTCCCGGCGGGCTTCACCGGCGAAGGGCTGCCGGTCGGGGTCCAGGTGGTCACCGCACGTCACGCCGACTTGCGCGCGCTCGGGATCGCGCACGCGCTGGAGATGGCGAACGGTCACACCACCCGCAGGCCGCCGCATGGTGGTGCCAGTACCACCACGAGTCTTCCCTCACGTGGGATCGATCCGGGCCTTCCCCGGCCGTAGGTTTCAGGAGAGAGATCACCACCGGTTAAGGGGAAATGATGAATTCAGGGGGCACGCGCGCCTTGACGCTGGAATCCGTGAGCAAGGTCTACGGATCCGGCGACGGCGCGGTCACGGCCTTGAACGGGGTGACCGTCGAGGTGCGCAAGGGCACGTTCACCGCGGTGATGGGACCGTCGGGATCGGGCAAGAGCACCTTTCTGCACTGCGCGGCCGGGCTGGACAAGCCGAGTTCCGGCCGGGTGCTGCTGGGGGACACGGAACTGAACAGGCTGCGTGAGAAGGCGCTCACCGAACTGCGGCGGACCCGGATCGGGTTCATCTTCCAGGCCTACAACCTGTTGCCGTCGTTGAACGTGCTGCAGAACATCACGCTGCCGACGCGGCTGGCCGGGAAGAAGCCGGATCCGCGATGGCTGCGCGAGATCGTCGAGGGAGTCGGGATCGCGAAGCGGCTCGAACACCGCCCGTCGGAACTCTCCGGCGGCCAGCAGCAGCGGGTCGCGATCGCCCGCGCGCTGATCACCCGGCCCGAGGTCGTCCTCGCCGACGAGCCGACCGGGGCGCTGGACACGCGCACCGCTCGCCAGGTCCTCGATCTGCTTCGCTCCATTGTGGATGGTATGGGGCAGACCGTGCTGATGGTCACCCACGATCCGGTCGCGGCTTCGGCCGCGCACGGCGTGCTGTTCCTCGCCGACGGCAAGCTGGCGGGCCACCTCCCGGAGCCGACTCCGGAACGGGTCGCCGAGCGCATGACCCACCTCGGGGAGTGGTGACGTCATGTGGGATTTGGCTTGGCAGACGACGAAGACCCGCTTGAGCGGTTTCGTCGGCGCGTTCGTCGCGATCCTCTGCGGGACGGCGCTGGTCGCCGGGTGCGGCATCCTGATGGAATCCGGTCTGCGCGCGGGTGTCCCGACGCAGCGGTACGCGGACGCGGCGGTCGTCGTCGGCGGTCAGCAGACGGTCGACCCGCCGGGTGCCGGCCCGCTCGAGACCCAGCAGGTCGCCGAGCAGGCTTCGGTGCCGGTGAGCCTCGCCGGGACGATCGCCGCGGTGCCGGGGGTTCGCGGCGTGGTGGCGGAGCAGAGCTTCCCGGCCACCGTGGTGACGGCCGACGGCCGGGTGCTGAACGGGCCCGAAGGCGGCCAGTCGTTGGGCCACAACTGGGACGCCGCGGCGCTGGCGCCGTTCTCGCTGCGTGACGGCCGGGCGCCCGCGGGCGCCGACGAGGTCGTCCTGGACGCGGACCTGGCGTCGCGGAGCGGGGTGTCGGCCGGTCAGCGGGTGAAGATCGCCGTCCGTTCGGCGCCGGTGGAGTTCCGGGTTTCCGGTATCGCCGCCCCGAAGTCGGGTGACGGACTCACCCGGCAATCCGCGGTGTTCTTCTCACCGGAGAAAGCCGCCGAACTCGCCGGGACACCCGGCCAGGCGCACGCGATCGGTGTGCTGGCGGACCCGGGTGTCGCGCCGGGGGACCTCGCCGACCGGATCCGCGACGCGGTCGGCACCGACAAGGTGACGGTGACGACCGGGGTCGAGCGCAGCACGGTCGAGTTCCTCGACGTCAGCCAGACCCGGATGCTGCTGATGGCGCTGGCGGGCTCGTTCGGCGGCTTCGCGCTCCTCATCGCGGTGTTCGTCGTGGCCAGCACGCTGGCGCTGGTCATCAACCAGCGACGCCGGGAGTTCGCGTTGCTGCGGGCGATCGCGGCGACTCCCCAGCAGATCCGCAAGCTCATCGGCGCCGAGACGATGATCGTCGCGGTGGTCGCCGGGGTACTGGGCAGCGGCCTCGGGGTGGCGGTGGGTTTCGGGCTGAGGAACGCCTTCGGGGCCATCGGCGTGATCCCGCCCGACTTCGAACTGGCGCTCAGCCCGATCCCGCTCGTCGCCGCGCTGGCGCTCGGTCTCGGCACGGCACGCCTGGCCGCCTGGTCGGCTTCGCGGCGCCCGTCGTCGATCCGACCGGTGGAGGCGCTCGGCGAGGCCGCGGTGGAGCGGCGTGAACTCGGGCGTGTGCGCGTCGTCATCGGCTGCGCGCTGGTGGTGGCCGGTCTCGGGGGATCGATGGTTCCGATCTTCCTCCGCGGTGACGCGGGGCTCGCGGCTTCGGGTGGTTCGTCGCTGATCATCGTGATCGGGCTGGCCGTGGTCAGCCCGAAGGTCGTCGCCGTCATGACGCGGCTGATCGCCCCGGTGCTCAACCGGACCTCGCGGATCAGCGGCTACCTGGCCGCGGCGAACAGCCAGGCCAACTCGCGCCGTCTCGCCGCCGCGGTGACGCCGGTGATGCTGGCCGTCTCGTTCGCGCTGACGATGTTCTACAGCCAGACCTCCGCGGCCGCCGCGCGACAGGAGGAGACCGTCGAGTCGACCACCGCCGACCACGTGCTCGCCGGGAGCACGGGCGGGCTCTCGCCGGAGGTCGCCGAGGCGGCGCGGCGGATCCCCGGGGTGGCCGCCGCGACCCGGGTCGTCCGCACCGAGGTGATCAACACGGTGCAGGAACAGGACAGCCTGCGCGTCGAGCGGTACGCGGCGCAAGGACTGGACGGCGCGCAGGTCCGCGGGAACCTGGAGCTGGGCGTGGTGTCGGGCAAGATCACCGACCTGACCGGGAACACCGTCGCGATGAGCGAATCGGAAGCAGGCTGGTACGAGAAGAAGATCGGCGACGAGGTCGAGTTCTACTTCGGTGACGGCGCTCCGGCCAAACTGCGGCTGGTCGCCACCTACAGCCGTGACCAGGCTTTCGGCCGTTACGTGCTGCCCGCGGACCTCGCCAGGGCGCACACCGGCGATCGGATGGACGACTCGGTGCTGGTGCGGCAGCAGCCCGACGCGGACGCCGCCACCGTGACCGCCGCGCTGAACGCCCTCGCGGCCCGCTATCCGGGGCTGGTCGTGACGCCGGGATCGGCGGTCGCCGCGCCCGCCGGCGGGCAGCAGCAGGCCCAGTTCTACGTGAACCTGGTCGCGGTCGGGGTGATCCTCGGCTACGTCGTGATCTCCGTGGCGAACACGCTGGTGATGAGCACGGCGCAGCGCTCCCGGGAGTTCGCGCTCCTGCGCCTGATCGGCACGACGAAACGCCAGGTGGTGCGGATGATGCGCTTCGAAGCGCTGACGACGGCCGGCGTCGCGGCGCTGCTGGGGACCGTGGTAGCGGGGGTTCCGCTGGTACTGCTGAACCTCGGTCTGCGTGGCACGCCGCTGCCGTCCGGCACGATCACCGTCTTCGGCGGGGTCGTCGCCGGGGCGATCCTGCTCGGCGTCCTGTCGCTCGGCCTGGCCACCCGCGTGGCGCTGCGGTCGAAGCCGATCGAGGCGATCGGTCTCCGCGAGTAGCGCGTCCCCGTCGTCCGGTCAGCCCTCAGCGGCGGGCCGGACGGCGGGGATCTTCCCGCCGCGGAAGGCGTCGACGAACAACCGGTGGTCGTCCCTTGACTGCTCGGCGTAGGCCATCGCGAACTCGGTCAGCGAGCGGACGAACTCGTCTTCACGGTCACCGATGACCCCGGCGATGGCCGCTTCGCTCTGGAAATCGACTAGGGTCTGCTCGGAGTCCGAATCGGACACACAGTGCATCTTCGCGGTGGCCCGGCCGAGGTAGTCGAGGACCGGCCCCATCTCCGACGGTTCGGTCAGATCCGACCAGTCCAGGTCGTCGACGTAAGGCGACAGCTCCGAGACGACGAACCCGGTCCCGTCGATCTCCGTGTAGCCCAGCCAGGGATCCGCGTGCGCCTGCAAGGCGCGCTGGGAGACGGCGGTACGGTGCCCCTCGTTGGTGAAGTAGCCGCGGATGCTCTGTTCGGACACGATACGGCTCGGCGCCGCGACGTTGCCCTGTTTCATCGACAGGACGACGTCGTTCTCCAGCGCCTGTGTCCGGCCTTCGACGAGGATGTTGTACGCGGGCAGTCCGGCGGAGCCGATGCCGAATCCGGTCCGGCCGACGATGTCCTTGACCCGGTAGGTGATGCTGCCGAACCGCTTGTTCTCCGGAATGGTGTCCAAATAGGACTCGAAGGCCCTGGTCGCGATCTCGTGTTCGGCTTTCTCGAGGACCCGGACACCAGGCCCGTGCCGGAACCTGCGGTCGTAATCCTCCACAGTGGTCAGCTCGTCGAGCAGGTCGATCCGTGTCTTGAGCCGGGCCCTCAGCAGGACGTGGTGCAGGACGCCCTCGGTGCTGTCAAGCTGAAGCCGGACGAGTTCGTCGCCGGGCTGCTCGGCGTACTCGCGGACCTGTTCGACGTAGGCGCGCAGATAGGTGCCGATCAGCGTCTCGATGTCGTCGTCCGAGATCGCCTTGCTCCACGCCAGCAGCGCGACACTGGCGGCCAGTCGTTTGAGGTCCCAGGTGAAGCAGCCGAGGTAGGCCTCGTCGAAGTCGTTGACGTCGAACACCAGCGTCCCGGACGAATCCATGTAGCTGCCGAAGTTCTCGGCGTGCAGGTCGCCCTGGATCCACACACGGCTGGTTTCGGCGTTCGCCCACGGATCGTCCTCGTGCGCCATGTCCGCGTAGAACAGGCACGCCGAACCCCGGTAGAACGCGAAGGGGGCGGCGGCCATCTTCCGGAACTTGCGGCGGAACGCGTCCGCGTCCGCGCGCATGAGGTCCTCGAAGGCCTCCACCAGTACCTCGACGATCCGCGCCTGACGATCGTCCTCGCCTCGCTCGCGGATCAGCCCGACCACACCTGTCATCACGACCTCCAGACGTCGTTCACGGTGCCACAGGTCGGTTCGCCGGGCAGGTCAGATCTTCCGGAAACGCGCGTCCAGTAGCGCGAAGGCGCCGAACGCGGCGATCCCCGCCGCGAGCACGAGGAGCATCGGACCGCCGTACGGCTGGGCGGAGAGCGTCTTCAGCGCGGCGTCGAGGCCGCCCGCCTTGGCCGGGTCGAACGTGACCGCCGCGACGACCGTCAGCACGCCGATGGTGCCGTACGCGGCGGAGAGCGCGATCCAGCCGACCTGCCCGAGCCGGATCGTCGTGGTCCTGGCGGGCTCGGAGGCACCGCTGAAGTCGAGTTCCCGGGTGAAGGTCTTCCGGATGCCACGCTGGGCGAGGAACACGGCCACCGCGACCACGGCGATCCCGGCGGCGGTGACCAGAACCGGTCCGTACGGCTCCGCGAGGATCCCGGCGACGAGAGAGCCTTGCCCGTCGTCGGCGCCCGCGACGGCGATCTTCACCGCGCTGTAGGACACGAGACCGTACAACACGACCTCGATCCCGCTGACGATCCTGCGTACGGTCCGCCGCCGTGCCTTGACGTGCCGGTGCCCAGTGATCGCCTCGCTGAGCTGCCACAACGCCAAGACGGCGAGACCGGCCGCGATCAGCCACAGCAGCCACGCGCCGCCCTCGGCGACCACCATCTGCAGTGCGCCCGCCTTGTCCGCCTTCGCCTTGTCGCCGAGTGCGACCTGCGCCGCGAGCCATGCGACGAGCAGGTGCACGATGGCGTAGCAGACGAGCCCGCCTCGGGCGATCAGGCCGAACGTCTTGCTGTCGCGCATCGGCCGATCCTCGCCGAGCGGACCTCTGCCCGCCAGACCCGGCCGGAGGAACATGTCGGGCAGGTCACTCTTGATCTCCACCGAGGTCGAGGGTGAAGGCTCGGGTCCATCACCTGTTTCGAGGAGTGAACATGAGTGAGGACAAGGGCTTCTACTCGATCATCGAGTACGCGGTCGACGGGCCGGAGACCCAGGCGGCGTTGGTGGAGGCCTTCGCGGAGATCCAGGAGCGCTGGGTCCGGTTCTACCCGGGGTACCTCTCGGCCCGCTTCCACGCGAGTGTGGACGGGACGAGGGTCGTCAACGTCGTCAGCTGGGCGAGCGAGGCGGACTACCGGCATTTCGAGGAGACGTCGGACACCGCCGGACGGCTCGCGGCCATCCAAGCGGCGCTCGACGGCCTGCCGGGCGACGTCGAGTCGCTGGTGAGCGCGAATCCGCGCTACCGCGTCGTCCGGGAGACCGGACCCGGCCCGCGGGCCGGTGACTGACACAGGGCCGAAGGCCTCGGTCCGAAAAGAACCAGGGTCACTCCGGGCCCGGCTGCCGCCGGGTGGTCCGGATCCGGCGATAGAGGGCTCGGATCCCGAAGGCCGCGAGCAGGCCGATGACGGCCAGCCCGAACGGCCGGAGCGTGACCGTCCACGGCCACGCTTCGCCATCGAGCGTGAGGTGCTCGGTCCGGTACTCCAGCGTTCTGGCCGTCCACCGCGTGGTCGCGGTGTCCGTGGTGCGCACGAGGTCTTCGAGTACGGCGTCGAACGGGAACCCCGGCGCCGCGTGCAGATACACCGGCGAGAACCCGGGGTACCGATCGGCGGCGCGACTCGCGGCCGCGTCGGCGCCGGGCACGATCAACCGGTCGTGGTCGGCGGTCGCCGGCGTGCCGCGCGGCGCGAAGGTCAGTCCGTGCCGGGACCGGATCGGCGTGCCGTCGAGGCCGACCGCCGTCGTCCCGACCGCCAGCGACTGCCCGTAGGTGTCGAACACCGCGGCGAGTTCCAGTTCCCGGATCCCGTTCGTCAGCAGGACACCCAGCATCGGCTTGTCCCAGCGGAACGCCGTGTTGAACCCGACCACGGTGTCCGCCGCATCGAAGCCGTTCTGCGTCATCGGCGGGCTGGGGCCGGGGGAGTAGTGGGTCCAGCCGATCGCATCCGCGGCCTTCCGCGCGGCTTCGGTGCCGGCGAAGCGCTCGGTGAGGTGGAGCGCTCCGTCGATGCCGGAGAGGATGCCGGCCGTGGTCACGATGTTCCCGTCGTCGACGTAGCGCGTGCCGCGAACCCAGTCCACGGCGGGGAATTCGTCGTCGAAGCCACCGATGCGGATCCAGTGCGCGGTGGCCTTCCTCCCGTCGAGGAGCCCGGCCGTGGCGAGCACACCCGAACCGTTGCAGACACTCATGAGCAGCGAGCCCCGCGCCGACTGACGCTTCAGCCAGTCGGTCACCGGCCGCGTGGTCGGCTCACCGAGATCCGGCAGCGCCGGCACCACCACGACGTCCGGCGCGGCGGACGAAAGCAGCCTGTCGAGATCGGCGAAACCCAGGTCGGGGATCAGGTCGAGGCCGCCGGTCAGGGTGACCGGCCGGACCTCCGGCGCGACGGTGTAGACGTTGAACGCATCGGCCGCCGCCAGGACCTCGTAGGGCGCGAGCGCGTCGGAGACGACGGCACCCTCGTTCCCCACGACGACCACCGCGGTGGGCTTCGCCGGATCGTGCGGCCGGTGGGCCGGGCGCGGCGCGACCCCGTCGGTTCTCTGTGTGTAGCGGTTTTCGAAGCTGGCGCCGAGGGTGACCGCGCCGAGTGTGACGGGCAGAGCCAGCGCGGCGACGGTGAACGCCAGCACGGTCAGCGTGATCCGGACGAAGGGTCGCATGGTCAGAGCCCGTACTCGGCGCGGCGGCGGATCATGGCGGCGAGCATCGCGGGCACCATCAGCACGTGCCCTGCCGTCATCAGGGTCGGACCCGAGACCAGGCCGGTCCAGAAGAACGGCAGGAACAGCGCGTAGGGCAGGTACATCGCGGCCGACATCTCGGCGATCGAAGCCCAGCCGTGGCGCCGGATCCGCATCCACAGCGCCATGCCGATCGACATGTTCGTCGCCATCACCAGCGCGTTCGCGGTCACGTTCCCGGCAAGGCCCGGCCACAGGAACGACCAGACCGGCTCCAGGACGATCATCCCGGCCACCATCGCGACCAGCATCTCCACGGCGTGGCGGATGAAGTGCAGGACGGCCTGCTTGCGGGTCTTCTGTTCAGTCGTGTGGTTCATTTCCGGCTCCCTCGGTCGATGCGATGGGAGCAATGTTCGGCCGAGACGGGGCACGGGAGCAGGTGCCGGAAGTCATGTGCGAGGTCATGTGTCCGTGAAGGCCTCCTTGCCTACCCTGAAGGTAGTGAAGGAGGCCTTCACTACCGTCAGGGTCGCCGCTCTCGTCTCAGGTGCACCAGCGACCACAGCAGGCACAGCAGGCACAGCGGCCGCGCGTGAAGGCCCCCTTCCCTCGGCTCAGCCGAGGAAACTCGACCNTTCCGATCTTCGACGGCGGCGGGCCGGGGTCAGAACCCGAATCGCCACTCACGACCCGCCGCTCAAAACAGGCCGAGTTCCTTCGCGCGCAGGGCGGCCTGGGTGCGATCCCGCACCTGGAGCTTGGACAGGACGCTCGTCACGAGATTCTTCACCGTGCCCTCGGCGAGGAACAGCGTCTTGGCGATCTCGCGGTTGCTGCGGCCGCCGGCCAGGAGCCGGACGACCTCGAGTTCACGCTCCGAGAGCGGGGTCGCCAACGGCCGGGGTGCCTCGGCGGGCAGCCGTGCCACCCTGGCGACGAGTTTCGCCGCGACCGACGGCTGCAGCACCGATTCGCCCCGTTGGGCCGCGACCAGCGCTTCGACCAGCCGCGTCGACGAAACGTCCTTGAGCAGATAGCCGACGGCCCCCGCGCGCAACGCGGCGAACACGTCCTCGTCGTCGTCGAACGTCGTCAAAGCCAGGACACGCACGTCCGGTTGCTCGGCCCGAAGCCGTGCGGTGGCCGCGATGCCGTCCAGCACCGGCATCCGCAGGTCCATCAGCGCGACGTCGGGACGGAGTTCGGCGCAGCGCCGGACGGCTTCCTGGCCGTTCGCGGCCTCGCCGACGACGTCGATCTCCGGCTGGACTTCCAGCAGGGTCGCCAACGCCTCGCGGAACAACGCCTGGTCGTCGACGATCAGCACCCGGACGCTCATCCCGGCACCTCCACGGTGAGCGTCGCGCCGTGCCCTTCTTCGGAGTCGACCGAGACACTGCCGCCCAGCCCGGCGACCCGCTCGCGTAGTCCCACGAGACCGAAACCCTTGTCCGGCGGGGGATCCCCGGTGAACCCGAGACCGTCGTCGCGGACCTCGAGCCGGATTCGATCGGTGACGGCGTAATCGAGCACCACGGTCGCGGCGGTGGCCCGCGCGTGCTTGCGCACGTTGGTCAGTCCCTCCTGTGCCGCCCGGAACAGAGACTCCTCCACGTCGGCCCGGGCGTCCCGCGCGGTGCCCTTGACCTCGAACCCGGTCGGCACGCCCGCCGCGGAAGTCTCCTCCGTCAGCGCCCGCACCGCGTCCGCGAGCGGTTCGGAACGCGGCTCCCGCAACGCCGACACCGATCGGCGGACCTCCGCGAGCGCCTCGCGTGACTGGTCCTGTGCCTTGGCGAGCATCCCGTCGGCTCGTTCCGTGTCGCCGGTACCGATCACCGCGCGGGCGGCCTGCAACATCATCTGGACGACGGTGAGGTGGTGACCGAGCCCGTCGTGGATGTCGCGCGCGAGGCGGTTGCGTTCCTGGATCGTGGCGAGCTGTTCGGCCTGCGCGGCCTGGTCGCGAAGACGTTCGTGCGCCTCGGCCAGCTCCTCCCGCGCGCGCTTCTCCCGGACGACCAATTCGGTCACCACGGCGGCGAAGACCATGACCGCCAGCGTCCCGAGCCCCTCGCGGAGCCCGTCCAGCGGTGCCATCGGCAGATGGATCAACGGGATCACCACCGCGACCCCGAAAGCGACCGGTAGTGGCAGCAGCAACACCGTGTGACAGACGAGGACCACGAGAAGCAGGACGGCCCCGATGGCGGCGCCCGACAGAGAGAACAGGGTGAAGCCGAGCGGTAACTGAACGCAGACGTACGCGATCGCCCACGGGCGCCCGCGTTTCTGCACCCAGGGGAAGCCTGCGATCGCGATCGCCGCGTAGATCAGCCCGGCGAGGAGCGTCGGCAGCACGAGCGTCTCGTATTTGGCCGAGCCGAGCGGCAACGTCACGTACGCGACGAGGGTCAGTGCGGCCAGAGCCCGGTTCACGGACACACAATGCCACGTACGGGGGCGAGATGGGCGAACTCGCGTGATCAGGCCGGGAGTCAGGCGATGGTGCTGTTCCGGATCTCCAGTGAGAACGGCGTCTGGACGTCTTCCGGTTCCAGGTCGCTCCCGCCCGCGATACGCCGCCGCAGCAGATCGACCGCGGCCCGCGCGATCGCCGCCTTGTCCGGCGCGATCGTCGTCAGCGATGGCAGGCTGTACGCGCTCTCCTCGTTGTTGTCGAAGCCGACGATCGCCATGTCCGACGGCACCTGGACGCCGCGTTCGGCCGCGGCGCGCAGGGCGCCGATGGCGAGAAGGTCGTTGAAGCAGAAGACCGCGTCGGGCGGTTCCGGCAGCGCGAGGAGGTGTGCCATCGCTTCGGCACCGTTGGCGCGGTGGTAGCGCAGGGCGGGCAGGACCAGTTCGGGAATGGGCACGAGCCCCGCTTCTTCGAGCGCGGAGTGGTAACCCTCCAGCCGTTGCGCGGCCGTGTGGCGCTGCGGATGCGCGCCGATCGCGGCGATCCGGCGGCGGCCGAGTGAGATCAGGTGCCGCACCGCGATCCTGGCGGCCTGGACGTTGTCGATACCGACGTGGTCGATCGGGACGTCTACGACGTGCTCACCGAGCATCACCAGTGGCACGCCCGGCGCCAGATCCTCGAAATCGTTGGTGTGCAAGGCTTCCGGACTGATGATCGCGCCGTCGATCAGATGGGGGCCGAGCGCGGACAGCGCGTTGCGCTCCCGCTCCCTGGTGCCGAGGGTCTGTTCGATCAGGACGTTCCACTCGTGTTCCTGCGCCGCCTGCAGCACCAGGCCCGCCAGCTCGCCGAAGTACGGGATGCTCAGCTCGGGCAGCATCAGCCCGAGGAACCCGGTGCGGCCGCGGCGGAGGTTGCGGGCGCCCAGGTTGGGCCGATATCCGGTCGACGCCAGTGCCTCCTCGACGCGTTTGCGGTTCTCCGGCTTGACGAAGTCGTAGCCGTTGACCACGTTCGACACGGTCTTGACCGAGACGCCCGCAAGCTTGGCGACGTCCTTGAGCGTGGCCACCCTCGCTCCCCTCTGCAGTGCTCCGGCACAGATCCGGCACAGCCTAGCCGCGCGAACGGCGGATTTACAACGTTGTACCAACGATGTAAATCTGGCATCGTCCCTATGAGTGACATGGGTCACCGCAGATCCGTGTGCTCGACTTCCCCGAGGAGCGATCGATGTCCCTGCCCATCCGCCGCACCCTGCTCCTGGTGACCGGCCTCGCGCTCGCGCTGACGGCCTGCACCAGCCGCGAGACCCAGCAATCCGCCCCGTCGGGGGCGGGACCGGCCGCTTCGGCGGCGCCGAACCAGGCCGCGGGGCCGGGATGCGCCCGCGAGAAGACCGGTTACCCGCAGGTGGACGTGAAGAACGCGGTCATCGGCTTCTCCCAGTCGGAGAAGGAGGCGAACCCGTTCCGCATCGCCGAGACGCAGTCCATCAAGGACGAAGCGACGAAACTCGGTGTCCCGGCGGACAAACTCCTGATCACCAACGCGCAGAGCGATCTCAACAAGCAGGTCAGCGACATCAAGTCGTTGCTGGACCGGGGCGCGCAGCTGCTCATCGTCGCCCCGCTGAACTCCGACGGCCTCCAGCCCGCCCTCGACGCGGCGAAGGCCAAGAAGGTCCCGGTCGTCACTATCGACCGCAAAGTGACCTCCCAGCCGTGCACCGATTACCTGACCTTCATCGGCTCCAACTTCGTCGAGCAGGGCAAGCGCGCCGCGCAGGAGATGGTGAAGGCCACGGGCGGCACCGGCAAGGTCGCGATCCTGCTCGGGGCGTCCGGCAACAACGTGACCACCGACCGCACCAAGGGGTTCAAGGACGAGATCGCCGCGACCACCGGCATCCAGATCGTCGCCGAGCAGACCGGTGAGTTCGACCGGTCCAAGGGCCAGGCGGTCATGGAGCAACTCATCCAGAGCAACCCGGAGATCACCGCCGTCTACGCCGAGAACGACGAGATGGGCATCGGCGCGGTGACCGCGCTCAAGGCCGCGGGCAAGACGCCGGGCAAGGACGTCAAGATCGTGTCGATCGACGGCACCCGCAACGCCGTCCAGCTCATCGCCGACGGCAGCTACAACGCGGTGATCGAGTCCAACCCGCGCTTCGGCCCGCTCGCCTTCACCACGCTGCAGGACTTCGCCGCCGGCAAGGAGATCCCGCCGACCGTGGTGATCTCCGACGACCAGTACGACTCGGCGAACGCGGCCCAGAAGCTCGGGAACGCGTACTGACGATGGAACCGGTTCTCGAGGTCGAAGGCGTGACGAAGACGTTCGCCGGGGTGCGCGCGCTCGACGACGTGTCGTTCGCGCTGCGGCCGGGCGAGGTGCACGCGCTGGTGGGCGAGAACGGCGCCGGGAAGTCGACGCTGATCAAGGTGCTCACCGGCGTGCACAAGCCGGACTCCGGCACGATCCACGCGCGGGGCGCGATCTCCACGATCTACCAGGAGGTCAACCTCATCCCGCTGATGAGCGTGGCGAGCAACGTGTACCTCGGCCGCGAGCCGAGCAAGCGGTTCGGGCTGGTGGACTGGGCGCGGATGAACGCCGACGCGGCGGCGCTGCTGAAGGACTACGGCATCGACGCCGACGTGCGCCGTCCACTCGGGACACTCGGTGTCGGCGCGCAGCAGATGGTGGCGCTGGCCCGCGCGGTGTCGGTCGACGCCGACGTCGTGATCATGGACGAGCCGACGTCGTCTTTGGAGCCGCGTGAGGTCGAGACGCTGTTCGAGGTCATCGGCAGGCTGCACGAACGCGGGATCGCGATCGTGTACGTCAGTCACCGCATGGACGAGCTGTACCGGATCTGCGAACGGGTGACGGTGCTGCGGGACGGCAAGCGGGTCCACACCGGACGGCTCGCCGACTTGCCGCGGCTGGAACTGGTGTCGATGATGCTCGGCCGCAGTGTCGGTGACATCCGTTCGCATGGCGCGACGGCCTTCGAGGGCGACCACGAGGCCGGCCGGGAACCGGTGCTGCGCGCGGAGAACCTCACCAGCGGCAACCGCCTGACCGGGGTATCGGTGGAGATCAGACCCGGCGAGATCGTCGGCCTCGCGGGGCTGCTCGGCTCCGGCCGGACCGAGACCGCGCGGGCGATCGTCGGCGATCTGCCGCTGTCCGGTGGCACCGTCCTCGTCGGGGGAAAGCAAGTCCCGCAAGGGAATGTGGCCGCCGCGATGCGCGCGGGGGTCAGCATGCTCGCCGAAGACCGCAAGACCGAGGGCATCATCCCGCATCTCTCGGTACGGGAGAACATCGTGCTCGCCGCGTTGCCGAAGCTGTCCCGTTTCGGCCTGGTCAGCCGTGCCCGGCAGGACCGGATCGTCGACACGTTCGTGAAACGCCTGCGGATCAAGGTCTCCAGCCCGGATCAGAAGGTCGCGGAGCTCTCCGGCGGCAATCAGCAGAAGGTGCTGCTCGCCCGCTGGCTCTGCACCGAACCGAAGGTGCTGCTGCTCGACGAGCCGACCCGGGGGATCGACGTCGGCGCGAAGGCGGAGGTACAGGCGCTCATCGACGAACTCGCGAAAGACGGGCTCGCCGTCCTGCTGATCTCGTCGGAGATGGACGAACTCCTCGACGGCGCCGACCGGCTGATCGTGCTCAAGGACGGCGCGGTGGTCGGGGAACTGGCGGGGGACGAGCTGACGCAGGACCACGTGCTGGCCGCGATCGCCTCGGGCGGTGCGGATGACTAGCACTCAGCGGAGAACGGAGGAACCGGGGCCCGCCATGACGGACACGGCGAAAACGGTGGACCGGACCCGGGCGGCGCGGTGGCTGCAGGAGTACGGCGTGTACGTCGCCGTCGTCGCGCTCGTCCTGTTCAACATCGCGTTCACGGCGAACTTCCTGACCGTCGGGAACTTCCGCACCCAGCTCATCCAGGCCGCGCCGGTGCTGGTGGTCGCGCTCGGGATGGCGCTGGTGATCGGCACCGAGGGCGTCGACCTGTCGGTGGGCGCGGTGATGGCGCTGTCGGCCGCGCTCGTCCCGCTGTACCTCGGCTACGGAACGCTGCCCGCGGTCGCCATCGCGCTCGCCGCGGGGCTGGCGGCGGGTGCGTTCAACGGCGTTCTCGTGGCCAGAGTCGGGATTCAACCCATCGTGGCGACGCTGGCGTTGCTCGTCGGCGGGCGCGGGCTCGCGCTGGTGCTCGCCGACGGCCAGCTGATCCAGCTGCACGATCCGGGCTTCCTCGCACTCGGCACCGGCGAGGTGCTCGGGATCCCGGTGAGCGTGCTCATCGCGGCCGTGCTGGCCGTGCTGATGGCGGCGCTGGTCGGGAAGACGGCGTTCGGCAGGCGGCTGGTCGCGATCGGCGGCAACCGGCGGGCCAGCGTGCTCGCCGGGCTGCCGGTCACTCGCGTCCTCATCGGCGTCTACGCGATCTGCGGGCTGCTCGCGGCGCTGGCCGGGGTGTTGTCCACCGCCCGGCTCGGCGCGGGCGACCCCGCGGACGCCGGCCTGCTGATGGAACTGTCCGCGATCACCGCGGTCGTGGTCGGCGGCACCCCGCTGACCGGCGGCCGGGTCCGCATCCTCGGCACGGTGATGGGTGTCCTGCTCATGCAGCTCGTCCGCGCCACGCTCATCAAGCACAACCTGCCGGATTCGACCGCGCAGATGATCCAGGCCGCGATCATCGTCGGCGCGGTGTACGTCGCACGGGAACGGAGCAGCCGATGACCGCGGCGCCCACGATGGCCGCCCAGGACTCCACGCGGCGCGAGCTGATGACCGGAGTGCTGCAGAAACAGGGCGCGGCGATCGCGCTGGTGCTCATGGTCGCCGTCGCGTGGCTGCTGTTCCCGCGCTTCGGCAGCCTGGACAACCTGCGCGACATCGCGTTGCAGAGCTCGTTCCTCGCCATCATCGCGCTCGGGATGACCTTCGTGATCATCACCGGCGGGATCGATCTGTCCGTGGGATCCGTCTACGCCCTCGGCGGGGTACTCGCCGCCTACGGGTCGCAATGGGGATTCCTCGTCGCGCTGCTGCTACCGCTGGCGGTGTGCGGGCTGATCGGCCTGATCAACGGGTTGCTCGTCGCGAAGACCGGGATGGCACCGTTCATCGTCACGCTGGCGTCCCTGCTGTTCGCCCGCGGGCTGCTGCTCGCGATCACCAGCGAGGGCGCGACGACGTACAAGATCCCCGAAGGCGAGGCGTTCGTCGAACTCGGGCGTGGCACGCTGTTCGGGTTCGGCTATCCGGTGTTCATCGCGGCGGCGCTCTGCCTGGTCGGTGGGCTGCTGCTGCGGCGGACCCGGTTCGGTCAGTCGGTGTTCGCGACCGGCGGTTCGGAGCAGTCCGCGAAACTGATGGGACTGCCGGTGGCGCGCACCAAGGTCACCGTCTACGTGATGAGCGGCGTCCTGTCCGGGCTCGCGGGCGCGCTCACCGCGGCTTACCTGCAATCCGGTGTCACAGTGATCGGGGTCGGCCTCGAACTGGACGCCATCTCCGTCGTCGTCATCGGCGGCACCCTGCTGACCGGCGGGATGGGCACGATTCTCGGAACGGTCATCGGGGTGGGCATCCGAACGGTCATCCAGAACGTCATCAACCAGATAGGAACTCTCGACAGCAACTACCAGTCGGTGGTCAGCGGTGCGTTCCTCTTGGTGGTCGTTGTGCTGCAACGGTCATTGGCCCGTACGACCGCCCGGAGATAGGGAGATCGCATGCACCGAAGAACCGCGCGCGCCCTGAGCGTCGTGGCCGGTCTGCTGGCCGCCGCGACGACACTCGTCCCCGTCGCCCAAGCCGCTCCCGTCCCGCTCCCCACCCCGTGGACCGGCCACGTCTCGCCGTCGAACGCGCTGCCCGAGTACCCGCGCCCGCAATTGGTGCGCTCGGAATGGCTCAATCTCAACGGAACCTGGGGTTTCACCGGCGCACCGAATCTGAATTCGCCGCCTATCGGCAGGCCGTTGAGCGAGAACGTCCTCGTGCCTTACCCGATCGAGTCGATGCTTTCGGGCATCAAACGGCATGAGGACAACATGTTCTACCGCCGGACGTTCACCGTTCCGTCCACTTGGGACGGTCGCCGGGTGAAGCTCAACTTCGGTGCCGTCACCTGGGAGACCAGGGTCTGGGTCAACGGGACGCCGGTCGGGAGTCACACCGGTGGTTTCGACGCCTTCTCGTTCGACATCACCCCTGCGCTCAAGGCGGGGGAGAACGAGATCATCGTCGGCGTCGCGTCTCCTGTCGACGGGAGCCGGTACCCGGTGGGGAAGCAGCGCAAGACGCCCAGCGGCATCTTCTACACGGCGGCGTCGGGGATCTGGCAGACGGTCTGGCTGGAGCCGGTGCGTGCCGAGCACATCACGCGGCTCGACACCACTCCCGATGTTCCCGGCGGCGCGCTCGACCTCGTCGTCCAAGGGACCTCAGGGCAGCAAGCGACCGCCGAAGTCCTTTCGGGTGGTCAAGTGGTCGGCACCGCCACCGGTACCGTCGGTACCCGCCTGCGGATTCCGGTGCCGAACGCACGGCTGTGGTCGCCCGACGACCCGTTCCTCTACGACCTGCGCGTCCGGCTGCCGGGAGGCGACGTCGTCACCGGGTACTTCGGCATGCGGTCGCTGGGCAAGGCGATGGTCGGCGGCGTGATGCGGCCGCTGCTCAACGGCAAGTTCGTCTTCCACTTGGGCACGCTGGACCAGGGATACTGGCCGGACGGCATCTACACCGCGCCGACCGACGAGGCCCTGCGGTTCGACCTCGAACGCCAGAAGGCCTTGGGCTTCAACATGGTCCGCAAGCACATCAAGGTCGAGCCGGCGCGGTGGTTCTACCACGCCGACAAACTGGGGCTGATGGTCTGGCAGGACATGCCGTCGCTCGACTCGATCGACGAGGTCCCGAACGGGCGCGCGAACTTCGAGTCCGAACTGCGGCGGATGATCGAGCAGCACAAGGGCATCACCTCGATCGTGCAGTGGGTGCCGTTCAACGAAGGCTGGGGCGAGTACGACGCCGGCCGCATCGTGGATCTGGTCCGCTCGATCGACGACACCCGGCTGATCAACCACAACTCGGGATCGAACTGCTGCGTGTCCGATCCGGATCCGGGCAACGGTGACGTGATCGACGACCACGCGTACCAGGTCTCCACCGGCACCAGGCCGCCCGACGCGCGAAGGATCGCGGTGCTGGGGGAGTACGGCGGCCTCGGGCGACGCGTCATCGGGCACGAATGGGAACCGGGCAAGGGCTTCGCGTACGGCGCGCTGTACCCGGACGAGACGTCGTTGACGAACCGGTACGTCGAGATCACCGAACAGGTCGGGCGGTTCGTGCACGGCCGCGGGCTTTCCGCGTCGGTCTACACCGAGCCGTACGACGTGGAGAACGAGGTCAACGGCTTCTACACCTACGACCGTCGCGTGTTGAAGATGACCGAAGCGCGGGTGCGCGAGATCAACCAGAAGGTGCTCGCCATCGCCAAGGGTACCGAGGTCGGCCGAGGCGAACTCCTGTCGCTACGGGTCACGACGGCCGGGTACACGGATCGCTATCTGCGGCACCAGGACGATTTCGTCCGCACGGACGTCCTCGGTGAAGGCAGTGCGGACCTGGGGAAGAAGGACGCGACGTTCTGGGCCCGGCAGGGACTGGCCGACGCGTCGTGCCTGTCGTTCGAGTCGCGGAACTACCCCGGGCACTTCCTGCGGCACGCGTCGTCGCGGGTCCGCAAGGACGCGAACGACGGTTCGGCGTCGTTCGCCGGCGACGCGACCTTCTGCGCGAGGGAAGGCGCCGGAGGAACGGCGCTGGAGTCGTTCAACCAGCGGGGCGCCTTCATCCGCCACTACGCCGAGACCGTCTATCTGGCGCGCAGCGGCGGGCCGAACCCGTGGGACACGCCGTCGAGCTTCGCGGCGGACACGACGTGGGCGGCGTCGGTCCCGCTTTGGCGCAGCGGCGCGGATCTGCCGCTGGACCAGGCTCGGTCGTTCAAAGTGGCCACGCCCGGCTTCACGGACCGCTTCCTGCGGCACCGCGACGGCCTCGCGCGGACGGACGTGGTGAACGCGGGGAGCGCGGCACTGCTGAAAGCGGACGCGACGTTCGTCGTGCGGCGCGGGCTCGCGGACCCCTCGTGCTACTCGCTGGAGGCGCGGAACTATCCGGGCCAGTTCCTGCGGCACGCGGACTTCCGGGTGCGGCTGGGCGGGAACGACAACACCGACCTGTTCCGGAAGGACGCGACGTTCTGCGCCCAGCCCGGTGCCGGCGGCGTGCGGTTGGCGTCGGTGAACGAACTGGGTACGAACGTGCGGCACTACGCCGAGGAGGTGTACGTCGCCACCAGCGGCGGCGGCCACCCGTTCGACAACCCGGTCTCGTACGACCAGGACGTGACCTGGGCGGTCTCCGCGGCTTGGGCTCCGTAGTTCGGGCTCGTGAGTGGCAAGGACGGTTCTAACCGTCCTTGCCACTCACGAGGGCAATGACCACTNCCGATCTGGTTCTAACCGTCCTTGCCACTCACGAGGGCGATGACCACTCCCGGTAACCTTGCCCCATGACCGGCCCGGATAGCCCAACCTCCTTCAAGCTCGCGTACGTCCCCGGCGTGACGCCCTCGAAGTGGGTCCGGATCTGGAACGAGCGGTCGCCCGGCGTGCCGCTCGAACTCGTCCAAGCGACCGCGGCCGAGGCCGCGGCGCTGGTCCGGGAGCGCGAGGTGGACGCCGTCCTGCTGAGGCTCCCGATCGATCGCGAGGGGCTGCACGCGATCCCGCTCTACACCGAGACGACCGTCGTGGTCGTCCCCAAGGACCACCTGGTCGCCGCCGCGGACGAGGTCTCCGTCGACGACATCGCCGACGAAATCGTGCTGCACCCGCTCGACGACACGCTGGACTGGGCCGCGCCGCCGGGGAAACCCGCGTTGGAGCGACCCGCCACCACGGCGGACGCCATCGAACTGGTCGCCGCCGGTGTCGGGCTCCTGGTCGTCCCGCAGTCGCTCGCGCGGCTGCACCACCGGCGTGACCTGACCTACCGTCCGATCTCCGGTACGCCGGAGTCCGGCGTCGCGTTGTCCTGGCCGGACGAAGAGACCTCCGACCTGATGGAGCAGTTCATCGGGATCGTGCGCGGCCGCACGGTCAACAGCACGCGCGGGCGGCAGCAGTCCCCGGAAAAGCAGGCGCCGGAGAAGAAGACCCCGGCGAAGAGCAAGCGCCCCCAAGCTGCCGGCCGGAAGCCGCAGACCGGGAATCGCCGCACTCCTCAGGGCGGGAAGCGCGGCAAGCCCCGTCGTCGCGGTTAGCGCCCGCGGGCCGAGGTTGCGAAAGTGGCTTTCGCAACGCTTCCGGCGCGGCAAGCCCGTCGCCGGTCAGCTTTCGCTGCGGGCGGCCTTGAGGCGCGCCTCCTCCTTGCGGACCTCGGCCTGCGTCTCGCGCTCCCGCTTCAGCCAATCGGGGTTCTCGTTCTTGACCGCTTCGATCTGCTCGGTGGTGAGGGCACCTGTGATCCCGCCGCGCGCCAGGCCGCTGATGGAGACGCCCAGCTTCGCCGCGATGACCGGACGCGGGTGCGGCCCGTTGCGGCGCAGTTCCCGCAGCCACTCGGGTGGCTCGGCCTGCAGCGCGTTCAGTTCGTCGCGGGAGACGACACCCTCCTGGAACTCCGCCGGGGTTGCCTCGAGGTACACACCCAGCTTCTTCGCCGCTGTCGCGGGCTTCATCGTCTGAGGGGTTTTCTGCGACGTCATCCCCTCAGGGTAACGAGCGGCCCGGGCACCGCCGATCACACCCGGTGATCAGCCCTCGGACTGGTCTTCGAGAAGGCCCGGCAGGGGGCGCCGGCGGGGTGTCCGGATCGGGGCCTTGCAGCGACTGGCCCGCGTCGTGCCCGGACAGCCAGGCGTCGAGCACCTGCTTTCCCACGAAGTCCGGCACCACGGCCACGGTTCCTCACCCACGGCCAGGGTATCGTCAGCCGCCCTTCGCCGGGAGGGTCACGACACCGAATCCGGCCAGCACCCCCGTCACGGCGACCGCGGCGAGGACGACCCACGCGATCGGATGCCCGAGATTGAGCGTCCAGTAGGTCCCGACCCGCCGGTGCACCAAGAGCGCGGGGTCGTTCCGGTTCAGGTAGACCATCCCGGCGGCGTGCCAATAGCGGTCGTCGTCGCGTTGTTCGTACCGGGTCTCCGGTTCGTCGCCGGTGGGAGACAACCGGTGCCCGGCGTCGCCTGCCCGGACGGAGAAGACGATCCACGCGATGAAGGCGGCGACGAGGGGCAGGTGGCCCACGATCGTCGTCGGCACCGTCGTCTCGACGAACTCCCACTGCTGGAGCGAAACGACGAGCATGGTCGCGTTGACGCAGCCCGCGGAGATCAGCAGCAGGCTGAGCACCCCGTGCAGGTACTCCTTGTACCGCGAAGCCGACGCCGACGGCTGTGCGGCGTCGATCTCGGGTCTGGCCCGGGAGATCGCGATGGTCAGAGGCGGGATCAGCACGAGGACCAGGATCTGCGTGAGGACCGTCGAGAAGTTCGTCGTGCCCTTGGACAGGCCGATGACCGCCGTGACGACGGTCAGCAGCGCCGCCGGCGCCAGCAGGATCCACTGTGGACGTACCGGATCCGAGCGCAGCGAGGTGTCGGCGATGACCGCCTGCCGTGTCCCGGCATACCAGCCCTCCTCGCGTTTCGCGGCGGCGATCGAACGACTGGCCAGGCCGCCGAGCAGCGAACAGGCCGCGACGAGACCGACCAGGACCATCTCGGGTGCGAGCCCGTCGATGAAGACGAGGGCGCAGGCGACAACCGCACCTACCGCGATTCCCCGGTTGTAGCGACGGCGCGCGAGGAGGATGACGGCCTCTCCGGTGCGCCGGGCCGGGACCCGGACGCCGAAGGGAAGAGTCGGCCGCGCCAGCGCGGGTGCCGAGGCGAAGGTGGCCGCGGTGAACGCGATCAGGGAAAGGTTCAGCCAGAGCGGTCCGGTCATCGCCGGGCGCTCACGGCGAAGGAGTCCAGCACGGACTCGCACCGGCTGGTCACCTCGCGCGGGCCCAAGCCCAGCGCGACGGCTTCGGCGAGCAAGGTGCGCAGACGGTCCTGCCATTCGTCCGCGTAGCCGTCCTCCGCCGGACCCGAGGACGCGTCACGCCGGACGACCGCGCCGGTCTTGCGGTTGATCCGGATGAAGCCCTGCGTCCGCAGCAGGTCATAGGCCTTGTTGACGGTGTGGAAGTTGATCCCGAGATCGGCGCCGAGCTGCCGGGTGGAGGGCAGGGCGCTGCCCTCGGCCAGTACGCCGTCGGCGACGGCTTCGACGATCCGGTCGCGGATCTGCTGGTAGATCGGAACCTCGCTGTCGAGGTCGAGAGTCAGCAACACCCCGCAAGGATATCTGCTATACACTTGCTATAACAACTACATCAGATGGCTATGGAGGGAAGGCGGTCACGATGGCGACGATGGACATCACCGAGGTCGGTGTACGGGTGCGGTTCTCGGCCTGGGAGCGGCTGGCCGTGTGGCGCGACGAAGTGGTCGTGCCACGGGCGGCGATCAAGGTCGTCGAGCAGGTCGACGCGCCCTTGCGGCGGACGCGCGGGGGACGGGTCGGCGCGCTGATCAGCGGAGTGCTGAAGGTGGGCTACTGGGGTCTGGGCACGGGGATCCGTCAGCTGGTGTCGGCTCGCGGAGGTGTGCCGGGGCTGCGGATCGAAATCGATCGCGAGGTCGCCGGGCTCCCGATCGACGAGGTGCTCGTGAGTGTGCCGAACGCGGCGGAAGTCGCCGGGGCGCTCGCGCCGAGCAACGCCTAGAGGTAGTCGAAGAACCGGTCCCACCACGACGGCGGCCGGTCCGCGGGATAGAGGGTGTCGAATCCGCTGATCCCGGTGTACTTGGTCCACAACGGGTGTTCGGAGACGGGCAGGTAGCCGAGCGCTTCCAGCTCGTCTTCGATCTGTCTTCGGACCGGTGCCGGGAAGAACTCCCGTTCCTCGTCTTCGTCGTAGCTGCCCGGATTCCCCAGCGTCACCGCGACGAGGCCGCCGAAATTGCTGACCGTGACGGTCACCTGGTCGCGTGCGGAGATCGCGCTCGCCGGGAGCACGATCCTGCCGAGGTGGCTGGCGTCCTGGACGTGGCGGTCGACTTCGCAGGTGCAGCCGAATCGGCGAGAGAGACGTTCGGCCAGTCGCTCGAAGCGAGCCCGTTCGGCCGGTCCGTCGAAGTCGTGCGGCACCTCCCAGTGGCCGGGTTGGTCCAGCTCGCGCAGCAGTGCCCAGGTCTGCTGTTCGTCGAGGGGCATCGTCGCCTCCCGGCCTCGGGTGGTCTAGTCCACTTACCGAACTGACCTTAGCCAGCCGCATCCCGCGCGGACAATGGTGGGACGAATTCTCCTCCGAAAATTTTCGGCGGGGGTAGCGCCAGCGCTACCCGGGATTCGGCAGTCAGCACTCCTGATCTTCGCGCCCAGTCCGGACAGAGTCGTAGGTGTCGATCAGTTCGAGCAAGGAGTGCGAATGACAGTACGCAAGGGTGTCGCGGTCCTGACGGCGGCGGGGCTGATGGGCGCCGCGTTGACCACGGCGGCGGACGCGGCGCCTGCCAAGGGGACGGAGCTGCAGAAGGGCCTCGATGCCTTGGTGCGTCAAGAGAAGTTCCCGGCCGCGCTCGCCTATGTGGCGGACGGAAGGCGTGCGGCGTCGCTGGTCGCGGGGTCCTCGCGGATCGATCGCCAGGTCCCGGTTCCCCGGGACGGCACGGTCCGGGCGGGCAGCAACACCAAGACGTTCACGGCGGTCGCGGTCCTGCAACTGGTGGCCGAGGGCAAGGTGGAACTGGACGCGCCGATCGAGAAATACCTTCCCGAGATCGTGCGTGGCGAGGGCATCGACGCAACCAGGATCACCGTCCGGCATCTGCTGCAGCACACCAGCGGGCTGCCGAACTACACCGAATACCTCGGGCTCGAGAACTTCGAGCAGGTGCAGCACCGGTATGTCCCGAACCACGAACTGCTCGCCGCGGCTTTGCGCCACCCGGCGAAGTTCGCGCCAGGCACCAAGTGGGAGTACAGCAACACCGGCTATCTGCTGGCGGGCATGCTGATCGAGAACGTGACCGGACGTCCGATCCAGGAGCAGATCACCGAACGCGTGATCAAGAAGGCGGGCCTGAAGCACACGTACTGGCCGCAGGTCGGCGACCAGACCATCCAGGGACGCCATCCGCAGGGTTACGCCATCGGCGACGCCGCCACCGGCAAGGTGATCGACGCGACCGAGCTGGACCCGTCCTGGGGCGGCGCCGCCGGGCAGCTGATCTCGACCCCCGGTGACCTCGGCAAGTTCTTCAAGGTGTTGCTCGAAGGCAGGCTGCTGCCCGCCGCGCAGCTGGCCGAAATGCGGAAGACGGTCGACGCGCCTCTGTTCCCCGGTACCAAATACGGCCTCGGCCTGATGAGCAACCCGCTCAGCTGCGGCGGCGTGTACTGGGGACACGGCGGGGATATTCACGGCTTCGAAACCCGTGGTGGGGCCACGGAAGACGGCCGGATCGTCGGGCTTGCCGTTACCGCGATGCCGGGTACCTTCGGCGACGGGGAGAAGGGTTCCAAGGCGGTCATGGCCACTGTGGACGCCGCGTTCTGCAAGTGACGGGTGCCGGGGGTCGTGAGTGGCGATTCGGGTTCTAACGCGAATCGCCACTCACGACCGGGGCACTCCTGGCCACGCCGAGTTCCCGGAGCGCGGCCAGATCCAGTTCCTCGCCGACGTTGCCGTTCACCGGGCACGCGAGTTCGCTGACCAGTGCGGCGATGTCGTCACGGCGTCGCACCCCGATGGGGTACACGCAGTCGGCGCCGGCCTCCCGGTAGAGCCTGCCCCGCCGGATGGCCTCGGCAACCCTTTCCGGCTCCTGGATCCCGCGGTCGCCCAGGAACGCGTCGACCAGCTCGCCGGTCCGGTGATCGGTGTCCTCCAGGTTGCAGCCGACGGCGCCGGTCTTCGCCCGGTTTCCTCCGGATCCGCGGAAAACCGGTTCCCGGTCCGCGCCTCCGGTGGCTACACTCGCCGCGAATCATCCCGGCGAGGAAGGACAGGACAGTGCGTCATCACCACGCCGTCGTCGTCCCCTCGGCCCGCTACGAGGTGATCCTCGTGTCTCCGCGCGTCCGGTGCCTGCCGCGCGGCTAGCACCGGCCCGTTGACGAACGCCTGACTTTTTCGCGCCCGCTTCCCGTCGTCTCACGACGGCGAGGGCGCCTGCCCGCGTTCGCCCGAATCGCGCAGTCCGAGCTCCGGAGATCACTTTCGAAAGGCCCGCGCCATGCGCACCGTCCCCCTGTCCGCCGTCCGCAATCTGGGCATCCTCGCCCATGTCGACGCGGGCAAGACCACGCTGACCGAACGGATCCTGTACGTCACCGGAACCACTTACAAACGTGGTGAGGTCCATGACGGCACTACCGTGACCGACTTCGATTCCCAGGAGCGAGACCGTGGCATCACCATCTTCGCCGCCGCCGTCAGCTGTACGTGGAACGGCCATCTCGTCAACCTGATCGACACGCCCGGCCACGTCGACTTCTCCGACGAAGTCGAACGGTCCCTCCGCGTCCTCGACGGCGCGATCGCGGTGTTCGACGGCGTCGCCGGGGTCGAACCGCAGAGCGAATCGGTGTGGCGCCAGGCCGACCGGCACGGCGTACCGCGGATCGCGTTCGTCAACAAACTCGACCGCGCGGGAGCGGATCTGGACGCGGCCGTGGAGTCCATCCGGGAGCGGCTGCATCCGCGTCCGCTGGTGGTCCAGATGCCGATCGGGCAGGAAGACGGTTTCGCAGGCGTCGTCGATCTGCTGCGGATGCGGTCGCTCGTCTGGGCCGACGGCGCCGAGCGGGCCGAGGACGGACCGGTTCCGGAGTCCCTTGTGGACGAAGCGAACCGGCGTCGCCGTCTGCTCGACGAGACCGTGGCGGAACTCCATCCGGCCGCGCTGGACGAGTTCTGCGCGTCTTCGGCGGTTTCGACGGAGACGCTGGTCTCGGCGCTGCGCGAACTGACCCACACCGGGGAGGGCGTCGTGGTGCTATGCGGCTCGGCGTACCGCAACCGCGGTGTGGAGCCGTTGCTGGAAGCCGTGGTGGCGTATCTGCCCTCGCCGTCGGATGTCCCGCCGGTCCGGGGCGAGTACGGAGGCACGGCCCACGAACGGCCCGCCGATCCGTCGGCGCCGTTCGCGGCACTGGTGTTCAAGGTGACCTCGACCGCCACCGGGCGGTTGACGTACCTGCGGGTGTACTCGGGCACGATCCGGACTTCGGAGGCGGTGATGGACGTGGGCAGCGGTCGTATCGAGCGCGTCGGCCGCATCCTGCGGGTCCAGGCGGACCGGCACACCAGGGTGGACAGTGCCGTCGCGGGCGACATCGTCGCGGTGGTCGGGCTGAAGACGGCGCGCGCCGGCGCGACGCTGTGCACGCCGTCGGAGCCGCTCCTGCTCGAGCCGCCCGTCGTGGCCGATCCGGTCGTGTCGGTCGCCGTCGAGGCACGCACGGGAACCGATACGGAACGGCTGATGTCGGCGCTGGCACGGCTGGTCGAGGAGGATCCGTCTCTGGTCATCCGGACCGATCGCGAGACCGGCCAGATCCTGCTCTCGGGAATGGGCGAACTGCATCTGGAGGTGGCGGTGGAGAAGATCCGTCGCGACCACGGGCTCGACGTCGGCGTCGGGCGGCCTCGCGTCGCTTACCGCGAGACGGTGGCTCGGGGCGTGTCCGGTTTCGTCTACCGGCACGTCAAGCAGGACGGCGGTGCCGGCCAGTTCGCGCACGTCGTCATCGACACGGAACCCTTGGAGAAAGGCGAATTCGAGTTCGAGTCCACTGTGGTCGGTGGCCGGGTGCCGAGGGAATACGTCCGCGCTGTCGAAGCGGGTTGCCGTGACGCGCTGGCGGAAGGCCCGCTCGGCGGCCATCCGGTGACGGGTGTGCGGGTTATGCTGACCGATGGCGCCACCCACTCGAAGGACTCGTCGGAGATGGCGTTCCGCATGGCGGGGCGGTTCGCGCTCCGCGAGGCGTTGCGCGCCGGCGCGATGACGCTGCTGGAGCCGGTCGCCGAAGTGACCGTCACCGTGCCCGAAAGCGCCGTCGGCGTGGTGCTCGGCGACCTCGCGGCCCGGCGTGGCCGGGTGCTGGGGTCGGTGGTGCGCGCGGGAACGACCGTGGTCACCGCGACCGTGCCGCTGGCCGAACTGTTCGGCTACGCGACGCGATTGCGCAGCCGGACCCAGGGCCGGGGCATCTTCACGGCCCGGCCGACCGGCCACGCCCCGGCGCCGGAGGGACAGCCGGTCCGGTAGATCGACGATGGCCCGCCCACGGCACTGTGGGCGGGCCATCGCCCGAACCGCTGTCACCCGGCGATCGGGCGCCGGATGACAGCCGTCTTCAACCGGTCACGGCGCCGGGTGCGGCGGACGGCAGTTCTGCCGCGGCAGCGCGTGCGATCCGTTGGTGTACACGCCGTCCGCGATCGTGTCCTCCATGATCGAGCGGTGATCGGTGGGACGGGCCCACTGGTAGCACAAGTGCTGGGCGAAGTATCCGCCCGGCGCTTCCAGGGTGTCGAAGTGGCAGACACCGTCGGTCTCGATGCAGTAGCGGATGTACGGGATACCGCCGAAGTCGGTGCGGCCGGGACCGAACGACACGTAGCCGCCGAACGGCGACGGCGCCCCGGTGCCCGGCGGGAGCACCGCGCTGATCCCACGTCCCGGCGGACCGACGGGCTGCATCGGGTCGGCGAAGATCTTCGCCCTGAACCGCGACTTGTCCACGGCCAGCTTCCCGTCGGCGATGTCGTTCAGCACCAGGTTCGCGACCAGCGCGCCCTGCGAGTAGCCGACGACGGTGAATTCCGCGCCCGGGTTCTCGTCGAAGGAGCTTTGGGCGACACGACGGGCTTCTTCGTGCCCGCGCGCGACACTCTGGTCCATCGGCGTCTGGTCGCAGTTCGGGGCACCGAGGGCGCCCGCCGGGTAGTGGACCACCTTCTTGATCCCGCCCCGCAACCAGGCGTCGTCGTAGACGGTCGCGGCCCCGTCGCAGGTGCCGCCGATGAGGATGTAGTACCGCGCCTGGTCGGCCGTCTCGGCCTGCGCCGACGGAGCGACGGCGCCGAGCAGACCGGTGGCCAGCACGGCCGCCGCCAGGACCCCCCTGAGCTTCTTCACATTCATCGTCCCTTCGTTCGATTACGGTGCGTGTTCGAACGCTAGGGACGAGTCATGAAATTTTGATGAAACCCCGTCAGCCGTGCGCGAGCACGTTGACCACGTGACCGCCGGGATCACGGACGAAGAATCGCCGGACGCCCCAGGGCTCGTCGGTCAGTTCGTGCACGATCTCGGCACCGGACGCCTTCGCTTCCTCGTACGCCGCGTCGACGTCGTCCACCTGGATCGAGACGGCCGGGACGACGGGCGCCGTCTCGTCGTGGGTCATGAGGCTCAGCTGCACCTCCGGCCGGTCCGGATCGGCCAGGGTCACGATCCAGCCGTGGTCCATCACCACTTCGAAGCCGAGCACCCGCTCGTAGAAGGTTTTCGCCTGCTCAAGGGACTTGGTCTCGAGGTCGGCTACCACTCTCTTGATCGCCATGCGCCGATACTGGCACAGCCCTCCGACGGTTTCGGGGGAGCAGGAGCGGGGTCGCGAGCATGAGCGCTCCGGCGATGCCGACCGCCGCGCGCGGCCCGGTGAACGCGGCGAGCAGGCCCCACAGGGCGGTCAGCGAGGCGGTGGTGAGTTTTCCGGCGATCGACCAGGCCGACAGCGTGCGCGCCGCTCGGTCGAGGGGAACCTGTTCGAGCCTGCTGGTGGCGAGCACCGGGTTGAACACGCCGATGCAGGTGATCAGGCAGAATTCGACGACGATGACCAGGATCAGCCCGGGAACACCGGGCTGGACGAAGACCAGCCCGATGGGCCAGCAGACCCGCAGCCAACCGGCGACGAAGAGGACCCTGTCCCGGCCGTACCAGGCGACCACGGTCCGGGAGAGCCTCGCCCCGATCAGCCCGCCGAGACACGGCACGGCGAAGGCCACCGCGTACTCCCACGGAGCGAAGCCGAGTTGCCCGAGCATCAGGACGGCCATCAGCGGCGCGGTCGCCATGATCAGGCCGTTGACCACGATCGTGTTGACGAACAGCGGCCGCAGCAACGGGTGGGTGAGGATGAACCGCCAGCCTTCCCGCAGGTCGCGGCCGGTCAGCCGAGGGCCTTCCCGTTTCGCGGGTGGTGGCTCCGAACCACCGACCGCACGGATCCCGATCGCCGAGAGCAGATAGCTGATCGCGTCGGCGGCGATCGTGACGACCGGCCCGAAGAGGCCGACGGCGAAACCGCCCAGCGGCGGACCGAGTACGGTCGCGGTCCAGGTCGTCGATTCGAATCGGGCGTTCGCGACCAGCAGATCGTCCGGTGGCAGCAGGGTTTTCAGGAACGCCCCGCTGGCGGCCAGGAACGTGATGTCGGCGGCCGCGACGACGACGGACACGGCGAGAAGCTGACCGAAGCCGAGCAGGCCGAACACGTACGCCACCGGGACGGTCAGCAGCGCCGCACACCGGATCAGATCCATCGCGATCATCACCGGCCGTTTGCGGCGGAACTCGACCCAGGGGCCGAGCGGCAGCGCGACCACGGCGCCGACGACGAGACCGGCGGCCGCCAGCAGCGAGACCTCCGTGGTGCCCGCGCCCAGCGCCACGATGGCGATCAGGCTGAACGCGTCGAACGCGAACCTCGTTCCGAACGCGCTCGCCGCGTACGCCGCCCACAGCCAGCCGAACCGTCGTCCCAGTGATCTCCCACCCACTCGCGAGATCCAAGCAAGCCGGGACCTCGAAGTCGAACAACGTGTCGTTGGCGGGTCACAACCGCGGGTTGTGCGGCCCGCTCAGAGCTCCCCGAGCGCGGTGACCGGCGATTCGACGCAGTCGGCGATGAACCGGAGGAATCCGCCGGCGGTCCCGCCGTCGCACACCCGGTGGTCGAACGCCAGGGTCAGCTCGCAGATCTTGCGCGCCACGAGCGCGCCGTCGACCACCCAGGCGCGGTCGATGATCCGGCCGATGCCGAGGATCGCCGCTTCCGGATGATTGATGATCGCGGCCGAGCCGTCGACCCCGAACACGCCGTAGTTGTTGACCGTGAAAGTCCCGCCGGTGAGACCCGCCGGGCCGAGTTTTCCTTCCCTGGCCTGGGTGGTGCGGTCTCCGATCGCGGCCGAAAGCTCCCTTGTGGACAGTGAGCCCGCGTCGCGGACCACCGGCACGACGAGACCCCGGTCGGTCTGCGCGGCGAAACCGAGGTTGATGTCCCGAAGCTGGACGATCTCGTCGCCCTCGACGCGCGAGTTCAGTTCGGGGTACCTCCGCAGGCCCGCCACGGCGAACCGGGCGACGAGGCCCAATAGGCTCACCGGGCGATCCGGTGCCGAGGCGTTGAGCGACTTGCGCGCCGCGACGAGTCCGGTCGCGTCGACGTCGACCCAGACCGTCGCTTCGGGGATCTGACGGCGCGAGGTCGTCAGCTTGTCGGCGACCGCCTTGCGAACGCCGGTCAGCGGGATCCGCGTCTCGCCGTTCCGCTGCTCGGGGACGGTGAGCGCCGCCTCGACGTCGGCGCGCCGGATGATCCCGCCCGGACCGCTGCCGGTCAGCTTCGTCAGGTCGATCTTGTTGTCCGCGGCCATCTTGCGGACGAACGGGGAGATCACGCCCGGCGCTTTCGACGGCTTCTCGGGTGTGGTGACGACGGTGCGCGTCCGGCGGCGCCTCGTCGTGGTGGTCGTGCCGTAGCCGATGAGGACGTTGCCGCTGCCTTCGCTCGCGGTCGTCACGCCGGGTTCGGTGAAACCGGGGCCGATGGTGAGCAGCGGAGCGCCGACCGGAAGCGACTGGCCGGGTTCGCCGTGGAGGCGGGTGACGACGCCGGCGAACGGCACCGGCACCTCGACCGCGGCCTTCGCGGTCTCCACTTCGACGACGGGCTGGTCGACACCGACTGAGTCGCCCTCCGCGACCAGCCAGGTGACGATGGTGCCTTCGGTGAGCCCTTCGCCGAGGTCCGGGAGCAGGAAGTCAGGCACCGGCCACCACCGGTTCGTCGTTCCACTGCAGCCGGGCGACGGTGTCCAGGATCCGGTCGACGTCCGGAAGCTGATGGCGCTCCAATTTCGGTGGCGGGTAAGGGATGTCGAGGCCGGTGACTCGAAGGACCGGCGCGTGCAGCTGGTGGAAGCACTGCTCGGTGACCCGGGCGACCACCTCGGCGCCGTAGCCGCCGAACCTGGCGGCCTCGTGGACGACGACCGCACGTCCGGTGCGGCGCACCGAAGCGGTCACGGTCTCGTCGTCGAACGGGTTGAGCGACCGGAGATCGACGACCTCGACGTCCCAGCCTTCGGCGGTCGCGGCCTCCGCGGTCTCCAGCGCGGTGGCGACCATCGGGCCGTACGCGATCAGCGTGACGTCCTTGCCCTCGCGGCGGACGACCGCGCGGTCCATGGCCGCGCCGTCCCGGGTGAAGGACACGGGCTCCTTCGACCAGTAGCGGCATTTGGGTTCGAGGAAGATCACCGGATCCGGTGAGTCGATCGCGTCGCGCAGGAGGTCGTAGGCGTCCTGGGGAGTGCCGGGCGTGACGACGCGAAGGCCGGGCGTGTGGGTGTAGTAGGCCTCGCTCGAATCACAGTGGTGCTCGACGCCGCCGATCCCACCCGCGTAGGGAATGCGGATGACCATCGGCAGCGACAGTGCGCCGCGGGTGCGGTTACGCAGTTTCGCTACATGCGAGGTGATCTGCTCGAAGGCGGGATAGGCGAAGGCGTCGAACTGCATTTCGATCACCGGGCGGAACCCGCCCATCGCCATCCCGACCGCGAAACCGACGATGCCGGACTCGGCCAGCGGCGTGTCGAAACAGCGCTCCTCGCCGAAGTCGGCGGTGATGCCGTCGGTCACCCGGAACACGCCGCCGAGCGGGCCGACGTCTTCGCCGAAGATGAGTACGCGGTCGTCGTCCTTGACCGCGTCGCGCAGAGCGGCGTTGAGCGCCTGTGCCATCGAGATCTCGGTCATCAGGCCTCCAGTTCGGCAGCGACCAGCGCCCGCTGGGCGGCGAGTTGGCGGGTCGGGACGGCGTACACGTGCTCGAACAGCGACATCGGATCCGGCTCGACGTCGGCGTTGAGGGTGTCGCGCACCCCGGCGGCGAACTTTTCAGCCTCGGCCTGGAAGCGCTCGATATCGTTGGTGGACAACAGATTCTCGGTGGTCAGATACGTTTCGAGACGGCGCACCGGGTCGGCCGCGCGCCAGTTCTCGACCTCGGCCTGATCGCGGTAGCGGGTGGCGTCGTCGGCGTTGGTGTGCGCGTCGATCCGGTAGGTGTGCGCCTCGACCAGGACGGGTCCGAGGCCGGAGCGCGCGTGCGCGACGGCGTCGTCCAGCACTGAGAGGACCGCGACGGCGTCGTTGCCGTCGACCTGCTCGGAGCGGACGCCGTAGCCGACACCCTTGTACGCCAGCGCGGGGGCGGCGCTCTGCTTCTCGAACGGCACGGAGATCGCGAAGCCGTTGTTCTGCACGAAGAACACCACCGGCGCCTTGAACACGGCCGCGAAGTTGAGCGCCTCGTGGAAGTCGCCCTCGCTGGTGGCGCCGTCCCCGATGAGCGCGAACGCGACGCTGTCCTCGCCGCGGCGCCGCATCGCGTGGGCGAGCCCGGCCGCGTGGAGGGTCTGGGTGGCCAGCGGGGTGCACTGCGGAGCGACACGGGTCTTGGCGGGGTCGTAGCCGCAGTGCGCGTCGCCGCGAAGAAGCGTCAGGATCTCGCCCGGTTCAAGGCCGCGGGCGACGAGCGCGACGGAGTCGCGGTAGGTGGGAAAGAGCCAATCCGCGTCGGTGAGGGCCAGTGCGCTCGCGACCTGGCAGGCCTCCTGGCCGGCACTCGACGGGTAGACCGCGAGACGGCCCTGCTTGGTCAGCGCGGTCGCCTGGGCGTCGAACCGGCGGCCGAGCACCATCAGCCGGTAGGCCTCGACGAGCCGTTCGGACGGCGGGTCCGAATAGCCGCCGTGCTGGTCGACGCGTGTGCCGTCCTCGGCGAGGAACCGCACCGGGACTTCGGACGGCAGCAACGCGGCGGCAGGGGTCTCCCGCGACATGGCGCAGCACCACCTTTCACAGACATATGATGCTGAGATGGTGGATTCCGGAGTCCCAGTGTTCAAGAGGTACGCGGAATGAGCGACAAACTGTCCTCAGAATCGGTTCAGTCAGGCAAACCGTCCAGTAGTGGCGTGGCTCACGGCCGCGATCCGGGACGAACGGTCCTTGCCCTCGACGACATCGATCGCGCGATCCTCGCCGAACTGACCGCCGACGGCAGGCTCGCCGTCCGCGC
Organism: Amycolatopsis coloradensis; assembly: GCF_037997115.1. Lineage (NCBI taxonomy): Bacteria > Bacillati > Actinomycetota > Actinomycetes > Pseudonocardiales > Pseudonocardiaceae > Amycolatopsis > Amycolatopsis coloradensis. The sequence continues at coordinate 5,048,064 of NZ_CP150484.1, forward strand.
GCTGGCGGAGCGCCTGCACATCTCGCGTACGAACGCTTACGCGAGATTGGACCGGCTGATGTCCGAAGGCGTCATCACCGGCTTCGGCGCCCGGATCGACCCGCGGCGGGCCGGACTCGGGACGAGCGCGTACATCCTGATCACCGTCGAGCAGACGTCATGGCGGACGATGTCGGCCGAGCTGCGGCAGATCCCGTTCGTCGAGCACGTTTCGCTCGTCGGCGGTGACTTCGACATCCTGCTGCTGGTACGGACACCGGACAACGCTTCGCTGCGGGACGTCGTCCTGGAACGGTTGCAGGCGCTGGACGGCGTGCGGTCGACGCGGACTTGGCTGATCTTCGAAGAACAGCCGGGCGTCGCCCCTCGTGAGTGGTGACCCACTCGGTATCGGCGTGGAGTACGTGAAGGCCCCCTTCCCTCGGCTCAGCCGAGGGAAGGAGATCGGAAGAGCGNGGAATTCCCAGGCGTGGCAATACGGGCAGCCGAGCACGCTCTTCCCCCCCTTCCCTCGGCTCAGCCGAGGGAAGGGGGCCTTCACGCGCGGCCGGGGCTGAGTCGTCCACGCAATCACGCGTGTCGTCCCTCTGAGCACGTGTGTCGTCCATCCAGTCACGCGAAACGCGCTGGCCGGTGCCGGTCCAGAGGGTGTTCTCGGACTGACCTTCGTCCGCACCTGCGCGGTGCGTGCACGCCCCGCCGTGTCACGGACCGTTTCCCGGCTCTCCGGCGCCTCGATGATCCTGGCGGGAGCTCTCCTGGTCGCCGAACGACTGGTGGCGTGAGCTGAATGGTCCAATCCACCGGACAGGTCGCTGAACAATTCGGCCGCACCGTTGGAAAATCTCATACCCTCCGAAGCAGGCCGAAGGGAGCTGACCTGATGAGGTGGACCTGGGTGCGGGCGGCGGTGGCCGTCGTGGCTGCCGCGACGAGTGTCGCGATCGTCCAAACGAGTCAACCGGACGCTGCTGAAGCCCAGGCGGCGGCCGGCCGCTCGGCGATCTACGGCGGGGGACCGTTCTATCAGGACGGACAGGGTGTCATGGACGTCCTGCGGTCGTCGGGTTTCACCACGGTCATCCTGTGGAGCGTCCACGTCCACGGCAACGGAGATCTGTACTACAACGACCATCTCGTGGTCAAAGACGGCCGGTACGTCGGCGACACCGCGTGGCCCGCGCGCCTGCGGACGCTGAAGCAGGCACCGACGTCGGTCGACCGCATCGAGGTCTCGGTCGGCGCTTGGGGTACGCCGGACTGGGAAGCCATCGACAACCTCATCGCGCGCGACGGCACCGGCAGCGGAACCGTGCTGTACCGCAACTTCCTGGCGCTTAAGAACGCCACCGGCGCGGACGCGATCAACAACGACGACGAAGCGCACTACGACGTCGACTCGACCGTCGCTTTCGCGCGGATGGCGAACGCCATGGGCTACCGCAACTTCACGCTGGCGCCGTACACCGCCGTCTCGTACTGGCAGGGCGTGAAGAACGGGCTCGGGAGTCTGGTCGACCGCGTGTACCTGCAGGCGTACGCGGGCGGCAGCGGAAACGATCCGGCGGCGTGGTCGCGGTCGCTCGGGATGCCGGTCGATCCGGGGCTGTGGAGCAAGAACGGCTCCGGCTGCACTTCGGGGGACTCGCCCGCGCAGGTGGAGAGCAAGATGCGATCGTGGAAGTCTTCCGCGGGGATCCCCGGTGGCTTCATGTGGCTGTACGACGACATCAAGAAATGTTCGGCGCAGGGTACGGCCGCCGACTACGCACGGGCGATCAACGCCGCCACCACCAGTTGACCTTCGCCGCGCGGTGACGCTGTAACGCTCTTCGCCTTCCCGCCGAATACAGACGGGTTCGATGGCGGAGGCGGAGGGAACATGGCGCGTGTCGTGCTTCTGCTGTCGGTCACCTGCGCAAGGCAGGTCACAGCCACGCCGACCACGAGCAGGGTGCCCGCCAAGACGGAGGCACAGGCGGCCTGCCGCAAGGACGAGGATCAGGGCTCCGAGCCGGGGACGAACATCAAGTGCCGGACCGGGCGGGGGATGACGCGACGGGACGTCGAGAAGCAGCGCGACGGGTGGCTTCGCCGGCATCCGGGTTGGTGCGCCTCGGGTGAGACCGAAGCCGTGGCGCCCTGTTGACCGAGACGCACCGCCGAACACCCCATTCGGGTGATAACGGTTCGGCATTCGATGTATCTGACCTGGTCCCCATTGACACCTTCCTACGATCGCGGCGACTGGGTGGAGGAATGCGGTGACGGTGGAGGGCTCGGGTCAGGACTACCTGACGCGGCAGATCGGGGCTCTGCTCGAAGCGATTCGCGAGGAGGGGCCGGTCGGTGAGGGCAGACGCAGTTTCCGCCTCGCGGGGCATCTCGCGGCGGAGGGCGGGTTCCACCTCGGTGACATCCTCGCCGCGACGGCCCAGCTGCTGGCGGTCCACGCGTGGAACAACGGGTATCTCGGCGCGGCGGAACTGCTGACGCGCCGCATGCGGGAGTTCGGCGCCGAGTCGGTGGAGCTGGTGCGCTACCTCGTGCGGCTGGAGACAGGCTGCGAGCAGGGCTGGCTCCCGCACGCGGATCGCGACGAACTGATCGCCTACGCCCGGCGCGTTCAGCGCGCGGACATCGAGGAGCGCGCGCTGTCCATCGAGGCCTTGTTGCCCGGGGTCACCGATCCCGAGCGTCCTGATCGGATGGCCAGTGAGTCGTGAGATAGTGCTCGGGGTTCGCGAGGATGCCGCGGATCACCGAGCCGGCGGCCCCGCGTACGGCGGCTCCCGTGCCGAGCGCCGAGCGGACGACACGCACCGGCGACCACGCCGTGCTGGGCACGCGGCGTTCCAGTTCGGCGAGGAGTGGCTCACGCAGCCACGGTTCCAGTCGCGCGTAGGTTCCGCCTAGTACCACCGCCGGAACGTCCATCAGATTGACCACAGTGGACAGTCCGACGCCGAGATGTCCGGCGGCGGTGGTCACGGCGGAAACCGCCGCGCCGTCGCCGGATTCCAGTGCGGAGACCAGAGCGTCCACCGTTTCCGCGCCCGCGAGCCGCAGGATCTCCTCCTGGCCCGCCATCCGTTCCAGGCAACCGTTCGCGCCGCAGGAACATGGTGGGCCGTCGGGCGCCACCGGCAGGTGGCCGATCTCGCCGCCCGCGCCGCGGACGCCTTCGAACAGGGCGCGGTCCAGCACGATGCCCGCGCCGATCCCGATCTCGCCGGACACGTGGACGAAATCCGGCAACGCCGAGCCGTGCCAGAGCTCGGCGAGTGCCGCGAAGTTCGCTTCGTTGGCGACGGTGAACGTCTCGCCGAGCCGGTCGGCGAGATCGACGTCGCGCCAGCCCAGGTTGGGCGCCAGCCGCACGAGCCCGGATTCGACCAGGCCCGGAACCGCGATACCGACGCCGCCGACGGGGACGCCCAGCGTGTCCGCCTGTTTCCGTGCTTTGTGCAGGAACGCCGAGACGCGCTGGAAGACTTGCGGGGTCCGGTTGTCCGCGTACCGGACCTCCTGCGCCCGGACGGTGCCGGTCAGATCGACGAGGCAGGACGCCAGGTAGTCGACGCCGATTTCGATGCCGAGCCCGTGCGGGCCGGTGGGGGAGAGCGACACGACGGTGCCGCGCCGCCCTGGGCCGACGCGCTGTTCCGGTTCGCCTTCGGCCACGAGATCCGCCGCGATCAGGCGGTCGACCACGGTCGACACGGTGGCCTTCGTGAGTCCGGTGGCAGCGGCGAGGCCTGCTCGCGAAGTGCCGGGTCCGTCCGCGATCGCGCCGAGGACGAGGGCGGCGTTGTGCTGTCGCACGGTGTGCTGTCCCGCCGGGCGCGTGCTGATCATCGCGCGATTCTATTCGTTCGATGCCTGAACGAAAGCCTTGACCCGCCGGAACCATGTCGATAAGTTCAGGCATCAAACTAATTGGGAGGCGAGATGGCTCAGGCACCGACGCGTGAGGACAAGTTCAGCTTCGGGCTGTGGACCGTGGGCTGGCAGGCGAACGACATGTTCGGCCCGGCGAGCCGTCCTCCGCTCGACCCGGTCGAAGCCGTGCACCGCCTCTCGGATCTCGGTGCCTGGGGGATCACCTTCCACGACGACGACCTCGTCCCGTTCGGCTCGGCCGACGCGGAACGCGCGCGGCACCTCAAGCGCTTCCAGGGCGCGCTCGCCGAGACCGGTCTCGTCGTCCCGATGGTCACCACGAACCTGTTCAGCCATCCCGTTTTCAAGGACGGCGGCCTGACCAGCAACGATCGCGATGTCCGCCGCTACGCGCTGCGCAAGGTACTCCGGAATCTCGACCTCGCCGCCGAACTCGGCGCGTCGACTTTCGTGCTCTGGGGCGGCAGGGAAGGCAGCGAGACCGACGCCGCGAAGGACGTCCGCGCCGCGATGGACCGTTACCGTGAGGGCATCGATTTCCTCGCCCAGTACGTCCTGGACCAGGGCTACGGCCTCCGGCTCGCGCTCGAGCCGAAGCCGAACGAACCACGCGGCGACATCCTGCTGCCGACCATCGGGCACGCGCTCGCGTTCATCTCCACGCTGGACAACCACGAGATCGTCGGCGTGAACCCCGAGGTCGGGCACGAGCAGATGGCCGGGCTCAACATCGTCCACGGCATTGGGCAGGCCCTGTGGCAGGGCAAGCTGTTCCACATCGACCTCAACGGCCAGCGCGGCCCGCGGTTCGACCAGGACCTCGTGTTCGGCCACGGCGACGTGCTGTCGTCGTTCTTCCTGGTCGACCTGCTGGAGCACGGCGGCTACGACGGGCCGCGCCACTTCGACTACAAGCCGCTGCGCACGGAGAACATGGACGGCGTGTGGGCAAGCGCCGAAGCCAACATGGCCAGCTATCTGCTGTTCGCCGAGCGTTCCCGCGCGTTCCGGGCAGATCCCGAGGTGCGGGCCGCGCTGGACGCCGCCCTGGTCCCCGAGCTGGCGACGCCGACCCTGAACGAAGGCGAGACGGCGGCGGATCTGCTGGCAGACCGGTCGGCGTTCGAGGACTTCGACCCGGGCAAGGCGGCGGAACGCGGTTACGGCTTCATCCGCCTGTCCCAGTTGGCCCTCGAACACCTCACCGGGGCCCGCTAGAACCGGTCGACGTCGAGGACGGCCTTGGCGAACGCCTCCGGCGCCTCCTGCGGCACGTTGTGGCCGATCCCGTTGAGGACGCGGTGCTCGTACTTGCCGGAGAACTTCGACCGGTACGCCTTGCCGTCGGTGTTCGGGCCGTCGAAGTCGGTGCCGATCGTGATGGTGGGCACCGAAACCGCCGGTCCCTGCGCGAGCTTCTGTTCGAGCGCGTCGAGTTTCGGGTCGCCCTCGGCGAGGCTCAGCCGCCACCGGTAGTTGTGGATCACGATCGCGACGTGGTCCGGGTTGTCGAAGCAGGCCGCGGAACGGTCATAGGTCGCGTCGTCGAAGGTCCACTTCGGCGACGCGATCTTCCAGATCAGCTTATTGAAGTCGTGGCGGTTCTTCGTGTAGCCGAGGATGCCGCGCTCGGTGGCGAAGTAGTACTGGTACCACCAGCCGAGCTCGGCCGCGGGGGAGAGCGGCTGCTTGTTCGTCTCCCGGTTGGTCACCAGGTAGCCGCTCACCGAGACGAGCGCTTTGCACCGTTCGGGCCACAGCGCGGCGATGATCACGGCAGTGCGGGCACCCCAGTCGAAGCCGCCGAAGACGGCCTTCTCGATCTTGAGCGCGTCCAGCAACGCGACGATGTCGGCGGCGATCGCGGACTGCTGGCCGTTGCGGAACGTGTCCTTCGACAGGAACCGGGTCGGTCCGTAGCCCCGCAGGAACGGCACGATCACCCGGTACCCGGCCGCGACCAGACGCGGGGTGACGTCGACGTAGCTGTGGATGTCGTAGGGCCAGCCGTGCAGGAGGACCACCACCGGACCGCCGGCGGGGCCGGCTTCGGCATAACCGATGCTCAGTTCCCCGGCGTCGATCTGCTTGATCGGACCGAGCGAGGTGTTCCCGCCGGTCGTGGCGGGCGCCGCCGCCGGTGCCGCCGCGAGTTGGGCCGAGCAGCCCACGACGGTGGCACCCGCTGTCGCGGCGACGACGGCCTGCGCGAACCTTCTCCTGCTGAGCATCCTGATTCCTCCCGCGAAACGCCTGGTACGGGACGAAATTAAGCGGACGGCTCCGGATGCGGCGACCGTCGGACGACGTCACCGGTGTAAGTCACGTACTAGGCGACTTCCGGTTCGACGGCCACGAAGGCCGCTTCCAGCCTGCGGATCCGGGCCCAGAACTCGACCTCTCTGCCTGACTCGAGAACGCCCAGGTAGCCGCCGGGGACGACGCGGCCCACGAACGGACCGGACGTCCACACCCGCCAGGCGCCCGTGGCGTCGTCGCCCGAGGCGGACGCGGGGTCGTCGGTGCCGCGGATCGCCGCGATCGGGCACGAGAGCTGGGTCCTGGCAGGCCCGCGGTAGGCGTTCAGCAGCTGGAGGTCGCCGAGTAGCAGGTCCAGGGCGTACTCCCAGCGTTCGGGTGAGTCGCGGTAACCCGCGACGGGAGTTAGCCCGGTGCGGCCGAACACCCGCCCCATCGCCGACGCGCCCGCCTTGGCGTTCTTGTCCGGTGAGCGTCGCTGCGGGGCGCACGCGTCCACGACGACCAGCGCACCGGGGGCGACGCCGAGCCGCTGAGCGGTTTCCAAGGCGACGAAGGCACCCATCCCGAATCCGATCGTCACGGAGCGGGAAAACCAGGGTTTCGGTGTCGCGGCGGCCAGGTGTGCGCCGAGTTCTTCGAGCGAGGACGCCGGTGATTCCGCGAGCCGTTCCCCGTGCCCGGGATATTCGACGGCTCGGATGTCCGCATCGACCGCGCCCGCGAGCGCGTCGAATGCCCGGCTGGTACCGCCGGCGGGCGGAAACAGCAGGTAGCCGGGTCCGCGACTGTCTGATGTGGACAGTGAAACGAGTGCGGACGTCATGATCCGAAAGATACGCGCGATTAACCCGAATGGGGTAACGGTTCGGATTCGACCAAGATCAATTCACCCTACTGAGGGAGGTTTCGGCGAAAAGCTGTCCGGCCGTGTCGTATCTGGCGCTCCCTGTTCGACGTCCTGATAAGAGCCGGAAGGAGAAAGCGATGAACACCACGACGCTGGCCTCGACCACGCGGCTGAACCCGGTGAGCCGCACCCTGCCGGTTCTGCTGGCGATGGAGGACGACGCGGAAGACGTCGGCCGCCTGTCCCCGGACGACCGCCTGACCTGCCACTTGCACGGCCGCTGGATCCACCAATGCGTGGCTTCGCCGCTGCACGTCAACCCGATCACCCGGCATCGCTGGTGCCGTTCGTGCGCGACCGCGTTAACGGTCTCCATCGACGAATTGTCCGGCGACGTCACCATGTTCTGTCCTCGGTGCGGCCACGGCGAAAGCGCCGCCTCCGCCCGGCTGATCGCCGCGTGCCGGGCCAGTCTGGTCGCCGCGCGCCGGGGCTCCGGCGCGCGGGCCGCCTAAGCGACCTTGTCGAGGACCCGCTCGATGATCAGGACGCGGTCCTGCGGGCGGAGATAGAGGTAGTGGCCGGCGTCCGGCAGGATTTCGACGTCGGCATGGGGGAGCAGGTTTTCCAGTCGTGCGGCGGCAGCGGCGGAATCGTGCACGACGCTGCGCCCGCCGAACAGGGCGAGCGTGGGTACTTCGATGGACCGCAAGGCCTGCTCGTCCGGGCAGACCTGGAACGGCACGCGGGCGCGATAACACCGGATCCCGGCGAGTACGAGCCGGGCGGCGGGCTGGTCGAGGACGTCCTCGCCGGCGGACCACGTCACGAAGCGGCGCCACAGCCGGTCGCTGTCGAGTACGGCGGCGGCCAAGCTGTACCGGAACACATTCCGGGCGAACGGCGCGGAGACGGTGGTCGCGTCGAGCAACGCGATGGACGCGAGCCTGCCGGGTGCGTGGATCGCCTGGTTCACCGCGTGCCAGCCGCCGGTCGAACCGCCGACGAGACGGACGTCGGTCAGTTCCAGGTTCTCGAAAACGTCGTCGAGAGCGTTCGCACGGTCGCGGATGTCTTTGAACGGCGCCTTTTGCACGCTGCGGCCCGCTTCGCCGAGAGTGTCGATCGCGTAGACGGGGTGCCGCTCGGCCAAGGCCGGGATCAGCGCCGCGAAACAGGCCGAGGTCGCCAGAAGTCCCGGTAGCAGGGCGATCGGACTGCCGCCGTCGCCGTAGCGGTAGACCCGCGTGGTGCCGTGGCGGGTCTCGACGTCGAAGACCGCACCCGGTTCCGGGCATTCGGCCATGGCACGGTCGTAGGCGGCGAAATAGCGTTTTTCGGCCGCCGGATTTCTGAAGCCTCCGATTTTGTCCATGAGCGGAACGCTAGGAAAAGCCGTCTTCCGGGGCTTGAACGAAAGTAAGATGACGGCATGGGCGGGTGGGGTCTCGTGGTGCCGCGGCGGGACATCGTCCGCGCGCCCGGCGAGCGGATTCTCCGGTGGCCGCACCCTGGCCTCGCCGCCCATGTGGCGAGCTACGTCGCGCACGATCTTCCCGACGCGGGCGCGAACTCCTGGCAGGTCACCCCGTTGTCCGTGCTCACCTGGGTGATCGACATCGACGCGCCTGCCAGGGGACCGGATGTTCCCGCGTCGCCGGTGCTGGGCCTGCGGGACCGGCCGTTGCGAGTCGACCAGGCCGGCGCTTCGCGCGGGATCATCGTCACCCTGACCCCGCTCGGTTCGTACGCGTTGTTCAGGATCCCGTTGCGGGAGCTGGCGAACTCGGTCGTCGCGGCGTCGGACCTGCTGCCGTCCGGATCGTTGACCGAACGGCTGGCCGAGGCGGCGGACTGGCCGGAGAGATTCCGGCTGCTGGACGAGTACCTCGCGGCGAGGCTCGCTCGCGGCCCCGAACTGGCCGCACCTGTCCGATACGCGTGGGACCGGTTTTGCGCGGGTCCGGTCCGCGTCGACGTCCTCGCGGCCGAGATCGGCTGGAGCAGGCAGCACCTCAACGTCCGGTTCCGCGAGCAGATCGGGCTGAATCCTCGCACGGTCGGACGGATCTCCCGGCTCAATCGCGTGCTGGCCCTGCTGGACCGGACGTCGTCGCTTTCCTGGGCGGAGGTCGCGCATTCGGGCGGCTACAGCGATCAGGCGCATCTCATCCGTGAGTTCCGGGCGTTGACCGGACACAGCCCGACCGAGGTCGAGAAACCGGCGGGGCTGTTCGTTCCACCCAGGTAAGGCCGTTCGTCTCTCGAAAGCGCACGCACGCGGATTCCCCTCCGTACAACGAGCGTTCACCCGATCGGCGGAGGTAGGTTGCGGGCATGACCCAGGTTTCGACGCCTGCCGAGGCTGCCACGAAGATCACCGGACGCGCCGTCGCCGGGCAGAGGAGCCTGTCGAGCGGGGTGACCGAAGTGGTACTCGACAGCGGCGACACGGTGGTCGTCAAACGGGGCCACGCCCGGAACGCGACACCGGCCGAGGCCGCGGGCCTGCGGTGGCTGGGGGAGCCCGGTGCGGTGCGGGTGCCCGAGGTTCGTGGCCACGACGGCGAATGGCTGGTCACGGAACTGGTCGGCGGCGGACGGCCGACGCATCACGCGGCGGAGCGGCTGGGGCGGGGGCTCGCGGAGTTGCACGCGGCCGGTGCGCCGGCGTTCGGCGCGGCGCCGCCGGACGGGCCCGCCGACGCGTGGATCGGCCTGGCCCCGATGGAGAACACGCCGGGCGAGGACTGGCCGACGTGGTACGCCGAGCACCGGGTCCTGCCCTACGTTCGTCGCGCGGTCGACGAGGGCATCCTGAACGGTGACGAAGCCGCTGCCATCGAGCAGGCTTGCGCGCGGCTCCCCGAGGTGTCCGAACCTCCGGCGCGCCTGCATGGTGACCTGTGGAACGGCAACGTGCTGTGGGGGGCCGTCGAGGCCTCGCTCATCGACCCGGCCGCCCACGGCGGCCATCGTGAAACCGATCTGGCGATGCTGCAGTTGTTCGGCTGCCCGCTGCTCGACCGGGTGCTCGCCGCCTACCAGGAGGTCGCCCCGCTCGCCGACGGCTGGGCCGACCGGATCGGCGCGCACCAGTTGTTCCCGCTACTGGTCCACACCGTCCTTTTCGGACGATCCTACGCCGGGCAGGCGGTCGCGGCGGCGAAGGCCGTCGGCCGGTGATTCAGCGCGCGAGGCGGTCGAGCCATTCGGCGAGCATCGCCTGCTCGGCGGAGGTCAGGACATTGCCGGGTTCCTTCTCCAGTGCGGCTTTGAGCGCGATGGCGCGGCTGGGGATGTCCGAAGCCTTGTCCGCGCTGTCGGTGGTGATCGCCGCGATCACGTGTTCGCGAGCGGCGGTGATCAGGTCCGGATCGCGTTGCTCCGGCGGGCTCGCGAGGAACGACAGGATCACCCCCATTCCGGTCGCGTGCACCAGCTGCGCGGCTTGCTCGACCGGGACGCGCAGCCTGCCCGCCTCGGCGATGCGTTCGATGATCCGGCGGAGTATCGCGTCGGCCTCCTTGCGTGCTTCGCGAACGCGGGGCTCGCCGTACATGAGCATGTAGAAGGCGGGCTGGTGCAGGCCGAACTCGACGTGCAGGTCCCAGCCTCGCCGGAGGTCGCGCACCGGGTCGCCGGTCTCTCCGAGAGCGTGCTTTCCCTCCAAGTAGCTCTTGAAGCCGTACGTGGCGACGGCATCGAGAAGACCGTCCTTGTCGCCGAAGGTCCGGTAGAGCGTCGGCGCCTGCACTCCGGCGGCGGCGCTGACCGCGCGCGTCGACAACGCCTCGCGTCCGCCCTCCTCCAAGAGTTCCGCCGCCGCGCGGATCAACCGGTCCTTCGTGGTCAACGTCATGTATCGACGATAACACCCACGCGGTAGCGATGGTTCGATATCGCTGATACCGTGATCTCGTTAGCAATGGAACCCCGATGGGAGCACTTGCATGGCACGCGTAGCGATCGTCACCGGCGGTTCGCGGGGCATTGGCAGGCAGTCGGCCGAGCGGCTGGCGTCCGACGGGTTCGCGGTCGTCGTCGTATACGGCGGCAACAAGGACGAGGCGCAGGCCGCGGTCGACGCGATCACCGACGGCGGAGGTCAGGCGATCGCGGCACAGGCCGACGTCGCCGACGAGCAGGCCGTCGCGGCCGTGTTCGACACCGCGGAGAAGACCTTCGGCGGAGTCGACGTCGTGGTCCACGCCGCCGGTGCCATGTACCTGGCGCCGGTGGCAGAACTGGACCTCGACCGGCTGGACCGATTGCACCGCACCAACATTCGCGGCACCTTCGTGGTCGACCAGCAGGCCGCCCGCCGAGTCCGCGACGGTGGCGCGATCATCAACTTCTCCACGTCGGTACTCGGCCTCGCGCTCCCGGGATACGCCGCCTATGCCGCCTCGAAGGGTGCGGTCGAGGCGATCACCCTGGTCCTCGCCCGCGAATTACGCGGCCGCGACATCACCGTGAACGCGGTCGCCCCCGGCCCGACCGCCACGGCGCTGTTCCTCGACGGCAAGGACGAGGCGACCATCGCGAGCATGGCGGCGCAGCCCCCGCTCGAACGCCTCGGCACCCCGTCCGACATCGCGGAGGTCGTCTCGTTCCTCGCCGGCCCGGCCCGCTGGGTCAACGGCCAGGTCCTTCGCGCCAACGGCGGAATCGTCTGAGCTTCCCGGTTCAGAGGTAAGCGTGGTGGCGCGTTGCGAAAGCCACTTTCGAGACGTCTGACGTCCCGGAAGTGGCTTTCGCGACACGAACACCGGGCCCGCCCTCGAAACACGAGCCCGCCCAGTCCTTTATGGACAGAAGATCAGACGACGGTGCCCTCGGAGTCGTCGTCGGAGTCGGTCTCCTCGATCTTCCACTTCAGCTGGAACTCGACCTCTTCCTCGCCGTCACCGCGCTCGTGCTCGATCGAGAACTGCGCGCGAGCGGGGACACGGAACCGTTCCCCGGCGATCTGGATGCGGAAAGAGGTCTCGGACTCGAGCGCGTCGGCGAGCCGGCGCAGTTTCGCGACGACGTCGGCGGTGGAGTAGACGCGTTCGACGTCTCGGGGAGCGGTTCCGGTCACGATTTCCTCCAGTGTCCGACACCCTGGCCGGGTGTCCGTGCCGTCATTCAATCGCGTGATCATCACGTCGTGGAGGCGGGGTCACAGTGACCGGGCGAGGCGGAAGCCGACGTCGTCGACGCGGAAGGCCGGGTGGCTGCGGCGCCGTACCGAAGCCCGGCAGCTCCAGTGCTCGTCGAACCAGCCGCCGCCCTTGAGGACCCGGTATTCGCCGTACACCTCGGCGTCGTACACGTCCCAGCACCATTCCCAGACGTTGCCGAGCATGTCGTGCAGGCCCCACGCGTTGGGCGCCTTGCCGCCGACTTCGTGCACGGTCTCCGCCGAGTTCTCGCGGTACCAGGCGATCTCGTCGAGCGGCCCGTAACGCGGGCCGGTCGTGCCTGCGCGGCAGGCGTGCTCCCATTCGGCTTCGGAGGGCAGCCGATAGCCGTTCGCGGTCCGGTCCCAGGCCAGGGAATCCAGCTGGTAGGCGGGAGTCAGGCCTTCGCGTTCGGACAGGGTGTTGCAGAAACCGAGGGCGTCCTGCCACGAGACGTCGACAAGGGGGAGCCGGCCGGGCTCGCGGGTGACCGGAACCGCGGCGAGTTGGAAGGACGCGACATCGACGGTCCAGTTCCGCTGTGTCCGGCGGTCCGACAGCGTCACCTCGCCCGCGGGCACAGTGATCATCTCCATGGTGCGGCCGATGGTACCCAGCCCCCGCGTTCATCGATGACGCACGCGGGCGGGCGGCACGACGAGCGGGAGCGCGAGGAGGGTGATCGCCGCGCTGATCCAGATGGCGTAGCGGTAGTCGCCGGTCGACTCCGTGACGAAACCGGCGAGCACCGGGCCAAGGAACGCGCCCGCGTTCAGCGCGACGGTCGCGAACGAGCCACTCAGCGTCGGAGCTCCCGGGGCCACGTGCATGACCCGGGCCACCAGTGCGGAACCGCAGCCGAACGACAGTCCACCTTGGACGGCCGTCACGACGAACAGGGCGATCGGCTGCGTCCCGACCATCGCCAGCAGGGCCCAGCCCGCCGGCAGGGCACACAACCCGAGCGCCAGGCCGCGCCGCAGTTCGCCGTCTCCCGTGCGGCCCGCCACTGTGACACCGAGGAACGCGCCGACGCCGAAAGCCGCCAGCAGCCCGGAAACCGTTCCGGCGGGGAGGTGGGCGACATCCGTCGCGATGACCGCGAGGAAGGCGAAGGTCGCGAAGGTGGCGCCGTTCACCAACGCGCCGAGGAGCATCGCCTGCCGCACGGGAGTTGCTTTCAGTTCACGGGCTTCGTGCCTGATCGAGACTTCGTGCAAATCCGCCGCACCGGCGGGTGCGGAACGGAACACCAGCACCAATGCGGGAAGGCACAACGCGGCGACGGCCCAGAACGCCGACCGCCAGCCCGCGAGGTCGCCCAGTACGGCGCCCGCCGGCACTCCGGCGACACACGACAGCGTGATACCCGCCAACAGGACCGCCGTCGCCCGCGCCTGCTTTCCCTGAGGTGCCAGGGCGACCGCCACGGGCATGGCCACGGCGAGGAATCCGGCGTTGACGATCGCCGCGACGATCCGGGTGCCGAACAGCAGCGGGAAACTCGTCGTCACGGCGCCGATGACGTGCACCACGACGAAGGCGGCCAGGAACCCGGCCAAGGCCCGGCGGCGAGGCCAGTGCGCGCTGAGCACGGCCATGGCGGGTGCGCCGACGATCATTCCGACGGCGTAGGCCGACGTCAGCGCGGCGGCCGCGCCCACCGGGACGGACAGTTCACCGGCGATCCCCGGCACGAGGCCGGAAGCCATGAATTCGGAGGTGCCTTGCGCGAAGACGGCAAGGCCGAGGACATAGACGAACAGGGGCAACGGACGACTCCCAAAGAAAAGTGAGCAGGAGGAAGCCGTGCGCGGGGCAGGAGGAAACCCGGCCGGACGCACGGAACAGCGCTCCGGTCACCGGGAAGCGAGAGGGCCGGCGCCTAACGGCCGGACACGACGACTCGCCGCCGGATGACCGGCGGCGGGGTTCTGTCCGACTCGGGGCTCGTCACGGGAACGCACACTACACACGCCCGCCGTCGCCCTTCAACCCGATTGTCCGTCACCTCGGAAAACGGTGTCCGTTCCGCGTACCGGAACGCTTTCGTTGCCCGCTGGAATGAACCCGAGTAATGCACTCTGGCCTGCGGTTTTCGTGATTGTTTCGGTACTGGGATTCGGTTAATCTCGACTTCATGATTCCCACTGTTGTCTGGGGTACAGGCAACATCGGCCGCGCCTCCATCCGGGCCGTCGACGCGCATCCGGCGCTGGAACTCACCGGTGTGCTCGTGCACGATCCCGCGAAGGTCGGCCGCGACGCGGCCGCGCTCGCGGGAATCGACGGCGAACTGGGTGTGGCGGCGACCGATGACGTCGAAGCGATTCTGGCGGCGGGTCCGCGAGCGGTGGTGTACGCGGCGTCCGGCGACATCCGGCCCGCCGACGCGCTGGCCGACATCGTTCGCGCGATCCGGGCCGGGGCGGTGGTGGTGACGCCCGCGCTCTACGCGTTGTACGACCAGCGCAACGCGCCCGAAGAACTGCGCGAGCCGGTGCTCGCGGCGATCGCGGAGGGCGGCGGGTCGCTGTTCGTCTCCGGAGTGGATCCGGGATGGGGCAACGACATCCTGCCGTTGCTGATCAGCGGGCTCGGCACCACCGTCGACGTGGTCCGCTGCCAGGAGATCTTCGACTACTCCACCTACGACCAGCCGGACTCCGTCCGCTACCTGGTCGGGATGGGGCAGCCGATGGACTACGAGCCGCCGATGCTCGCCCCGTCGGTGCCCACGATGGTGTGGGGCGGGCAGGTGCGGCTGATCGCCCGTGGTCTCGGGGTCGACCTGGACGAGATCCGGGAGACGCTCGACCGCCGTCCGCTGGAGAAGACCGTGACCACGCGGGCGATGGGCGAGTTCGAAGCCGGCACGCAGGGCGCGGTCCGCTTCGAAGTGCAGGGAATCGTGGACGGCGAGCCCCGGATCGTCATCGAGCACGTCACGCGGATCCACTCGTCGTGCGCGCCGGACTGGCCGATGCCGCCCAGCGGCGACGGGGCGCACAAGGTGATCATCGAGGGCCGTCCCCGGATCGAAGTCTCGGTCGAGGCCACCGACGAGGGCGAGAACCGGTCCGCCGGCGGTAACGCGACCGCGGTCGGCAGGCTGGTCGGCGCCATCGACTGGCTCGTGGACGCGAAACCGGGCCTCTACGACGCACTCGACGTCCCTCTGCGACCGGCGACCGGCAAGCTCGGAAGGAGCGCGCGATGAACATCGACATTCCCGAGGGCAAGGACCCGATCGGCTACGTGTGGGGCGAGATGGTGCCCGGGATCGGTGTCGCGGCGTCGCAACTCTCGCTCGCGGTGTACTCGCACACCACACTGGGGCTCCGCGAGTTCGAGGCGGCCCGGTTGCGGATCGCGCAGATCAACGGTTGCGTCTTCTGCCTGGACTGGCGGACCGAGCGTGACGGGGTGAAGGTCGAGGAGGAGTTCGCCGACGCGGTGACCGAGTGGCGGACCACCGACGCGTTCGACGAGCGGACCCGGCTGGCCGCCGAGTACGCCGAACGCTACGCGCTCGACCACCACGGCATCGACGACGAATTCTGGAAGCGGATGTCCGAGCATTACAGCCAGAAGGAAATCGTCGAGTTGAGCATGAGCATCGGTTCCTGGCTCGCCTTCGGACGGCTGAACCACGTTTTGGGGATCGACACCGTCTGCGTTCTGCCGAAGATATGACAGTGCTTGGTTAAAGAATAGGCCGGGGGTGCCGCCCCCGGCCTATTGTAGATCGTCGTCACAGATCGGTGGCGACGATCTTTTCGATGTTCCTTTCCGCCAGCGCGGTGATGGTGACGAACGGGTTCACCGAGGTGTTCCCCGGAATCAGCGCGCCGTCGATCACGTAAAGCCCCGGATATCCGTGGAGCCTGCCGTAATTGTCGGTCGCCTTGCCGAGTACCGCGCCGCCGAGCGGGTGGTACGTGAGGTGGTCGCCCCAGATCTTGTACGTGCCGAAGAGGTCGGTCCGGTAGATCGTGCCCTCTTTGGAATTGATCTTGTCGAAGATCGTCTTCGCCATCTCGATCGACGGCTGCTTCCACGCGGTCTGCCAGTCGAGGTCGACCCTGTTCGCGCTCGGGTTCCAGGAGAACGTCGCGCGGTGGGGGTTCTTGGTGATCGACAGGTAGAACGAAGCGTAGGTCTCGATGCCGGTCGGCAGGGGGGCGACCTCGGCGAACGCGCCACCCGCCGCCCAGTTGTCGATACCCGCGGTGGGGATGGACGACTGCAACGCCCCGGTGGCGTCCCACATGTGGTTGGCCCGTCCGCACATGACGTTCCCGTTGTCGCCCCAGCCTTTTCCGACCTCGTTGCTGAGGTTGGGCAGCGCACCGGTGGCCCTGAGCTTGACCAGCAGTTTGCTCGTGCCGACGCTGCCGGCGGCGAAGAACACCTTGTCCGCGGTGACGGACTTCGTCGCCGTCACGGTGCCGCCGGTGTCGAGCTGCTCCATCACCACGGTGTACCCGCCGCCGGACGCGGGCGTCACCGAGGTGACGCGGTGCAGCGCCGAGATCGTCACCCGCCCCGTCGCCTTGATCCGCGGGAGATAGGTCTGCTGCAACGACTTCTTTCCGGCGTTGTTGCCGTAGAGGATCTCTCCGGCCAGCGCCGACCTCGGAACCGTGCCCGCCTGTTCCTTCTTCATGTAGTCCCAGTCGTACACGTCAGGGACGAACAGGAACGGGAAACCGGACCGCTGCGCGTGTTTCCGGCCGACTCGCGCGTACTGGTAGCACTCGGCGGTCTCGAACCAGTTCGGGTCGATGGTGGCGACGCCGAGACCCGCGTTGGCGCGCGGGTAGTAGACGCCGTACATCTCGTCGGCGTTGACCGTGGGCAGGACGGCGCCGAAGTTCTCCCGTTTCGGCGTGACGGCCATGCCGCCGTTCACGAGCGAGCCGCCACCGACGCCGCGGCCCTGGTAAACGGTGATGCCGCTGAAGTCCTCGGCGTCGAGGATGCCGGTGTGACGCGGGACGTCCTTGTCCAGCGGGAAGCCGAGGAAGTTGCTCAACGGCTGCTTTGTCCTCGTCCTCAGCCAGAAGGAGCGGTAGTCGGGTTTGGTGGTGTTGGCGAAGATCTTGCCGTCCGTGCCCGGGGTGTCCCAGGCCATGCCGAGCTCGACGAGATGGACGTCGACGCCGGCCTCGGCGAGCCGGAGCGCGGCGACACAGCCGCCGTATCCGGAACCGATGACGAGTGCCGGGATTCGGGCGGCGTCGGCGATCGAACTTTTCGCGGAAGCGGTCCCGCCGAGGGCAGCCGCCCCCAAGATAGAACCAGTTCCAGCAATAAAGAGGCGGCGGGATAACTGTCCGGAAGCGCTTCTCCGCATGGTTTCGTCGCTCACGCGATCTTCCTCACCGTTGAGGGATTTAGAACAAGTTATACCTGCGGCTATGCCGGGTGGCAATAAAGATGGCCGATAGGCCACTATGTACTGCTGTGGAGTCCACTCGAGTTGATCGCTGGCTGTGGGCCGTCCGGCTGACCAAGACGCGCCCGGACGCCGCGGCTGCATGCCGTGGCGGCCATGTCCGCGTGAACGGCAAACCGGCCAAACCCGCGACCACGGTCGTGGCGGGTGACGAAGTGCGTGCGCGGGTGCACGACACGACGCGGATCCTGGAAGTGACGCGCGTGATCCAGAAACGGGTCGGTGCCGCCGACGCCGCCACCTGCTTCATCGACCGGACGCCGGCGCCGCCGCCCGAGGCTGCCATCCCGGTCGCGCGGCGAGAGCGGGGTGCGGGGCGTCCGACGAAGCGGGAGCGCCGCGTGCTCGACCGGTTCCGTTCGGGTGAGGGCTGACCCGCCTACCCGATGGCGCGATGCCGGGCCACGGAATAGCGCGCACGGCTTTGCTGCCGCGACCGAGCGCCAACGGGTCGGGTCAATGGGGACAGGTCGGTGACGGCAGGTGTGGTGGCCGCCACCGCCAGATCGGGTTGCTGTCGACCGCGATGCCCTTGCGCCACAAGGATGCGGGCATCGACCGGATCATGGTCGTCAAGGCCAAGCGGGCGGCGCGGGAGGTGGTGCGTCGCCCGTCTGTGGCCGCGCCTCGTGCGGTGGCCTGGGTCCGGGGGAGGCGTTCGGCGTCGTAACGGCGCAGCGCGGCCTCGATAGAGGGCTCGCCGGCGAGGGCGGCGGCGAGCACGACAGCGTCCTCAATGGATTGCCCGGCGCCTTGGCCGCGATCGGGGCTCATCGCGTGCGCGGCGTCGCCCAGCAGCGCCACCCGGCCGTGGATGTAGGTCGGCAACGGCTCCAGGTCGCGGATGTCGATGTGGATGACCGCCTCGACGGGGGTGGCCTCGACCAGTTGGGGGATCGGCTCGTGCCAGTCCTGGACCCTGCCGGCCACCTCGGTCCTTTCCTGGTCGTAGCGGATGCTCGGTTCCTCGGCGGTGGTCACGTAGGCCCAGTACGCACGGCCACGAGTGATCGGGTGGATAAGGAAGTAGCCGCCTGGGCCGAGCGTCATGCTGCCGGGCAGATCGGGAATCTCGGCGATGCCCAGCCACGCGGTGCGGCCCAGGAAGCGAGGCAGCGTGTCCGGCCACAGCTGCCGTCGCACGACGCTGTGGATACCGTCGGCGGCGATGAGCAGGTCAGCGCTCAGTTCGGTACCGCCGCCGCACTCGACTGTCACCCCGCCGCCGCCCTTGTCATCGCCCGCGCCCCTTCCTTGCCGCACCGCGGTGACCTCCGCGTCCGTGCGCACCCAACCGGTCGGGAGTGCCTCCAGCAGTACCCGGTGCAGGTCGGCACGATGGAAGGCGAGCAGTGCGGCCGGATCGCCGGGCCGGGCACGCTGCAAGTACCGTCCGCTGGGCAGCCGGAGGTTGCCGGTGGCGTGTGTGGGCACCCCGACGATCCGGGCCTGTGTCTCGACGCCGAGTTCGGCCAGCGCGCGCAGGGCGTTGGGAGATTGGGACATGCCCGCGCCGATCTCGCCCGGCTCGGATGTGCGTTCCAGCACGGTGGCCCGCCACCCGATCCGGTGCAGGGCCAGTGCGGCGGCCAGCCCGCCGATGCCGCCGCCTACCACGATCGCTTGTCCGGTCACGCTGTCTCCTCGTCATCAGGGGCGTCGGGAAGAAGAGGCGGCGCGTCCTCGAACACCTTGGCCATCCACTCGAAGGTGACATGCGCCTGGCGGATGCGCGCAGCCCGGTCGCCGCGCGAGCCGACCAGGTCCAGGCCCTCGCGGGTGATGTCGAGGAACGATGCGACACCGGCGATCTGCCTGCGGACCACGATCGACCACGCGTCGTCGGCCATCCGGTAGTAGACAGTCCGCTCGCCCGGCCGGGTCCGCCAGGAGAGGAATCCGATGCCGGACAGCAGTCGCAAGTTCGACGTCAGCGACGCGCGGCTCGCGCCGATGGCCTCGCTGATCTGCCCGGCGGACTGCTCCGGCGGATCGCACACCATCAACCAGCCCAGCACCCGTCCGGCGATCGGCGGCACACCGTCCCGGGCCAGGTACATGGCGACCCGCTCCACCCATTCCATCAACGCGTCCCGGTCGGCCACTCCGCTCAACCTCCTTGTTGTAGTCATTTCAGTATAAGCTAAAACAGCTACATCAAAGCGACCATGTCTGTGTGGCGTGCCGATGGTCGCCCTCATCGACAACGGCAAGGTGACGAACGAGGGAACCGAGGCGTTCCTTCGGTGCTATCCGATTGTTCACATACGTGGACATGATTCACATCCGTTGACGGACGCCAGGGACGTGAACTATAAAGACGGGGTCCGGGTGTACACGCCGCAACACCTTCCGTCAGTCCGTCACGGAGGTTTCGGGTGTCCCGAAAAAGTCCTCTTCGTCGTGCCGTCCTACCGGCGGTCGCCGCCGTGGTCGCCACCGCCGTACTCCTGCAGGTACCGCCCACAGCGGCGGACGCGGCACCGGGACCAGGCGCGCTGACCGGCCTCGACCTCGGCGCGGCCAATCGCCGCGCGCCGGTCGCCGGCCTCTACGACTGGTCCAAAGCCGGGTATCGCGGTGGTGCCGCGCTACCCGGCTCGGGCGAAGTGAATCCGAACGCCACCTGCCAGGTCACCGCGGCCGAGCTGGCGAGCCAGTACAACGTCAAGCCCGACGACGGCGCCGACGACACGAACGGTATCCAGGCGGCGATCGACGGGATCAAGAGCGCGTGCTCGCCGTCCGGGAGCTACACGAAGCTGAGCACGATCACCTTTCCGGCGGGCCGGTTCGACGTCACGCACGAGATCCACGTCGACGCCGACTACCTGATCCTGCGCGGCGCGGGCAAGGACGCCACGAAGTTCGTCTACAAACCCGACGCGAACACCCTCTACGACACCCTCACCCCGGACGGTTCCGACTGGGACGAGGACGGGATGACCTCCGGCGCGGGCAAGGGCGGCTGGTTGTGGCCGGGCCGCGGGCTGTTCCGCGTCCAGTCCAGGGGAGTGCACACGTCCTACGCGAGCGATTACGCCGCCGCGCCCGCGAATCGCAAGGACATCTTCGAAGGCACGATCAACGTCCACTGGAAGGCCGGGGTGAAGCTGCGGGGCAAGCCGGGCGACACCGCGTTCGCCGCGCGGACGGGGGACAAGGTCGCCCACCTGGCGAGCAGCGGCGCGCTGACCGCGCTCGCCGCCGGGAACCTGGTCAACATCAGGGCGGCCAACTCGCTGAAGTTCTACGAGCAGCAGCAGGCGACGCCGACCACGTTCCCGTTGCTGAACATGCACATGCGCCAGCAGATCTTCACGATCGCGGCGCTCGACACGTCCGCGCGCACGATCACCCTGGACAAACCGCTCGAGTACGACGTCCCGGTGAACTCCACCTCGGATGGTTCGGCCCCGATCGACGGCGCCACCTACGACTCGAAGGCGGCGCCGCTGGTCGACCCGGTGCTCGGTGTCGGATTCGAGAACCTCGGCTTCACCCAGGACATGCCGGGGCTGAACCCCGCGGAGGCGAACAACAACTACGGGAACATGGCGCCCGCCGCGGAGATGCACGGGATCGTCTTCAAATGGGCGGCGAACTCCTGGGTCCGCGGCGTCCGCGCGGAGATGACCGGATCGCATCCGATCGTCACCGAGGAGGCCAAGAACCTCCAGATCGTCGACAACGAACTCAACGGTTCGTGGAACAAGGGCAAGGGCGGCAACGGCTACTTCCGCGGCTCCCGCGTCTGGGATTCGCTCTACGCCGGCAACACTTCGACCCTGCTGCGGCATTTCACCTTCCAGTGGTCCGCCGCGGGCAACGTGGTGATCGGCAACTCGTTCGACTCCGACCTCAACCTGCACGGCGGCTGGGAACGCAACAACCTGTTCGAACTCAACACGGTCAAGGTCTCGTACGCGCACCGCTCCGGGAACTGCCGGGCCAACTGCGGCGAGGAGGGTGGCGGCGGTCCCGACGACTCGAACTGGTTCCCGATCTGGTGGGGCGCGGGCAAGAAGGCGGTCAAGTGGTCGGGCGCTTCCGGCTACCGCAACGTGTTCTTCAACAACGCCATGACCAAGCAGGTCGCGGACAACGGGCCGTATAACGACTTCTACGCCGACCGGCGCCGCGTCTACTCCTTCGGCTGGGACGGCACCGCGTACAAACACCTCGACATCGGCGGCACACCGATCGCCGACTGGGCGAAGAACGAGCAGCGGGACTACACCGGAGGGCACGGGGTCGACGCCACCAAGACCGACGCCGCTTCGTCGCTCTTCCTGAAGTCCGTCGACGGGACCCCGCCGTCCTCGCCGGCGAGCCAGAGCCCCACCACGACGACACCGACCACCACGACGCCCCAGACCCCGAGTGCGTGCCTGAACGCGACGTTCACCCGTAAGTCGGTGTGGGACAGCGGCTACGGTGCCGGCTTCACCGTCACCAACACCTGTTCGGCCGCCGTCGGTTCATGGGCGGTCGAGTTCGACCTGCCCGCCGGGACGATCATCACCGGATCGTGGAGTTCGGTGCTGACGAGGACCGGACAGCACTACCGGTTCGGGAACGCGACCCACAACGGGAGCGTCAAACCCGGCGGCACGGCGACGTTCGGTTTCAACGCCGCCGGTCAGGGACTCCCGGTCGCGTGCTCGATCGCCGGAACGAAATGCGGAGGCACGGAATGACGAGGAAACGACTGCACGCCGTGATCGCGGCCACGGCGTCGGTGGCGGGCTTGTTCGGCGCCGTCGTCACCGCCGAGGCCGCCGCGCCCAGCCTGACCGCGACCTTCGCCCAGAGCTCGTCGTGGGACAGCGGGTACGGCGGTAAGTACACGCTGACCAACGCGGGGGACGCGAACAGTGCACAGTGGACGATCGAGTTCGATCTCCCCGAGGGCACCTCGATCACGACGTCGTGGAGCTCGGTGCTCACCAGGACCGGCCAGCACTACAAGGTCACCAACGCCGGCTTCAACGGCACGATCAAACCCGGCGGCACCGCGTCGTTCGGCTTCAACACCTCGGGGCTCGGCCTGCCGACCGGCTGCACGATCAACGGCAGCCCGTGCGGGGGAGGGGTGCCGAGCACCACCACGACCCCGCCCACCATCACGACCACGAGCAAACCGCCGACGACGACCACCAGTGTTCCCGCGGGAGACGTGGTCGACGTGAGCACGGCGGCGGAGCTGCGGGCCGCGCTGGCCGCCGCGAGCCCCGGCCGGACCATCCGGCTGGCCGCCGGAACCTATCGTGGTTCCTTCGTGGCCACGAAACCCGGCACGGCGGGCGCGCCGATCACGGTGACGGGACCGTCGACGGCGGTCCTGATCAACGACGGCCCGTCCGGTGAGGCGCCTTCCTGCCCGGCGCCGACCGCGGGCTGGGACTCCGGGTACGGCTTCTGGCTCTACGGTGCGCCGTATTGGCACCTCAAGGGCTTCACCGTGCAGGAGTCGAAGAAGGGCGTCGTCGCGGACAACTCGCACCACACGGTGATCGAAGGAGTGCGGGTGCACCGGATCGACGAGGAGGCCGTGCACTTCCGCCGTTCCTCGGCGGACAGTGTCATCCGTGATTCGACGATCAGCCACACCGGTCTCGTGCAGGCGGGTTACGGCGAGGGCGTCTACCTGGGCTCGGCGAACTCGAACTGGGCGTGCCACGGGAACTCGGGCGGGGTCGACCGCAGCGACCGGATCCAGGTGCTCGACAACCACATCGGGCCGTACGTCGCCGCGGAGGCCATCGATGTCAAGGAGGGCACCGTGGACGGCGTCATCCGGGGCAACACCTTCGACGGTCAAGGGGTTTCCGGGCAGAATTCGGCCGATTCCTGGGTCGACGTCAAGGGATCCGGGTACGTGATCGAGGGCAACACCGGCACCTTCGCTTCGCCGGGGACGTTCGCGAACGGCTACGAGACGCACAATCCCGGGACCACCCCGTCGTTCCCGAACGGGTGCGGGAACGTGTGGCGGGACAACAAGTCCGATCTCGGCGGCGTCGGCCAGTACGCCATCAAGATCACGTCGACGTCGAAGTGCTCGGAACGGCCGAACGTCGTCTACGCGTCCAACACCGTGTCCAGGGCGGTGAACGGGCTGACCAACGTCCCCGTCACGCCTTGACGGACGCCGTTGACGGGAGCGGCGCCGCTCCCGTCAACGGCTGGTCAGTCCCGGACCGCGGTGATCGCGACGGTGGCGTAGCGCACGGTGAACCGTCCGCCCATCCCGTCGATCGCCGCGCCGACTTCAGCGAGGATCTCTTGTCGCACTGTGGATTCGACCCAGGTCAGCGAGCCGAACGTCGGGAGCTGGTCCAGCCATTCGTCGCGGGTGTAGACCCGGTCCCAGTCGTGGCGGCTTCGTTCCGGCTCGCCGAACCCGCCCGCTTCGCGCAGGCCGTCGGCGACCTTCACGATGAGTGGCCCGTACGGGTCAGAGGGTTGTTTCGGCACGCTGTCGAGATCGATCGGGGAATCCGGCACGAGCCGCCGGTAAGCGTCCGCCAGGGCGTTCGCGACCTTTTCCGGCGGTTCGGGTACGTGCCAGAACGCGGCCAAGAGCCCGCCGGGCCGTAGCACTTCGGCGGCCTTGGCGGCGCCCGCCACCGGGTCGACCCAGTGCCAGGCCTGCCCGGAGACGAGCAGATCGAACCGACGTCCGGCGGGGTCCCATTCCTCGAACTTCGCGACCTCGACGTCGACGCCGCTCCGGCGGGCGAACTCCGCCATCCGCGAGTCCGGCTCGACGCCAAGGACGTGACAACCCGCCGCCTGGAACTGGCGCGCTTCGATTCCGGTGCCTGCGCCCACATCGAGGACTTCGCGGCCGGGCGCGGCGGCGATGAGGTGGCCGACGAGTTCCGGGGGATAGGCGGGGCGGGTCCGGTCGTAGCGTTCGACGTCCACGCCGAAGGATTCCGCGGCCTGTCGATAGCGATGAGGCTCCTGCCGCGAAGGTAGAGTGGGCATGTGCCCACCTTAAGTGGGCACTTGCCCACTCGTCAACGCAAGGGAGCCGAATGCCGACAGGAGTAGCTTTGCGGGCTGTCCGCGCGCAGTTGTTCGATGCCGCCGAGCGGGTCCTGCTGCGGGACGGCCCGAGCGGGCTCACCAGCCGGGCGGTGACCACGGAGGCGGACTGTGCGAAAGGTGTGCTGCACCGGCATTTCGACGACTTCGACGGTTTCCTCGCCGAGTTCGTGCTGGACCGGATCGAGAAGCTCGACGAGAAGGGGCTGCGGGACGCCGTCGGCACCGGGACGGTCGTGGACAACCTCACCGCGGCACTCGCGGCGGTCTTCGAGTCGGTCGCGGTCGCGATCGTCCCGCTCGTGATCTTCCGCGACGAGCTTCGTGCCCGGCTACGTCGCGAATGGCCCGCCGGGGTTCCGGTGCTGACCCAGGCCGCTGTCATGATCGGCGGCTATCTCAAGGCGGAACGGGACCAGGGCCGGATCGCCGAAAACGCCGACGTCGAGACTTTGGCCGCCACGCTCATCGGCGCCGCGCATCTGCTGTACGCGGACCGCACCGCTCCCGCGCCGGAGACCGCGCAGGTGCGGAAGGTGGTGGAGACGGTGATCGGGACGTGAAATGGCGGCGAAGGCGTCCGAGGACGACGATGTCGCCGNCCACCGACGCGGCGGTGATCCTCGACGGGCACCACAAGATCGCCGCCTTTTCGGTGGGTCAGGACTGCGCGGCGGTGACGGTGTGCCGCAGCAGCAGCGACGTCGTGACCGGGCCGACGCCACCGGGGACCGGCGTGATCGACCCCGCGATCTCCTCGACCGCGGCTTGGTCGACGTCGCCGACGAGCCCGCCTTCGGGAGTCGGGTTCGTGCCGACGTCGATCACCACGGCACCGGGCTTGACGTGGTCCGCGCCGATGAAATGCGCGCGGCCGACGGCGACGACCAGGACGTCCGCAGTCTTGGTGACCGCCGCGAGGTCCTTGGTGCGGGAGTGGCAGATGGTCACCGTCGCGTGCTCGCCGAGCAGCAGCAGCGCGGCGGGCTTGCCGACGATGGTCGAGCGGCCCACGACGGCGACCTGGGCGCCGGACAGGGCGACCTGCTCGCGCTTCAGGATCTCCAGCACCGCGGCGGCGGTGGCGGGCGCGTAGGTCGGGAGGCCCGCGGTGAGACGGCCGAGGCTGACCGGGTTGGCGCCGTCGACGTCCTTGCGCGGATCGATGTGCGCGCCGACATCGTCGAGCGTCACCCCTTCGGGCAACGGGGTCTGGCAGATGATGCCGTGGACCGACGGGTCCGCGGAGAGCTTGTCGAGCTCGCGGGTGACGTCCTCGCCGGTCGGCTTCTCGAGTTGGACCACGCGGCAGTCGACGCCGACCTTCTTCGCGGCACGCTCGATCGAGCGCACGTACCAGGCGGTGGCGTCGTCGTCGGTCGGCACGAGCACGGCGAGCGTCGGGGCGGTGCCCGATTCGCGGAGCTTGGCGGCGGTCTCGGTGACCTCGGCGGTGATGGCGGCGGCGATCGCGCGCCCGTCGATCAGGGTCATCGGGCGAGCCTTTCGCGAACCTGGGTGATGAGGGCGTCGGCGCGCCCGGCGGCGGGGGTGTACTCGGCGAGGCGGGCCTCGGTCTCCTTGCGGAGCTGCTCGTCCGACATGGACGCGAGGTTGACCTCGACGTTGACCACGCCCGATTCGAGGGCGGACTTGGCGGACGAAGCCGCGACCGCGATGTCGGAGATGACGTTGGTGTTGGCGCCTTCGAGGATCGAGGCGGCGACGTCGATGACGTCGGCGGCGAGGGCGGCCGTGCGCAGCGGAACCTCGGCGGCGCCGACCAGCGCGGCCTGGATCGCGGCGGTGCGCGCCTGCTTCTCCTCGTCGGTGGCCTTGGGGAGCTTGTACGCGGCGACCACGGCGTCGAACGCGGCGGCATCTTCGGCGGCGAGGCCGAGCGCGCGCGTCCGGAGGTCCTCGGCCTTCGCGAGCGCCTCGGTCATGGTGGCCTCGTGCTCGGCGTACTTCGGCTTGCCGATGGTCAGGTTGCACACCATGGAGACCAGGGCGGCACCGACCGCGGCGTTCATCGCGGCACCCGCGCCACCACCGGGCGTCGAGGCCTTCGATGCCAGCTCGTCGAGCCACTGACCGACCGGTTGAGCCTCCACGCGATGTTCCCTTCCCGCTGGTTCTGCCGTCACGCCGAAGCCTACCCGGGGGTTCCCGGACAGCCCGAAGGCCACCTTCGCGACGATCGACATCGGCGAAGGTGGCCTCCGGCCAGCAGGGTCAGGACCGCTGGTACTCCTCCCAAGTGAGCTTCGGCGTGACGGCGGGGCCGTCGTCGGAACCGCGGCCGGCGAGGCCGTTGTAGCCGAGGTAGTAGTCACCGGCCTGGTGCTGCGCGCCCGACGACAGGTCCGGATCGGACAGTGCGATGGCGTGGATGTGGTAGGCGAAACCCTGGGCCGGGGTCCGGACCCAAGCCGCGAAGCCCACCTGACGCAGCTTCCGCGCGACGTCGGTCCGCGTGGTCGAGGACATGCCCTCGACGCCGATGTCGAGCGCGCCACCACCGTCGTGAGTCCCGGCCGAAGCGCCGACGCCGCCGGGGTTGTACGAGCCCTGCGTGATGGTGAGCTGCCTGCCGAGCAGACCCTCGGCCTTCACCAGCATCGCCTTGGTCCGCGTGTTCATCGTCTTGCCGTGGTAGGTCAGGCGGCTACCCGCCGAGACCACCGCGGTGACGGTGTACCGGCCCTCGCCCAGCTTCTCGAGCGACGTCTTGCCCGGCAGGCCGGAGGCGTCGATCCCGGTGTAGCCCAGCGACTTCTGGTAGCCGGAGTACGCGGTGATGGTCGACGTCCCGAAATGGCCGTCGACGTACTGCTGGGCGAGCAGTCCCTTGGCGGCGAGCGCCTGCTCCACCAGCAGCACGCTGTCCTTGGCCCCGGGGGTCAGCGCGCTGTCGGCCCGGCGCGGGTCGATCTGCGCGGCCTTGAGCACCGCTTCCATGCTGGCCGTGGGCAACGCGGTCACTTCGGCGCCGGCCGGTGCGGCGGCCACGCCGAGGGAGAGCGCGGTCGCTGTCGCGAGCACGGCTACCTTGGTCAACAATTCCTGCCTCCTGAGCGGATTCGGTTTGTCCGGACAGCATGGGCAGCGTGAATACAAGGGCCGTACAAACGAACGTTCTTCAGGTCTGGTCCGGGCCGGTGACGAACAAGGTCACCACCTCGGACAGAGTCCGGCAATGGGCGTCATCGGGGTGTTTGGCGGCTTCCCGCTCGAGTGGGCGCAGCCGGTCTCTCGTGCGGACCGATTTGACCGTTTCGGCGCTTTCGATCGCTTGGATGCCGACGGACAGCGCCTGGTCGCCGTCCCCGTCGAGAATATGCCCCGTGGCCAGCATGGCCAGGCACAGTGAACGGCTGCGCGCCATATCCGGACCGTATCCGCGAACGGCGTCGGTGAGTGCGGCGATGGCCAGTCCGACATGACGGCCACCCTTGCGCAAAGCCAGGTCGGTGTGCACCGAGCCCGCCATCGCGGAAACGTCGACCTCGGTGAAGAACCTGGCCCAGTCGGGTGGCTCGGCTTCGTCCTTTTCGGCGAATTCCTCACCTGCTTGATCCACCAGTCCGACGGCGAGGTTCGCGTCGCCTTTCTTGGCGTAGGCCCAGCCTTGGTTCGCGCTCAGGATGCTCGCGGCCAGCTTCGAACCGGCACGCTTCGCGGCGAGCCTGCCCAGCTCGAATCGGGCGAGGGCTTCGTCCGTGACGCCGTAATGCAGATCGATCCGGCCCCGCCGGTAATGGATGTTCGCGATCAACTCGGCGTTCTCGCCGTCGGTGGCGAGCTCCAGCGCGACATCGAGATGGTGCTGCGCGGCGCCGACGTGACCGCTGTCGAAACAGGTCCACCCGGCGAGGTTGTGCAGATCCGCGACCGCGGAGAAAAGCCTGGCCCGCAACGGTTCCGAGATCGACATCGCGAGCATCCGGTGGCCGCGATGGATCCGGACCACGACGGCGTCGCGGCACATCCCGCCCCCGAATTGGTAGTCGACGGCACGGAGCGCCTTCGTCTGCGTTTCCAGCGCCTCGACATCGCGGTTCCCCACCCGGTCCGGAGTGAGGTGGCGGCGAGCGGTGCCTTCAGGATCTGTCATGGTCATTCAGCCCCTGACGTAACCCCCAGCGCGAGTTTCGTGGTTTCAAAGCCTACCCGAACGTCGACGCGCACTCAGGTACGAAGACAGGTAGTTGTACGGGTGTCGTCCAGCCGGAACAAGCGCAACCTGATAGGACTTCCAGTGGATGCCGAAAGGTCGAGACCCATATGGTGCTACGTGTTTCACCGCCTTCGCGAGCCCGTCTCCGACTGGTCTCCTCGGAGGAGGCGCGTACGACACCCCGGGTGGGCGGCCGTCTGGATCGGTACGGCGAGATCGCCGACCGGCGGCTGGCCGCGATCCTCGCCGCCGAGGACGTGGCGGAGGAGTACGGGCTGAGCGCACACACGCGCACGACCTGTTACGCGCACCGCTGCTGGGTGCACCAGTGCATCTCCGATCCGTTGCACGTACTGGTCGTCACCGGGCACCGCTGGTGCAGGCGCTGCGACCGCACGGTCGACGTCGAGATCGACGAGACCTTTCCGGGATCGGTCGAACTCTATTGCGACGGCTGTGGTGTCCCGCCGGACACGGTCGCGAACCGCGAAGTGCTCTTCGCCTGCCGGAGCAGCCTGATGGCCATGCACGGAGGCGAAGCATCGACGCTCTATGTGGTGCCGGACAGCTGAATTCGGATTGGGCTGACCGAGCGAACGGGCCCCGGGCCTCGTTGACCGCCGGTCGCAGGCGTCCGTACGGTTCAGGGGTGGGCACTGCGGCCGCAGCAGGCCGGCCGGGCAGCATCCCCGCCGGGACCACGAGTTTCGTGGGTCGAAAGAAGGACATCGCCGAGGTCAAGAGACTGCTGTCCAAGGCGAGGCTGGTCACCTTGACCGGGGTCGGCGGGGTCGGCAAGACGAGGCTGGCCCTGCGTACCGCCGCCGAACTGCGCCGGGCCTTCCCCGACGGTGCCTGGCTCGTCGAACTCGCGGATCTGTCCGACCCGGACTTGATGGCTCACACGGTACTGGAGGCGCTGGGCGTCCGCGACGACACGGGCCGCGACCAGGCGGACGTGCTCGCGGATCACCTGAGGGAGCGCCGGATCCTGGTGATCCTGGACAACTGCGAACATCTGATCGAGGTCTGTGCGGCGTCGGCGGATCGGCTGCTGAGGGTGTCGCCGGGGCTCCGCTTCCTCGCCACCAGCAGGGAACGGCTCGGGATTCCGGGGGAGCACCTCTGGCAGGTCGCGCCGTTACCGCTGCCTGAGTCGCTGGTCCCGCTGCGCTCGGGGGCTTGGCGTGGCTATCCCGCGATGACGTTGTTCGCTGAACGGGCGGCCGCCGTCGAGCCGGCGTTCGTCGTCACCGACGAAAACCAGGCTTTGGTCGCGAACGTGTGCCGGATGCTCGCGGGGATACCGTTGGCGATCGAGCTGGCCGCGGTCCGGCTCCGGGCGCTGTCGCTCGAAGAGCTGGAGACCCGGCTGGCGGACAGTTTCCACTTACTCGCCAAGGGTGAACGCGGCGGACTGCCCAGGCACCAGACACTGCTGGCAGCGGTGGAATGGAGCCACGACCTGTGCGGAGCCGCCGAGCGTGTCCTCTGGGCGCGGGCGTCGGTCTTCGGAGGTGGGTTCAGCTTGCACGCGGCCGAATCCGTCTGCGCGGGGGACGGGCTGCCCGCTCGTTCGGTGCTCGGGCACCTGGCCGGGTTGGTGGACAAGTCGGTCCTGCTCTTCGAACGCGACGGTGACCGGACGAGATACCGGCTGCTGGAGCCGCTTCGCCAGTTCGGCAGGGCGAAGCTCCGCGATATGGGTGACGAGGACTCGATCCTGCGCCGTCATCGGGACTACTACCTCGCGCAGGCCGAGCAGAGCGAGCGGGAATGGTTCGGGCCGAATCAGGCGGAGATCTTCACGCGGACCAAACTGGAGCACGCGAACCTGCGCGCCGCGCTCGACTATTGTCTCGCCACGCCGTCCGAAGGCAGGACCGGGTTGAAGCTGGCGGGCACGTTGTGGTTCTACTGGGCGGGTTGCGGTGTGCTGGGGGAGGGGAGACACTGGCTCGACCACGCGCTCGAAGCCGTCCCAGACGGCGGCGAAGACCGCTTGAAAGCATTGTGGGTCAACGGATACGTCTCAACCCTGCAGGGTGACGTCTCGCATGCGGTGACCTTGTTGGGGGAGTGCCGCACGGAAGCGGGCAGGGTCGGGGACGAGGCGGCGCTCGCCTACGCGACCCACCGCCTGGGTTGCAACGCGCTGGTCGGCGACGACGTCGGCTACGCGAAGGACCTGTTCGAGGACGCCCGAATCCGCTATCGGCGGCTGGGCGAGATGAACGGCAACGTGATGCTGGCCGGAATCGAGATGGCGATCGCATCGATCTTCCTCGGCGAATTGGAGGAGGCCGCGGCGCTGTGCGAAGAGGCGCGCGCGATCGGGGCCGCGCATGGCGAGGAATGGGCCTACGCCTACGCGATCTACGTACTGGCGCTCGTGGCGCTGAACCGGGGCGAATTCGAGTTGGCGACCGGTTACGCGCGCAACTGCCTGAAGATCAAGCGCACCTTCAACGACCTGCTCGGCATGGTGCTGTCGATCGAGGTGCTCGCGTGGATCGAGTCGTCGCTGCGGCACTGGGTGCGCGCGGCGACCCTGCTCGGCTGCGCGGGGCGGATCTGGCAATCGGTCGGCTACCCGATGTTCGGCTCGAAGTACTTCGGCGCCCCGCACGGTGACTGTGAGGCGGCGACCCGTGAGGCGCTCGGTGACAGCCGGTACGCGGTCCTGTCTCGGTACGGGAGCGAGTTCACCCTGGAAGAGGCCGTCGCCTTCGCGCTCGACGAGGCCGAGGTGGCGGAGAGCGCTCCCGTCGCCGAGGTCGAGACGGTACTCACCGACCGAGAGCACGAGGTCGCGGTCTTGATCACCGACGGCCTGTCCAACCAGGAAATCGCCGATCGGCTGGTGATCTCCCGCCGCACCGCCGAGGGCCACGTCCAACGCATCCTGCGGAAACTGAGCTTCGATTCCCGTGCGCAGATCGCGGCCTGGGTGACCCAGACGGCGGTGCGAAGCGAGCGGAATGGCAGCGTCCGAGGGAGCCGTCCGGAGTAGTCGATGGTTTGGACCACCACTGTTACCAAAGCGTGATCTGGACATATCGCGCGGACCGCTACTTTGTTGTGGCGCGCAACGAATTGCTTCGCCCGTGGATTTCCAACGCCGGAGGTGTCACGACGTGAACCGGATCTTCGTGCAGCCCAAACGGCGGAAAGGGGTCCGGGGCGCGCTCGCCCTCGGCCTTTCCGCGCTCCTGATCTCTGCCGGGCTCGGCGGTGCCACCGCCGCGGCCGCCGACTACAGCCAGAACGCCGCGTCCTTGAACGCGACCCAGGCGCAGTTCTCCTTCACGCCGGCGACCCCCGCGCGCTACGTCGACATCCACTACACCGGCGTTCCGGGAGTGGGGCAGCAGAACGTCCGCATGACCGACAACGGGGGCACGTGGCGGCACACCGTCGGCTCGCTGTCGGCGGGCACGGTGCTCGACTACTGGTTCACCTACGAGAAGAACGGGCCGCAGTACGACACCCCGCACTTCACGTACACCCACGGCGGCAGCGGCACGACCGTCGCGTCACCGACGTTCGATCCGCCGGGCGGCAGTTACCCGAGCGCCCGCTCGGTGACCCTGTCGAGCGCGACCGCGGGCGCGACCATCCGGTACACAGTGGACGGTTCCGCGCCGACGGCTTCGTCCACTCTGTACACCGGGCCGATCACGGTCTCCGCGTCCTCGACGATCTCCGCGATCGCACTCAAGTCCGGTTCGGCGAATTCCCCGGTGACGTCGGCGAGCTACACGATCGGATCCACACAGGCGACCTGCCCGGCTCAGGCCGAAGTCCCGGACTTCGGCCCGAACGTGCGGATCTTCGACCCGGGGATGTCCGCGGCGTCGATCCAGTCCCGGCTCGACGCGGACTTCAACGCGCAGAAGGACACCCTGACCGCGCAGTTCACCGAGCGCCGGTACGCGCACCTGTTCAAGCCCGGCGTGTACAACGGCATCCACGACAACGTGGGCTACTACACCTCGGTCGCGGGCCTCGGGCAGAACCCGGGCGACGTCGTGATCAACGGCGACGTGACCGTCGACGCGTTCAACGAGTCGGACAAGGGTGTGGCGCTGCAGAACTTCTGGCGCTCGGCGGAGAACCTGGCCGTCGTCCCGAGCAGCGGATCGACCCGCTGGGCCGTCGCGCAGGCCGCGCCGTTCCGCCGGATGGACATCCGCGGCGGGCTGCAGCTGTACCCGGCCAGCTACGGGTTCGCCAGCGGTGGTTACACGGCCGACAGCAAGGTGTCCGGGCAGACCGCGTCGATCTCGCAGCAGCAGTGGTACACCCGGGACAGCAGCTACGGCAGCTGGGACGGCGGGGTCTGGAACATGGTCTTCTCCGGGACGAGCGGCGCTCCCGCGAACACTTTCCCCAATCCGCCGGAGACGACGCTCGGCACCACGCCGGTGTCCCGCGACGTCCCGTACCTGTACCTCGACGGCTCCGGCAAGTACCGCGTGTTCCTGCCTTCGCTGCGCACCAACGCTTCCGGGCCGAGCTGGGCCAACGGCGGCACCCAGGGCGGCTCGCTGCCGATGAGCCAGTTCTACGTGGTGAAGGCGGGGGACACGGCGGCGTCGATCAACAACGCGCTCTCTCAAGGCTGCAACCTGTTCTTCACTCCGGGGGTCTACCACCTGAACCAGACGCTCAACGTGACGAAGGCGAACACCGTCGTCCTCGGCATCGGTTACCCGACACTGGTGCCGGACAACGGTGTCGACGCCATGAAGGTCGCCGACGTGGACGGCGTCCGGATCAAGGGCCTCCTGTTCGACGCCGGGACGACCAACTCGCAGTCGCTGCTCACGGTCGG
The DNA here is from genome assembly GCF_037997115.1 of Amycolatopsis coloradensis. Taxonomy (NCBI): domain Bacteria; kingdom Bacillati; phylum Actinomycetota; class Actinomycetes; order Pseudonocardiales; family Pseudonocardiaceae; genus Amycolatopsis; species Amycolatopsis coloradensis. Next base: position 5,081,778 of record NZ_CP150484.1, read on the forward strand.
GCAGGCGGGCTCGACGGCGAACCACTCCGCGAACCCGACGACCTTGCAGGACGTGTTCTTCCGGATCGGCGGCCAGATCGCGGGGAAGGCGACGAACAGCCTGATCGTCAACAGCCGTGACACGATCATCGACCACATCTGGGCGTGGCGGGCCGACCACGGGAACGCCGGCACCTACGGCTGGACGATCAACACCGGTGACACCGGCGTGGTCGTCAACGGCGACAACGTGCTGGCCACCGGCCTGTTCGTCGAGCATTACCAGAAGTACCAGGTGATCTGGAACGGCCAGAACGGCAGGACGATCTTCTTCCAGAACGAGATCCCGTACGACGTCCCGGATCAGGCAGGCTGGAAGAGCCCCAACGGGCTCAACGGGTACGCCGCGTACAAGGTGGGGGACAATGTGACCTCCCACGAGGCGTGGGGACTGGGCAGCTACTGCTTCTTCAACGACAACCCTTCGGTGAACCTGTATCACGCGTTCGAGGTGCCGAACCGCTCCGGCGTCCGGTTCCACAACATGGTGACGGTTTCGTTGAACTACAAGGGGACCATCACGCACGTGATCAACGACGCCGGGGCGGTGACGCCACCGGACACGCGGCCGAGCAACCTGGTGAGCTACCCGTAAGGCCGGGCCGCGTCTCGCGAACTACATGAAGGACCCCTTCACGGCGCTAGGCGCAATGAAGGGGTCCTTCATGTAGTTGAGAAGGAGGCTTCCTCTGCCAGGGAGTGGACTCGTCAAAGAAGCCCTCGCGGCGTGATTCTGGACACCGGCAGGGCGGCCGTGTCCTGTGTGTCCACTGGGGACACTCTTCGGTCACTGAATGCCTGGTTTGTGCCGATATGTACAGTTCTGCAACGGGGTCGTGAGTTGGCAATGAGGAGTTAGAGCACTCTTTGCCACGTAGTTAAGTTGATCTTGGGTGAGGTTGATGGGTGGGGTCAAGGCTCCCTTCGCTGCGTCTGATGCGACGAAGGGAGCCTTCGGCCCTGGTCGTGGGTCGGGTNNTCTAACCCGAAACGCCACTCGCGACCCCCATCCGGTCATCAATCAGACGTTGAGTCAGCGAAAAGTGTCCTTGGCGGACGCTCAGGGGCGCGGTCGGCTCCTGTCGGCCAGGGCAACCGAGCGCGTGACCTGCGGCAACCCTCGCCGCTGCTCTTTGCCACTCGCGACCCCTGTCGCGAAGCCGTGCGAAGTACTCGAATCGGGCAGGCGGGTCTTGATTAATGTCCCTTGTGGACGGTCAAGGTCTATTCCCCCTAAAACGGTTTCTGTATAACGCTCTATACCGCGCGGCGGAAGACGTCCCTGATTGGGCTCAAATCCGTGATCAACAAGATGCCCAAGCCGCCGCCGAGCGGACTGATGTTCGGCACCGCGCTGGACAAGCCGCCCGCGGGGTGACTCAGCGACCCTCCCGGCTGCCTTCATAGGCCCGCTCGCGTAGCCCGGAGAGCCAGCCGGGCCGCAGCTCCCAGCCTGGCGGTGGGTTGAGCATCGGATCGAAGGCGGGACGAGGGGAGTCTTCGTCGACCTCGTGGAGGGTCAGTGTCGCGCAGGGCTTCCGATGGCCGTTCGCGCGGACGGTCTCGACGAGGTAGGTCACCGGCCCTTCGGCCACCAGCCGCCTCAATCCACCCAGCGACGCTTCGGCGTGCCGTGACGTCTCCGCGCGGGCCGACAACCAGACCAGTTCATCCTTTGTGCGATAGGGCAGCAACGAGCTGTAGCGACCGGTGGTCCAGGCGCGAGCCGGTCGCGGCAACACGCGGCCGGCGAGGCCGGTGCCCGAAGTCGTCAACGTGAGATCCCACGGGTGGCCCCCGACCGCCGGGATCCGCACCGCCAGGCCGAGCGCGTCAGGCACGCGCCCCGGGAGACCGGCTCCCTTGGACATCCGCACGGTGACGGCGACCGGCTCTTCCGGAAGTGTGAGGTCATCGCGCCTCAAAGCCTGAAGTTCTCCTTTGAGTAGTAGTCCGTTCGGGTGGAAGGCCCTCGCGCCGCGAAGCGCCGCCAGCGCGTGAAATCCGGCGTGGAAAAGCCTGCCGACCGGCCCTGCCTGCGGTGCGTTGTCCTCGGCCACGATTTCCACCCTCCTGGTGACGTGTGCGCTTCGCGGGGGCTACCCCGGGCGAGCCGGATTACACGGGAATTCCCACGGAATCGAAAACGCCGGTTTTCCGGTGTGAGCGGCTTCCGCACGGGTACTCGACGTGCTGTTCGCCCATCCTGTTCCACCTGGATCGGAGGAAATCCATGACTGCATCGCCGGCCACGGTTCGGCGGGCTCCGCGCCAGCTCATCGCCCTCGGCGTGGGCGCGGTCTTCCTGCTCGTCGGCATTCTCGGCTTCATCCCCGGCATCACGACGAACTACGAGCAGCTGAGCGGTGCCGGGCACCAGTCCGGCGCGTTGCTGCTGGGCGTGTTCCAGGTGTCGATCCTGCACAACATCGTCCACCTGGCGTTCGGCGTCGCGGGCATTCTGCTGGCCCGGACGGCGACCGGCGCGAAAGCGTTCCTCGTCGGCGGCGGGGTGATCTACCTCGTGCTCTGGCTGTACGGGCTGCTGATCGACCACGGGTCGGCGGCGAACTTCGTGCCGGTCAACACCGCCGACAACTGGCTGCACCTCGGGCTCGCCGTCGGGATGATCGCCCTCGGGCTCATTCCGCTCTCCGGTTCGAAGGCGCCGATCGCCGACTCGCGCTAGTCCGTTCCCCTGAATTCTCTGGAGGTTGTCAGTGTTCCGTCATACCAAATCGCTCCAATTCGAGGCCAAACCGGAAAAGCCGGACGCTTTGTACGCCCGTAAGCTGCAGGAGCTCATCGGCGGCGCCTACGGTGAAATGACCGTCACCATGCAGTACCTGTTCCAGGGCTGGAATTGCCGGATCGAGGGCAAGTACAAGGATTTGATCATGGACACGGCAACCGAGGAGATCGGTCACGTGGAAATGCTCGCGACGATGGTCGCCCGGCTCCTCGAAGGGGCGCCCGCCACCACGGTGGCCGAAGCCGCGAAGGATCCGGCCACCGCGGCGATCCTGGGCGGGATGGATCCCCAGCAGGCGATCATCTCCGGTGGCGGCGCCACGCCCAGCGACAGCCAGGGCTATCCCTGGAACGGCCGCTATGTCGTGGCGTCCGGCAATCTGCTGGCCGACTTCCGGGCGAACGTCGCGGCCGAGGCGCAGGGCCGCTTGCAGACGGCCCGGTTGTACAACATGACCGACGACCCCGGTGTGAAGGCGATGCTGCAGTTCAACCTCGCGCGGGACACGGTGCACCAGAAGCAGTGGCTCGCCGCGATCGAGGAACTCAGGGCCGACGGCCTGGAAGGCGACATCGCGCCGACGGCGTTGTTCGACGAGGAGAACCAGGAGCACAACGACACCGTTTGGCACCTGTCCGACGGTCCGGACGGTTCGAAGGGCGGCTGGAGCTTCGGTGAGGACGGGATCGAGTACCTGATGGAACCCGAGCCACTCGGCGGACCGGGCACCGCCCCGAAGCCCGATCCGGCGCTTTACGGCACCTACGCGCCGCTGCAGGACGCGGTCGGGACCGTCAAGGGCAAGGTCAAGGAGGCCAAGAAGAAGGCCACCAAGTCGAGCAAGAGCTAGGCATCGTGAAGGGCTCCTTCCCTCGGTCGAGGGAAGGAGCCCTTCACAGGTGTGTCAGTCGGTGGTCTTCGTTTCGGCTTCGGCGACCGCGGCTGCTTCGTCGTCGTCCATCGCCTTGGTGTCACGCGGCGGGAGGAAGGGTTCGTCGTCGGCGGGGGATCCGGAGGCGCGCTCCTTGCCACGCGCGAGTTCGGCGTCCAGTTCGGCGCCGAGGAGGACGGCGATATTCGAGATCCACAGCCAGATCAGGAACACGATGACACCGGCGAGCGAACCGTAGACCTTGTTGTACGACCCGAAATTGCCGACGTAGAAGGCGAATCCGGCGGTGGCCGCGGCCCAGAGCAGCACGGCCACGAGGCCGCCCGGTGTCAGCCAGCGGAATTTCGGCTGCCGCACGTTGGGGCTCACCCAGTAGAGCATCGCGAACGCCAGCCCCGCGAGCAGCGCGATCACCGGCCATTTCGCGATGTCCCAGATGAGGACGCCGGTCGAACCGAGGCCGATCAGGTCGCCGAGGTAGCGGGCGATCCCGCCGGTCGCCACCACTCCGGCGGCGCACAAGGCGAGCACGACCAGCACGGCGATGGTGAGTCCGACCCGCAACGGCACGGTCTTCCAGATCGGGCGGCCTTCGGGCATCGAATAGAGGACGTTGGACGCCCGCATGAACGCGCCGATGTAGCCGGACGCGGACCACAACGCGCCGGCGGTGCCGAGGATCGCCGCCGGTCCGGCAAGGCCGCCGGTCTTGGACAGCTCTTCGATCGCACCGATCAGGATGTCCCGGCCCTGACCGGGTGCTATCCGGCCGACGTTTTCGACCAGGGCCTGGGTGGCCGACGGACCGAGTAGACCGAGGATCGCGGTCAGCACGAGCAGACCGGGAAAGAGCGAGAGCACGCCGTAGTAGGTGAGCGCGGCGGCCCAGTCCAGCATGTTGTCGCGGTTGAACTGGACGAACGTCCGTTTGAGCACCGCCCACCATGATCGTCGGGACAACTCGGTGGGACCGTCCGGGTCTTTCGCTGTGGTAGCCAAGGGAACCTCCTGCTGGGGATTTCTTGGCTTACCCGGTGGTGCCGGGGCGAAACGGGTGGTCAGGCCCGGCGTGGCCGCGCTGGTGGTGGCGGGACCGTCTTCGCCAGCACGATGTCCGCCAGCCGGATCGTCGCGAGTCCGCGTTTGGTCTCCACGGTGCATTCCGTGTCGCCACGGGAACGGAGGTAGCCGAGCGCGTCGGTGAACCCGCCCTCGATCCGGTACCGGACGACGACCCTCGTGCCGGGCGGGACGTCCGGAAGGGTCACCGGTTCAGGTGGGCGGTGAGCTCGTCGTCGCTCGGCTCGACCAGGTGGGTGCCGTCCGGCCAGACGATGGTCGGGATGCGCCGCTCACCGTTCTGCAGCGCCCGCACGGTCTCCTCGGCGCCGGAATCCGCTTCGACGTCGATGTAGTCATACTCGATGCCCTTCGAGTCGAGGAGGGCACGGCTGCGTTTGACGTCGGGGCACCAGCCGGCGCCGTACACGGTGAGGTCGCTCATGGTCACAGCATGCCAGGTCGTGGTCCGGCGGCGCGTTCGGCGAGGGCCGCACGGTCGGCGAGCCCGGTCTTGGCGAGCAGGCTCGCGACGTGCTTCTCGACCGTCCGCGGCGAGATGTGCAGGCGGGCGCCGATGTCCTTGTTGCCCATCCGCTCGGCGAGCAGCATCAGGACCTCGTACTCTCGCACGGTGACGCCGGACGCTCGCAGGTCGCCGGGGACCCGGTCGACCCCGGAGCGGCGCTGCCGGACGGGTGCGCCGAGTTTGCGCAGGAGACTCCGGCAGGCGGCCGCGACCGCCGGGATGTCCCTGCGGTGGAAGAATTCTTCGGCCTCTTTGAGCCAGCCCGCCGGATCACCCCAGCCGTCGGCGGCGGCCGGTTCGGCGATGAGCCGGAGCCCGAGATGGCGGGCCAGGGGATAGGGCGCCGACGTCTCCAGCGCGGCGGCCACCGCCTGTCCTGCCGCCGCCGCGTCACCTCGCCTGCCGTGCTCGACCGCGTGCGCGAATTCGACGAACTGCCGGTTCCACCGCATCCCGCTCACGGCGGATCCGTTCTCCGGGCAGGGCGCGCCGCCGAGGGTGTCGACGAGCGTCCGGAGCCCGTGCTGGCCGGCGAGGTGGAACCGGCTCGGCCGCCGGTCCTCCAGCTCGATGACCTGGTCGAGTTCGCGGCGGACCCGATCGAAGTCTTCTTCGAGCAGTGAACAGAATACCCGCGCGAGCCCGATGCTGAGCACCATCTCCTGCGCGTTCTCACCGCCGCTCTCCCGGAAGTCGTCGAGCGCCTGCTCCATCGCGGGGCGGTCGGCCCGGTGCCCGGCGGACATCGCCCTCGTCATATGGGCGTACTGCAGCAACGCGGTCAGCCGGAGCCTGCCCAGCACGGCGAGGTTCTCCGCCAGCAGCGCGTGCGCGGTGCCGAATTCGCAGCGCAGGATCGCGTGCATGGTGCGCACGGAATCGACCGCGCAGTGCAGGGTGATCGACCCGGTGCGCTGGGCGTCCGCGCGGGCGAGCAGCAGGGTCTGCTCGTCGCCGTTCATCAGCACGCGATGCCCGCCCAGCCGGACCAGCGCCTGGGTGCGCAGGTGGTGGAGATGGTTGTCCTCGGCGGTCCGCCGTGCGAGCTGCATGTAGTGCTCGGATTCGGTGAGGTCCCGCGACAGCGCGAGCATGCCGAGCACCTGTAGCGCCTGGCAGACGACGAACGGCTGCTCGGTGGCCTCGGCCACCTTCCAGGCCTGACGGGCGAGCCGTTCCGCCGTGCCCGCCCGGCCGGGCACGTCCAGCCAGAGGTTCGCTTCGACGGCGTCGAGCGCGGCCTGCTGAGCAGGCGAGATCGCCGAACCGAGTGGAGCGCGGGCGCGTTCGATCTGGCCGAGGCATTCGTCGTGCCGTCCGGCGATGTAGGCGGCCCAGGCCAGCTGGGTATGCAGTTTCGCGGCCCGTTCCAGAGTGCCGATCTCGCCGAATCCGGCGGAAAGCTCGACGGCGCGGTCGAATTGACCGGTCTGCCCGAGCGCGTGCACCAGCGTCTCCAGTACCTCGGCCCGATCACCCGCGTCGGCCGCGGCGAGCAGGTCGACGGCCTTGGTGAGCATCGTGACCGCGGAGTCGGCGGCTCCCGCGTCGAGGGCACGGCGACCGGTTTCCGCGAACAGGCGGCCGGCCGCCTGTTCGTCCAGCGCGGTCAGCCGGAGCGACGCGACGAGCGCGCACAGGTCGCCCGGCAGCCCCGGGTACAGCTTTTCGACGGCGTCGGCGGTCTGACGCGCGAGCGCCGCCTTCCGTGCCGGTGACTGGCGTGCCAGTAACGCTTCCGCGGTCAGCGGATGACGGAAGGCGTACCAGCCGGGCGTCGTCTCGTCGGTGGTCACCAGGTTCGCCGAGACCGCGGCGCTCAGGTGGTTGTGCAGCGTGCGGTCGTTCGTGCCGGTGACCGTCTGGACCACCGTCAGCGGGAAGCGGCGGCCGATGATCGCCGCGACCGACAGCAGCTCGCCCGCCTGCTCGCCGAGTTGCTCCATCCGGACGCCGATGCTGGTGACCAGTGCTGCGGGAACGCGGGCTCGAAGCTCGCCGATGACGCGCCAGCCGTCGCGGCCCTCGACCAGCAGTCCGTCGTTCACCATGCCGTGGAGCAGTTCCTCGACGATGAACGGAAGGCCGGCACTGTTGCGCCACAACAGTTCCGCCGCGGCCGACGGAAGCCGTCCCGGCTCGGTCTCGAGGCAGGCGGCGGCGAGGGCGCGGGTGTCGGCGAGGCCGAGCCTGCCCAGTTCGACGAGGGCGCAGCTCATCCGCTGCGCGCCGGAGGTCGCCAGGCGCAGGGCGTCGGAGGGCTCGTTGCGGAGGGTGCCGACGAACAGGGCCTGCGCCGCAGGCAGGTTGTCGACGAGGTATTCGAGAATGAACAGCGTCTCGGCGTCGGCGTCCTGGAGATCGTCGAGGACCAGCAGCGCACCGCGATCGCGGCTCGTGACGGCCAGCAGCCGGAACACCGCTTCGGCGAGCACCAGCAGGGAACCCGATTCCCGCGGCCGGTCGCCCCGGCCCCAGTCGGGGACGAGCTGGGCGAGCACGGGGATGAACGGGTCGAGTTCGGCGGCCGTCGGCGGGCCGCCGCCACGGAAATGCGACCACAGCGCCTGGGCCAGCGGCCGGAACGGGACGAGCGGGCCGATCGAACTGGCCCGGCCTTGCAAGACCGGGATGTCGGCGGCGACCGCTCGTGAGGCGGCCTCGATGGCGAGCCGCGATTTGCCGATGCCGCCTTCGCCCACGAGGAAGATCGCGCCGCCGCGGCCGGCGATGGCGCGATCGAGAGCTCCGGAGAGCTCGGCCAGTTCGGCGTCACGGCCGATCACCCGCGACGAACGGATCCCCATCGCCGTGACTATAGCGAGCGGATTTCCCCGCCACGGCCAATAAACGATCACGAAGGCGGGCGGCGCGAACCCGCCTTCGTGAGCCTGTCTCAGATCCGATGGGCGGAGCTGAGGATGTAGCGCAAAAGTGACCGAACGCGTGAACCCGCCCGGCAGAAGGCCCCGCTATCGCGGTGGCAGGACGCCTTGATCGTGATCGTGAAGTTTCCGACCAGGCAGCGTCCTGCCGACGTCGATCGCGGTCGCGGGTTCACCGGCGGCTACTCAGATCCAGCCGCCGGTGAAGACGCTGACGACGGACGGAGAACCGGGGTCCGTGGACAGGGTGGCGAGCGGGTTGGCGCTCAGCCGCGGCTTGCCGCCCGCCAGCGCGTGGTTGCGCGAGCCGACCTCGAGGGCGCGCGGCAGGTTCACGGCGCCGAGGACGTCTTCGGTGGCGGGCAGATCTCTTTCGTACATGCGGGTTTCTCCTCATACTCGATTTACCGGCGGAACAACGGTGGCCGCGGGATGCGGCCGGTCGGGGCGGAGCAGGAGCGCGGAGGGGACCCGGTCACCGAATCCCAGCCGCAGCAGGCCGTAACCGATTCCCGCCAGACCGCTCAGCAGCCCTGGCGAGGGGACCGCGCCAGGTGTCCCGCAGCGGGCACCGCGCTGGTCGATGGCGGCGAGCAGATGACCGGTCCGGCGGCGGACCGCGGCGGCGGCGCCAGTGTGCCCGTTCTCCGCCAATACGCACAACACGTCCACCACTCCGGACTCGCCGTGGCAGAGGCTGAGATCCTTCAACGGCGCCCCATCGGCCAGCCGCTTGACCGTCCGGTCGAGATCCCTGGCGTGTCCGGGATCAGGCAGGTGAGCGGCAAGGCCGAGTGCGGCACCCGCGAGACCGGCGCACCATCCGCCGGTGCTTTCCGCCCGATCGTCCGCCCTTCCGGGTGGTTCTTCGCCGGAACGATCGTGCGCCCGCAGTACCCAGTCGACGCCGGCCGAACCTCGGGCGAACGACTTCTCTTGTGGACGTTCGCGGCCGAGCAGTTCTCCGGCGTACCGGTCCGCCCGTGCCAGTGCCGAGTCCAGTCCTGTTTGGACATACACCGACCGCATCGACGCGACACCGCCCGCCAGCCCCGTCGTGAACCCGGAGGGTGTTTCGGGGGTCGCGTCGGGCATCAGGTCGACGGCCTGCTCGATGAGATCGCCGGCGGGAAGACCGACCAGCGTGCTGAGCCGCGCGATCGTGTACGCGACGCCGCCGAGCCCGAGAAGGCCGCCGCAGCCGGCGGTGGCGGCCAGCTCGCGGTCCGCGCGGAGCGTGGCGAAAAGGCCGGGGAGCGGGCTGATCGCATACGCGGCCAGATCGCGGTATCGCGCGATCCCGGTCAGTTCGGCGAGCTGGGCGAGGAACAACGCGACACCGCAGTAACCCTCACCGAGCCCGGCGCCCATCGGCAGCACGGTCCAGTAGCGGTCGTCGACGAGTTCGATCCCGAGCCAGTTGGAGCGGTGTTCGTCGGAGAAGGCGTTGGCGACGATCTGGTCGGCGATACCGCACGCGGTGACCAGCAGTCGTTCCGCGTCGGGCGCCTGGTTCGGCGCCGCCGTTTCCGCGGTCTCGCCGACACCGTGATGACCCGCGGTCGCCGTGCTGATGGCGAGGGTGGCCGAGATCAGCCATTCCTGGTCGCGTTGGTCGAGGGGGTCCATGTCGGCGAGTTTCGCCAGAACGGTGTCCAGCGACGCCCGGTCGACCACCCCTTCGACGCTCTCGCCGCGTGAATCCAGTAATGACGTCGAGCCGGGGTTCGAGGTGAACATCGGCACGTCGCCCGCCCAGAGGTCGTCCCGCTCGTGTGGCACGAGGCGGAGCAGCTTCTTCTCGTCGGCGGAATCCTCTTCGAGCAGGTCGAACGCGTGGTCGCGGTCGGCGGCGTCGCGAAGCAGATCGGGATGGGTGGTCTCGTCCAGCAGCCGGAAGTAGAAGTTCGTCGGCCGGACGAGCACCCGGATGGGATCCTCGGCGCAGCGCCGGAGGTGCTCGGTGAGTTCGTCCCGCCCGGTGGAGATCGCGTCGTAGCCGAGGCGGAATCCGGCCAGCAGCGCGGCGCTGTGCTCGGCGGGCGTGATGTCGCGGCCGTCGAGCCGCGGCAGGTTGTTCCCGCCCGCGAGTTCGCCGGGCACCCGGACCAGCCGCATGCGGTCGGTGCCCGGATCGGCCCACTCGACGCGGTCGGTGGGAAGCTTGCCGCCGCGGCCGGCGAGACCGGAGATGTCGACGGCGCCGTGTTCGCCGGCGAAGAGCTGGGGGAGCAGCAGCGTGCGCTGGACCGATCGCGCCAGCATCGCCGCCGCGGGGTCGCCCGACGGCGGATCGGGGGGCGACGGCTGGAACAGCGTTTCGATGTCGATCAGCACCGGCTGGTCGCCGCAGGCGATGATGTTCTCGTAATGGACGTCGGTGGCGTCGAGCGCGTACAGGAGCGCCAGGAGGATGCCTTGCCGCCGGTAGAAGCGGTCGACGTCGCCGATATCGGCGCACGGCCGGTGCTCGACGAACCGGAGCCAGCCGTAGCCCGCACGCGGTAACGCGTCCGCGGTCCGCAGTTCGAGCCCGGGCAGTCGTTTGTTCAGCCGCGCGACGATGTCGGTGAACCGTTCGTGCAGGATCAGCGGCCGGGGTTTGTAGATCACCTTGGCGCCGCTGGAGAACCGGAGCAGTCTGACCGAACGCCCGCGTGCGTGCGAGTCACCGATCCCGCCCGCGACCTCGACGAGCGTGCCGAGTTCGCCGTCGACGACCGAACGGGGCAGCAAGGCGGCGTCGGCCGAGAACCTGGCCAGCGTTTCGGCGTGGGCCTCGGCGGCATGGAGGCACGCCTGGGCGACGAGCCGGGCCAGGACCGGGTACTCGCCGAACAACCGGACGAGCCCGGCCGGAGTGGCTTGCCTGCGCACGAAATCGGAGAAGCGCTCTTCGGGCGTCTCTCCCCGGAGTCTTCCGGCCGTGCGGTCGCGGTGGAGTTCGAGGACCAGTGTGCGGATCGCGAGTTTGAGCAGATGCTGGCCGAGTTGGGCCGCGAAACCCCGACGGAGGGCTTCGACATCGGCTCCGGGAAGGTCGTCCGGGATCGCGTCACGCGAAGCGGTGTGGACGAGCGACCTGAAGACCCCGGCGAATTCGACACGCCAGTCACCGGCTGGGGGACGCTCCGGCAGAAGCGCGGTGACCGCGTGTTCGGCGAAATCCGCCCATGCGGGCTTGTCCGCTGTCCGTTCGCGCGGGGTCTGGCCGTGCACCCACCACCTCGGCGGCAGGGACGTCGCCGATGGTGGGGGCGTCACGGCGGTCATGGTTTCAGTTCGGCGGGGCACGCACATGGGGGTGGCACCCCCACATTCAGCGCACGCACGAAGATGTCCGGAGAGTGACGGCCGGGCACCCTGGCGGCCCCCACCGGAATATGGGGTCCCGGCCCCCATGCGCGAGGACCGGTCCCGGCCGCACCATGGTCGGGTGGCGCGGTGGTCGCCAGGGGGGATCACCGCGGTGCCGGGCGCGGGCCGGTTACTGGGGGGTCCGGCCCGCGCCGCCTGTGGGCCGGGCAAAAGAAGAATCCGAGAATCGGCGGTCACCTTTTTCTGCGGTGGAAAACCGGAACCCGGTAAAGGGACACGGGTGTGTCCCTTTACCGGGTCGCAAACACGAGGGGCCGACCCGCGCCAACAGATTGGCCCCCGTCAATCCCTGTTGCTCAGAGCGTCAGACCAGCCATCCGAGCACGTGGGCCAGGTGCGCGAGCAGACCCGAGATCAGGTCGTGGCCGTGGTGCACGTGCTGGGTGAACATCTGCATTGAGGGGCTCCTTGTTTCGGATTTCGTGTTCGGTTGTGCTCTCGCGAGGAGCGACCGAAGATTTTCACCACGTTGGCGCTCTGTCAAAAAACGATTTCCCGGGCCATCGGCGAGTCGTGAATCTTCCTACGATAAACACGTAAGTCTTTCGTGTTTTGCGCCAGGGGTGGGCTTCACGGGCGTTGACACTGTGTGTAGTGAGCCCTAGGCGTGTCGATGTGGAAGCTGGGCCTCCGCTACGGCAAGTGGGCGGGCACGCGACACGAACCGGTGATCCACATGCCACGAATGGTGAGTCGGCGAGAATCACTGATACGGGTGACGAGCGAGTGGGTAAGGGATCGCTTCCGGTCGGACAAGGGGAGACGTGTCCGGTGCCGCCGGGTGGTCGTCACCGGGACGGTGAACTGACCGGCGCTGCGGGTTCGCGCCCCCCCGAGAGGACGGCGACCCGGACACTCCTGTCGGGCACATCGAGAACGTCACCCACCGGTCGCACCTCATCGCCTCGATGTTCGGCGGAGTGCATAATGTGCAGAACATCGTACCGCTGCACAGGCTGGCCAACACGCCTGTCATGCAATGGGACATTGAAGAGCCGATCGCTCGAGCTGTGCGCCAGGGCGAAAGAGTCTATTATCGGGTCAGCGCCTACTACAACAGTCCGGGAGACGCGTTGCCGGCCAGGCTGTATATCAAGGCATGGGGTATGAAAGGCAACTTCCGGTGTCTCGCATTAGTGGAGAATGTCCCCAACCCGCCGCGGGCAGTGTGCCAGTAAAATAGTCGCTCTGCGAACAGTTCGCTGAGAGAGTCATGTCGGGACCAGGTCGCTGGCCCGGCATGATACTGTCTGACCTGGCGTCGGATACTGTGAAGGAGCTCGCGTTGACTATCGCCGACTATCGCCTTGAAGTGGATAGTATTGCCGCCGCGCTTGATTGGAGCGGCTCCGTGGCTCCCGAAGTGGACTGGGATGTCGTCGAGCGTCGCCTGAAAACGCCCCTCCCGGCTGATTACAAAGAATTCATGACCAGATTCCCGTCGGGAATGTTTCGTCACGTGGTCAGGCTCATCAATCCAATACAGGGCAACGGCTACCTTGAGGCTTTTCAGGGTGATTTCGATCAGGCTCTGGCCAATGTGAAGACAGCCAGGGAATACGAATATGATACTTATCCGCCATTTCCCGAACCTGGCGGAGTTGTGCCGTTCGCCACCGACGACACAGGTGGCGCATTCTTCTGGCTTCTCTGGACGCCCGACCCTGACAAATGGCACGTGGTTTACCTTAGTCGGCATAGCCCGGACGCGTGGACGCGAACGAAGCGGACGATGACGGCAGTGATGCTCGAACTTGCGAAGAATCAAGGTAAGCGAAACATCCTTGGCTGGGACATGTCCCGGTATGAGCAATCATTCAACCCGTTGACCTTATAGGCTTCGGGTTTTCTAGACACTTTGCGGCCACTCAATCCGGCCAGACCTGGGAGAACGATGGCGCGCGCCGAAGCCTCCTCGCTCGTCGGCGAGATCGCCGCCCTATTGGGCTGGCAGTGGCAGTTCACTCCCGAGAGATCTTGGGCACTCGTCGAGCAGGATCTGGGCACNGGACAATCACCTCACGGACTCGTACGTGCGTACTCTCTACGGACCCCTGACCGCGGGACTCGGCCTGGGATGACAGGCGCCCGAGTGGGTCTTCACACGCCGTCCACCAGGCGGCGGCAGGGGGTCGGCGGGCTCCGACACGCTGGTCGGTGAACGCGCCACGGCGGAGTACGTCGCCGAGAAGCTCACCGACGCGGGCTACGAGATCACCTACGTCGAGTCCGGTGGCAAGGACCGCCACAACGTGATCGTCCGGCTGCCGGGCGCCGACCCGTCGCGCGGCGCGCTGCACCTGTTGTGGCAGCAGCATTTTCTGGCCGATCTCGCGCACCCGCTGGACCACGCGCTGGAAACCCGCCCTGCACGCCTTCGACGGCCGCCTGGCCGCCGGACGCGAGTAGTTTCCTTCAACCCGAGTTACACCGTTCGTTCGACAGACCCTTCGCTCATGCCGATGTACGGACTTTGCCGGGGGGCGTCTGTGTGCTTTCTGTCGGTAGTGCGGTGGAATGGCGTCGTGGCTGAACTTCCGATCCGCGATCGTGCCGGCAACGCCTTGGTCGACTTTCGTTTTGTCGCGGAAGAGGAGATGGGGCGTCTGGTCAAACACGTGGCTGTGCCCGCGTCGTTGGTCGTCGCCATCCACGCGGAAGCAGTCCTGATGATGTTCGATAGCTGGCGGAGGCAGTGGGAGCTTCCGGGAGGGATGCGGGAGACGGGTGAGAGCCCGCGCGAGGCCGCGGTGCGGGAGCTGGGTGAGGAGACCGGCATCCACGGCGTGGACCTGTCGTTCGCCGCCGTGGCCGAGTTCGATCTCACGAAGCCGGAGCGTCGGGAACTCCTAGCCGTATATCGGGTTCAGCTCCAGGTCGTGCCTCGGCTGACCGTCAACGGTGAAGCGCTGGACTTTCGTTGGTGGCCGCCATCGGAACCGGTGAGCGAGGATATGAGCCCGCTGGACGCGGAGATCGCCAGGCGCGTGGTCCGATCATCTGCCAGCTGACTGGCCGGTCGTGCTGTCATGCCGCGGGTCGCGCGCCAATGAGCGCGGCTGATCGGGGGACGGCACGGATGGCGCGCTCATCCTGGCCTTGTGCCTGAGGTACTTCCACCCAGCATGGGAGGTCATGGAGCCCTCAGACCTGGACGACACGGTGTTGCGACTGGCGGCTGCGGCGTACCTCGGACGCTACTCAGGCGCCGCGCGGACTCACTCGGAGTCGTTGAACGGAGCACAACTGCTCCAAGCAACCAGCGGATTCTCGATAACCACAGGTCAGAGCCCTGTTCGAAGCTGACTGGCCACAGTGACGAAGCACCGTCCACCTGGTAGTTCGCCGAGTTAGGGCGGCGTTCATCGAAGTGCCTGCGGGCCACCACACTGTGGGGCCGTCGCCGGCATCGACTTCGTGCGTCAGGCGGGCGCGGTGAACGTTTCGGCGGACAAGGCGTTCACGATCCGCAAGATCAGCGACTCGAGCAGGTTCGCGGCGATCTTGGCAAGAAGAGTTGCGAGGAAGTCGGCCATGCTGGTTGTCCGTTCAGGCGAGCGTCCAGTGGGCAACGCCAACGGTGGCTCACGCGGGTGTGCTCCGAGGAGGACTCTGGATGATGGCCTGGTGAACTGCGGAAGAATTCCGTGCCCGGCCGAGGATTTCCACCGCGGTCGCCACGGCGGCCGCGGCGAGGGCGATGCCCCACTGGTGCGCTAGCAGCGGGCGGCAACCGAAGAACCGGCTCAGACCGAGCGTCTGCACGATGCCGGCCAACACGGCCAGCGAGCCGCCTGCGGCCGCGACGACCAATGGTGTCCGGCCTCGGACGGCGATGGTCTGTCCGAGTTGCGCGCCGACCAGTGCCACCAGCCCGGTCGTGCTGGCTTGTGCCGGGGTGCTGACGGGCCGGGCGAGCAGCCAGCCGGCGAACGCGGCCGCCGAAGTGGTGGCGGCCCGTCTGGCGATGTCGCGGTTGAGAGTCGCCCCCAGCGAGGTTTCGGGGCCCTCAGCAAGGAGCGCTTCGGGCGTCACTTGTGGTGGTGGGCGCACCGCGACCGCCATGGCTGGCAGGACGTCGGTGAGCAGGTTGATCAGCAGGAGTTGCCGCGCGTTCAGCGCGTCCCGCGCGCTGAGCAGCCCGGCCGACAGGGTGAACGCGGTCTCGCCGAGGTTGCCGCCGAGCAGGATGGACAGTGCGTCGCGCACCGAGGCCCACATCGCCCGGCCCTCGACGATCGCGCCGGTGATGGTCTCGATCCGGTCGTCCGTCACGACGAGATCGGCCGCCTGGCGCGCGGCCGGGGTCGCCGCGGAGCCGAGCGCGATGCCGACATGGGCCAGGCGGATGGCAGGCACGTCGTTGGCGCCGTCTCCGGTCATCGCGACGACCCGGCCGACACGACGGAGGTTGCGCACGATCCGGGCCTTCTGTGCGGGACTGACCCGCGCGAAGACCGTGGTCCCCGGTAGGCGCTCGGCGAGTTCGTCGTCGTCGAGGGCGTCCAGTTCGGCGCCGGACATCGGTGCCCCGCTCAGCACGCCGAGTTCGGCCGCGATGGCCTCCGCCGTGCTCGGATGATCACCGGTGATCATGACGATGCCCACTCCGGCACGTCGCAGGGTGCTCACGGCGTCCGCCGCGGTGGGCCGGACCGGGTCCGCGAAGGCGAGCAGGCCACAGAAGTCGAGCCCGTCGATGTGGGAATCGTCGAGCTTCGCCAAACCGGAAGCGACGCGTTCCGCGACCGCGAGCACTCGGTAACCCTTGCGCGCCAACCGGTCGAGCGCCGCGTTCACCTCCAGCCGCGAACCGGGGTCGAACACGGCAGGCCCACCGGGCCGCCGCCACCGGTGACATCGGGCGAGTACGACTTCCGGTGCGCCTTTGACGCTCACCACCATGCGGTGCGGAGCCCGGACCAGCACGGCGTGATAACCGCGGGAGGGTTCGAAGCGCAGTTCGTCGACCCACTCCAGGCCATCCGGTACGACTCCGAGGGTGGCGGCGCCATCCAGCACGGCCCGATCGGTCGGATGGGGTAACGGATGGTCGCGTTCGTGCCATGGGCTCGCGCGGACCGCGACGGCGAGCGTCTCGCGAAGTGGCGACGTGAGATCCGAGAGCGTCCGCTCGTCATGACCGTCGGACACCAGCCGAAGGGCGATCCGTCCCTCGGTGAGGGTCCCGGTCTTGTCGAAGCAAAGCACGTCGAGCCGGCCGAGAGCCTCGATCGTCGACGGGTTGCGGGCCAGTACCCCGCGACGGGCCAGGCGCCGGGCGGACGCGAGCTCGGCCATGGTCGCCACGAACGGGAGTCCTTCGGGCACGGCGGCGACCGCGAGCCCGACGGCACGGCCCAGCGCCTGGTTGATCGCGCGCCCGCGGAGGAGATCGGAGACCATCAGTACCGCGCTGGCACCGAGGGTCACCGGCAGCGTGATCCTGGTCAACGCACGAAGCCTCGCCGCGACTCCCGTCTCCCCGGCCGACTCACCGATGGCCCGGGTGGTCCGTCCGATCTCGGTACGCCCGCCGGTGGCGACGACCACCCCCAACGCCCGTCCGGCCGCGACGACCGTGTTCTGGTACAGCATCGAAGCCCGGTCGGCGATCGCCGGCGCCGCTGTCGCGTGGACTGTCTTGCGCACCAGCTGGGATTCACCGGTGAGTCTGGACTCGTCCACCTCGAGCCCGGTGGCCTCCAGCACCCGGCAGTCGGCGGGCACGGCGTCGCCGGCGTGCAGCTCGACCACGTCGCCGGGCACCAGGTCCTCGACGCGCTCGACCCGCCCGGTCCCAGCGCGCCGAACCCGTACCCGCAAGGCGTTGGTATCCACCAAACGGCCCAACTCCCGGGCGGCACCGAGCCGCTGCGCACCACCGATCAGCGCGTTCAGGCCGAGCACCCCGGCGATCATCACCGCGTCCATGAGGGAACCAAGACTCGCGGACACGCCGGCACCGGCCGCGAGCGCCGGCGTGAGCGGATTCGCCAGCTCCTCCACCGATGCCCGCGCCAGCCCGACCTCCGCCTGCCGGTTCTCGGTGTGCTGGGCATGGTGCCGACGGTCGTGTTCGGCCTCGTCCAGACCGTCCCGTGTACTCGCCAGGCGCGCCAGGACCGAGCGACGCGACATCGCGTGCCACGGGGTGCGGTCCGTCGGCGTCGGGGTGGGAAGGCGGCCTGGTGTCGTCCCTGCCCACGTCCCCACGCCGAGCGCGAACATCGCGGCGAGCTGAACGGGAAAGACAGCACGAATCGGCGCCGACCGATCAGGTCCGAGTGCGCCGAGCAGTGCGCCCACGCAAGAACCTGCGATGGTCATCGCGGCGCATTGCCGGCTGACGCGGCGAGCGACCCGCACCGACTCGAGCACCACGCCTGCCCGCGCGAGGTCGGGACATACCACGTGCGCGCCCCAGGGCAACGTATCCGCGTCGTCGTCGAGCACACCGATCCCGACGTCGGCACAGGCCAGCCCGTCGCGACGGCGAGTGGACACCACGGCGACGACATGACCATCGGCTTGCAGATTTCGCACTGTGTCGGGCAAACGCTCGCCGGCCGGCCGGACTCGCTCCACCCGCAACTGCGCCGCCAGCCTGTGACCGGCCCCGGCGAGCACAGGCGTCCCGGCGTGGCGGGCCGACTCGACGACGGCCTCGGCGAACGGGGCGGTTTCCGCGACGACATGGACCACGCCCACAGGCGCGCCGTTACGCAGTACAGCGATCGCGTCATGCGTGGCCCGTCGCGAATAGGCGGACAGAGCCGTCCTCCACTGGTTGACGGGCACCACAGCCCAGTCACCGCGCTCGCGCCGGTCCCGCGGCCGCCAAGGATCGATCAAATCGTGCGCCCGCCGCACGATCTCGGCCGGATCGGCCGCCTCGTCGATGAGGACGACGTGATCGTCCACCACTTGCCGGCCGGACACGAGTATCGCGGCATCGAGCACCACCATGTCCACGCGATCCAGCCGCCGCAAGGCATCCGGCTCGAACACCTGGGTGCCTGCCTTCGACAGATCGACGTCGAGCCGGGCGGCGAACGCGTCGCGGCCCAGTCTCGCGGCACGCGGCGTACCGGCGAAGAGCATCGCCAACGCACGCCGGGAATTCCGGGTGACCGCCAGCACCGATCCATAGCCTGCCAACGCGAGCACACTCGCGGGGTTCGCGACTCGCTCGATCGGCCCAGGCGGCAACGGCCGGGCACGAGGCGGGCACTCCACCGGCTCGGCGCGATGTGCGGAGAGCCGATCCGCTGTCGTGCGTTCCCATCGCTGCCAGGCTTGCCGTCTGGCGTTCACCTCCCGGTTCAGGCAGAGCCGGTAGCCGAGGTCGGCCAGCAACCCGATGGGCCGCTGCGCCAACGCCTGGCCCACCGCACCCCCGATCGCCAGCACCGCATCGGTGACCGGGCGGCCGAGCCCGGCCTCCGCCGCCGCACGCATCCGCGGCGAAGAGTCCACAAGGGACATCAGCGCGGACGCGACCGGCGAAACCGCGCGTACCGGCAGTACCTTGCCGACGACGGTGTAACCGAGGCCGACCAGTTGGGTCGTGATCGCGGCCAGCTCGCGCAGGCGCGGAGCGGCGTTCGCCGGGTGCACGGCACTGGCCGCGGCCTGCTCGCACCGGTCCAGCTCCCACGCACGTTCCACCTCGGCCACCACGCGGGCGAGCTCGGTGCCCGACACGACTTCGGAATCATGACTGACCACGACCCGGCCCAGGACCGCGTTGAGTTCCGCGCCCCGGACACCGTCCACTGTGGATAAAGTACGCAGCAGGTCCGTGACGGCTTCCTCCGCGCCTGGCCGATGCACACCACGTACCTCGATATGCGTGCGACCATGCGGCCGGTCGCCCGAGGTCCACATCCGGCGACCGGTGGCCGGCCCGGCGACTTCGCGAAGTATCACCACGGCCGGCCGAGCCGCTTTCGCGACCAGGGCGAGTGGTCTCGGCAAGCGCATTCGCCGGGGCCGGTTACCGCTTCGCCCCTCGCTCGGACGGCCGAGCCGCCCTGCCGCTCGCGGGTTTCTCGTCACGGTTCGGAGGCTTCTCGCCGCCGCCGGCAACCGCGGTACCGATGGCGACGGCAGCCGCCACCGGCCATTCGATCAACTCCGCCGCGGCCATCAGAGCGAGGCCCCCGTAGTACACCGTCTGCTTGGGAGACGGCAGGTACGACCCCACGACCCGCAACGCACTGCCGATTTCCTGCCGGTTTGGGATATGCGCCCGCGGCATGTGCAACTCCGGCGCACGGAACTGAGCAGTGACGAACGGCAGGTTGACAGTCGCGGTGCGCGCGCCCTGCTTCGTCGCTGTGCCGTTGTCTGCCATCGAACCTCCCTGATCAAACTCATGATCGTCTCCATTCTACGAAAATGTGAACATCAAGAGAAGGGAAGCTGAACAATGAACGACCCGGCGCCCGATCGCCATCGGCGAGTATGCGTCAAATCCTTAGCGCGAATCCCTGATCTCCGCCAGGTTCACGATTCCATTCTCGACGGCCTGGTGGTCTGGACAAACCGACTTCCTTGGCGCCGCGGATCCGAGTCGTGTTTTCCCTCCGGGGAAAAGGTGTGGTGAGGACTTCCGCCGCCGCCAATCCTGTTGCCAGCGCGCCATGGCGGCGCGGCCGGTAGCAGTCGATCGAGGAGAACCGCAATGAGAAACAGAATTCGGATGATGGTCCTCGCGGGCGCGGTGGGGGCGGCGAGCCTGGCACTCTCGGCACCAGGGGTCGCCGCGGAGTCACATGACACGGGTGTCCCCGGCGACATCGTGATCGGTCAGCCGGTGTCGTCCGCCGAAGCCGCCGCGCTCGACGCCTCGATCCAGGCCGACAGCCACGGCTGCAGCGGCGACGAGAAGTCGAACAACACCTACGTCCACGTCTGCTTCGTACGGGACGGCGACAAGATCTTCGTGAAGGACGACCAAACGAACAGCCGCTCGGCCGTGGGAGCACTCAACTTCAAGGACGGGGGCACGTGGAAAACGCGTGGCTGCCTCAACCCGCACAGCCACGCAAGCGGTATCTGGGTGTACTGCAGCTTCTCCGAGGCCGATGAGAACACCACGGCCCGCTACCAGGGGTTCGACGTGAACGACAGCGGCGTGGCCGACCACCACACCGCCTGGCACCACGAGTCGACCAGCTGACAGGTAAGGCACGCGATGGACGGCCGGGTCCCGTGATGGGCCAGATCGGAAGAGCGTCC